>NZ_JBCNAD010000003.1:0-58008 GCF_050477905.1 Neobacillus pocheonensis | reverse complement strand
TAAAGCAGTTATCGACGCAATTGGTTCAGAACGAACAATGATTCGATTCTCTGCTCATAAAGCAGATATACCAAATTACATGTGGGAAGATCCAGAAATGGCTATTCGTACATTTGTTGAGGCATTTAAGGAAGCTGGTGCAACAATGATCCACCCATCGATTATGCAATTTGATCGAGTGCTTGCAGATGGAAAAACGATGCATCAATTAGTCAGAAAATACTGGGATGGTGTCATTATTGGAGTGGGTACATTAAATCCAGAAATGGCGAATCAGGCGATTGAAGAAGGAATAATTGATGTTGCTGCTTTCGGACGTCCATTCATTTCTAATCCAGATTTTATTCATCGTTTAAAAAATGGTGAAGCATTGGAAGAATATGATGCTAAGAAGCATCTTAATACATTAATTTAAAGTGCAAAATGAGAAAGAAGCTTAAATAGCTTCTTTCATTTTGTTATTTCAGTTTATGTGCTTGAGTTCAAGAAGGTAAGGCAGTAAAAGTAAATAAGAATAGCGATAAAAAGCTACAATATTAAAGTGGCATTAACTCATATGCAAATTACTGAATTAACTATAAGTTCGGATAACAGAAGGAGGTTGGAACAAAAAATTGTCTAACTCTTTGAATAAATATTCTAATTCTTCTATAAAAAGTGATTCTAAAGGAATTAAAAGATTGCTTCCTTTTTTAGGTCCTGCCTTTATTGCTGCTGTGGCATATATCGACCCAGGTAATTATGCAACAAACATTTCGGCAGGGTCTAAGTATGGATACACATTATTATGGGTCATATTAGTTTCTAATTTAATGGCTGTTTTGATCCAGACGATGTCTGCCAAGTTAGGGATTGCAACGGGTAAAAACCTTCCTGAAGTTTGCCGAGAGAAATTTTCAAAGAAGACTTCAATTCTTTTATGGCTTCAAGCTGAACTTGTAGTTATGGCAACAGACCTTGCAGAATTTATTGGTGCATCGCTTGGAATTTATTTGCTTTTTGATATCCCACTTGTTTTAGCTGCTATTATTGCAGCCATTGGTTCAATCGTAATTTTGGAGATTCAAAGGCGAGGAGTACGTCCGTTAGAAGCTGTAATTACAGCAATGATTTTTATTGTAGTTATAGTTTTTGGGGTTCAAGTTTTCTATGCAGCACCAGATGCAGTGGCAATTCTCTCTGGTCTTTACACATTCAAATTTCAGGATGTAGATAGCGTATTATTAGGAGCTGGTATGCTGGGAGCAACAGTGATGCCACATGCCATTTATCTGCATTCTGCCTTAACACAAAATAGGATTGTTGGAGAAACCGAAGAAGAACGGAAAAAGATTTTTAATTATGAGTTTGTAGATGTCATTATTGCGATGATTATTGCAGGTGGGATAAACGCGAGTATGTTAATCGTATCAGCGGCTTTATTTCATAAAAACGGACTAAACATAAGTGATTTAGAAGTTGCCTTTAATGAATTTGGAAAAATACTTGGACCATTTGTGGCTGTATGTTTTGGAATTGGATTGTTATCTGCTGGATTATCTAGTTCTTCAGTTGGTACCATGTCAGGTGACATCATTATGCAAGGCTTTATTAAACGACGCATACCTATTTATTTGAGACGATTTATTACAATGATACCGCCGTTAGGAATAATTTTAATGGGAATTAATCCTTCTAAAGCTCTTGTAATAAGTCAAGTTGTCCTCTCTTTTGGAATTGCTTTTGCTTTAATACCTTTAATAATGTTTACAAGTAACAAAAAACTAATGGGAAAACTTGTAAATCATTCAATAACGTCAATCTGTGCGTGGATAATTGCTGTACTTATTATAACTCTTAATTTATTTTTGTTATATCATACTTTTTTTAACTAAAGAAGGCATAACTACAAAGTGATATTTCCTTAAAATTAAATAAATCCTTTTACAATTGATTAGGGCTGCTTTATAGTAGCTTTCGTGTAATTATTTCGAATTATCGGAAAACTCATTACTTTGTAGAAGAAAGATTAAACACAAAAAAACATGAACGAATAGAGTTAATAGCAACAGTGACAAATTTGGTGAAAGCGGAATGAGTAATAGATGAATCTACAATTCAAATAAGTTGAAGTCAACAGTAATTCTCTGTTGGCTTTTTGTGCTGAACTGGCAAGAACAATGCGTAAAATAAAAAATCTCGATTCTAAGATATTTTTGCTTGACGAAAATAATTTCCGGAAGTATTATAGTTACGTAAAGTAACCTAATACATCAAAAATAACTTAAGAACTAAAAGTTATTTTCTTTTGATTTATATAATTCACATTAAAATTTGAAGGGAGTGAAATATATGGTGGAAGTGACAGTTAAACTTCAATTGAGAGGTAAAAATTACCTGACGAATGTAATCGTTAAAAAAGATACACCTGAAGAACAAATTTTGCGTATTGCACAGAAACAAATCGAGAAACAATGGTTAAATTAAAACAAATGAATTTCGATTTCTTCTAGTCCTTAAATGAAAGGAGTAAAAGTCCTTGAATGAAAAAAAAGAAGTTGGAGAAAGAGCTGTAGAGTACGTGAAGGATGGAATGATAGTTGGGCTGGGAACGGGGTCCACTGTATTGTTTACCATATCTAAACTTGGAGAATTAGTTCAACAAGGACTTTCTATTAAAGGAATCCCTACTTCCAAACAAACGGAAAAATTGGCAACAGAAGTAGGAATCCCACTTGTTTCATTTAAAGAAATTGATCAAATTGATGTCGCTATAGATGGTGCCGATGAAGTAAATCGTGACTTAGCTCTCATTAAAGGAGGCGGGGGTGCCCTTTTAAGAGAGAAAATAATTGCGAAAGCAGCTAATACATTTATTGTAGTAGCGGACCCACACAAAATAGTGGATAAATTAGGAGGTTTCCCACTGCCAGTAGAAGTCGTTCCTTTTGGTCATGAAATGACAAAGAAATATATCCTAGAGCTTGGATGCAGTCCGCAGTTACGGCAAAAAGATGGAATCCCATTTCGAACTGATAATGGTAATTTTATTTTTGACTGTAGCTTCCCAGATATTACTCATCCTGGAGATCTTGAAAGAGACCTGAATATGATACCCGGCGTGGTTGAAAATGGACTGTTTATTGGAATGGCTGATATCGTCATTACCTTGAATAGAAGTAAGGAAATTGTCATTAATTTACGAAAATAGTTGAGGATGAATGGGAAAAAATAAATTGAGTTGTCTCTATGGCATTCTTTTATTAGTCTTTAGTTTTAAGGAAGTATTTTACAATTATAAGGAGATATAACAATGGAATCAATGACCTTTGTCTTATTTGGAGCAACTGGGGATTTAGCTAAGAGGAAAATATTCCCGGCCCTTTACAATTTGTATATTGATAAAAAATTACCTCAACCAATATCTATAATTGGACTCGGAAGAGGCGAACAATCACATGATGATTTTCAAGAAAAAGTAAAAGAATCGATTTTAACCTTTTCGCGCCGCCTCGAGCATGATGTGACGGATATGGAGGAATTTGTTGAGGCTTTTCGCTATAGCAGGTTTGACGCAAACAAAATAGAGGATTATCAAAAATTGCTGCAAGTGGTAAAGCAAAGAGAAGAAGAACTGCAAATTGCGGAAAATCGTTTGTTTTACCTTTCCGTTGCACCTGAATTTTTCGACCTCATTTCATTAAATATAAAAAATAGCGGACTTGGTGCAACAAGTGGATGGAAACGTTTAATTATCGAAAAACCATTTGGACATGACCTCCAATCCGCTCGTGAGCTTAATGCAAAACTTAGCCAAGCATTTGATGAAGAGGAAATTTATCGAATTGACCATTACTTGGGTAAACCAATGGTTCAGAACCTTGAGGCTCTGGAATTTGCGAACCCGATACTCCAATCCATTTGGAACAAGGATCATATTGCGAATGTCCAAATCACCGCCAGTGAGACGGTTGGCGTTGAAAAAAGAGCTGGTTATTATGATCATGCAGGGGCGATACGCGATATGGTGCAAAATCACATGATGCAATTGCTCATGATGACCGCCATGAATTTGCCTTATAAGATAAACGCGACTGAAATCCGAAATGAGAAAGGGAAGGTAATGGAAGCCCTTCGCCCTATAGGAAAAGAGGATGTTCAAGCCCATATTGTTCGTGGACAGTACATTTCCGGAGAGATAGAAGGTAATCCAGTGATAGGTTATAAAGAGGAACCAGGAGTAAATCCTTCTTCTCAAACTGACACATTTGTAGCAGCTCGTTTATGGATTGATAATCCGTTTTGGAGCGGTGTCCCTTTCTATATCCGGACAGGAAAAAGAATGAAGGATAAATCGACTCGGATCGTCATCGAATTTAAAAATACTTTAAAACTACTGTATAAACATAATCAGCAAAATGTGGTGCCTAATCTATTGATTATTGAAATCAGCCCGAAAGAAAATGTTTCTCTTCAATTAAATAGCAAAAATCCATTGAATAACGGGAAAATCGAACCTGTTAGAATTAATTTTTCTTGTGAAGATGTAGAAAACTTTAGCTCAGGAGTCCCAGAGGCTTACGAAAGACTGATTTACGATGCTTTAATCGGAGATTCCACATTCTTTGCTCATTGGAAAGAAGTTGAATTGTCTTGGGAGTGGGTACAGCCGATTCTGAATGCATTTGAGGAAAATATGTCACCGCTTCATGAATATCGTTCAGGTTCATATGGGCCAGATGCCGCTGAAGCCCTATTATCAGAAAATGGCTTTAAATGGTGGCTGGATGAAGAAATTGAACAAAACAGAGAACCCGCACATTTGAAATAACAAATATCCAGGAGGATATAGACTATGTCACAAAATATTGAGAACTTAGCAGTTACAACCATTCGAACTTTATCAATCGATGCCATCAATGCGGCAAATTCCGGGCACCCAGGTCTCCCAATGGGGGCAGCACCAATGGCATATGCATTGTGGGCGAACCATTTGAATCATAATCCTGATAATCCAAAATGGTTTAACCGTGACCGATTTGTTTTATCTGCCGGACATGGATCCAGTTTATTATACAGCCTGCTTCATTTGTCCGGTTATAGTGTCACAATGGATGATTTAAAGAATTTCAGAAAATTGAACAGCAGGACGCCAGGGCATCCTGAGTTTGGCCACACACCGGGTGTTGAAGCGACAACAGGTCCTTTAGGCCAGGGTATTGCCAACGCAGTAGGGATGGCAATGGCGGAAGCTCATTTAGCGGCAAAGTTTAATAAAGAAGGACACCCTGTTATTGATCACTATACGTATGCATTAGTCGGCGACGGTGACCTAATGGAAGGTATTTCTTATGAGGCGATGTCAATGGCCGGGCATATGAAACTTGATAAGTTGATTGTCTTGTACGATTCAAATGATATCTCCCTTGATGGGGAATTGAATGTTTCCTTTTCTGAAGATATCAAGAAAAGAGTGGAATCTGCACACTGGAACTATTTAAGAGTGGAAGACGGTAATGACATTGAAGCCATTTCAAAGGCAATCGAAATGGCAAAACAAAATACCGGTCAACCTAGTCTGATTGAAATCAGAACGATTATCGGTTATGGAAGCCCTAAGGTTGCCGGAACAAATAAAGCACACGGTGCACCACTTGGAGCAGAAGAAGGAAAGGTAACAAAAAAGGCCTATAACTGGCTGTATGAAGAAGATTTCTATGTACCTGATGAAGTCAAAGCACATTTTGAACAATTAAAGGGTAAGGGAATCGATACTGAACAAAGCTGGAATAACTTATTCCAGTCTTATAAGCAAGCATATCCAGAATTAGCAGAGCAATTATCCCATGCCATTGATGGAAAAGTGCTGATCGATGCGAAAGATATCTTAACCTTTGATACAGGAAAGGCCGTGTCAACCCGTGTTGCCAGCGGGGAAGCAATCAACCATTTTGTAAATAAAGTTCCAGCTATTTTTGGCGGCAGTGCTGACCTATCCCATTCTACAATGACCGAAATTAAAGGAGAGCAAATTTACGCAGTTGAGTCTTATAGTGCTCGTAATGTTTACTTTGGTGTACGTGAACATGCGATGGGGGCTGCAGCAAACGGGATGGCTTATCATGGAGGATTAAAGCCTTTTGTAAGTACATTCTTTGTATTCAACGATTATCTTCGTCCGTCGATCCGTTTGGCAGCATTATCAAAGCTTCCGGTCATCTATGTATTTACACATGATTCGATTGCCGTAGGGGAAGATGGTCCTACGCATGAGCCAATTGAACAATTGGCGGCCCTACGCGCGATACCTGGATTGACTGTCATAAGACCGTCTGATGCAAATGAAACGGCAAGCGCCTGGGCCTATGCACTTCAGCAAACAGAAGGCCCAGTGGCATTGATTTTAAGCCGCCAAAACCTGCCGGTATATAACGAAACAAAAGCGAATCTGGATAATATTTCTAAAGGAGCTTATATACTGACTGAAACAACTTCGACACCAAATGTAATATTATTGGCTACAGGTTCCGAAGTCTCATTGGCTGTAAACGCAAAAACAGAACTAGAAAAGGAAAATATATCTGTTCGAATTGTTGCGATTCCAAGCTGGGAATTGTTCAACCAACAATCCTCAGAATATAAAGAATTTGTGTTGCCTTCTTCTATTACAAAACGCGTCGCCATTGAAATGGGAATATCCCAAGGATGGGAACGCTTCGTTGGATTCGATGGAAAAATATTATCTATTGAAAACTTCGGTGCATCAGGAGACGGTAACGCAGTTATGAAGCAGTTTGGATTTACTACTGAAAATGTCGTTCAAATGACGAAAAGTGTTCTAAATCAATCAAAAGTAGCAATGGAAAGTGCTAAATAATCAATAAATTGTAACCATTATTGGAGGAGATTAACATGAAGGTTGGATTAATAGGGTTAGGGAAAATGGGTTTAAATTTAGGGAAAAATTTATGTGATCATCATCACGAAGTCGTTGCATTTGATGTAAATTCTAAAGCTGTTGAAGAAATAAAAAGTTATGGGGCTGCAGGTGTGTCAAGCTATGAGGAACTTCTTCAATCATTAGAAAAACCAAGAATTGTTTGGATTATGGTTCCCCATGATGTGGTTGATTCTGTTATTGGTGAAATCACGCCGTTCCTCGAAAAAGGGGATATTATCATTGAAGCAGGTAACTCCCATTATAAAGAATCCATTCGCCGTTACAATGAATTGAAAGAACTAGGCGTGAGCTTTATGGATGCGGGCACTTCAGGCGGGACGGAAGGCGCCCGTAATGGGGCATGTTATATGGTTGGCGGCGATCCGGAAGCATGGGAAGTCGTAGAACCGATCTTCCGGGACACAGCAGTGGAAAATGGGTACCTTTATGCAGGCAAAACAGGAAGCGGCCACTTCTTAAAGATGGTTCATAATGGAATAGAATATGGAATGATGGCTGCCATTGGTGAAGGATTTGAAGTGCTTGAAAAAAGTGAATTTGATTACGATTACGAAAAGGTAGCAAAAGTATGGAATAATGGCTCTGTCATTCGTTCTTGGCTGATGGAATTGACAGAAAATGCTTTTTCTAAGGATCCAAAATTGGATGAGATTAAAGGAATCATGCATTCATCTGGTGAAGGAAAATGGACTGTCGAAGCTGCTCTAGATCTTCAAGCTGCCGTTCCAGTCATTGCAATGTCTCTATTGATGCGATATCGGTCCCAAGAGAATGATACCTTTACAGGAAAGGTCGTAGCTGCATTAAGAAATGAATTTGGCGGACATGCTGTTGAAAAAAATAAATAAGGCACCTTTATTCATTTAAATTGGAGGAAAAAAACATCATGAAATTTTTTATTGATACTGCAAATTTAGACGAAATCAAAAAAGCGTACAAAATCGGAGTTCTATCCGGTGTTACGACTAACCCATCATTAGTGGCAAAAGAAGGTGTAAAATTTGAAGACCGTATTGCAGAAATCCTAAATGCCGTTCCTGAAGTGGAATCCGTATCTGCGGAAGTGACTCCCAACGCTATAACAGCTGAACAAATGATCGCAGAGGCAAATGAACTCATTAAAATTAATGGCGGGGATAAAAATATTACAATTAAACTTCCCATGACATTAGATGGATTGGAAGCATGCAGATATCTTACAAAAAAAGGTGTAAAAACGAATGTTACCCTTATATTCACCGTAAATCAGGCACTTTTGGCAGCACGCGCAGGAGCAACCTATGTTTCACCATTCTTGGGCCGGTTGGATGATATTAGTGAAGATGGTGTACAACTTGTAGCACGGATTGCAGAATTGTTCCGTGTGCAAAATTTAGGTTCACAAATTATCGCCGCTTCTGTCCGCCACCCGGACCATGTAACCCGTGTGGCATTGGCTGGAGCACATATTTCAACGATACCATTCAAGGTAATTGAGCAATTGTCTAAACACCCATTAACAGATCAAGGAATTGAAAAATTTGCAGCTGACTGGAAAAATTCACTATAAAAATTAGTGAGCCCTGAGAGCGTTAGAAATTTTCAAAAAACATGATGAATTTTCTAACGCTCTTAAAATGACATTTGAGATAAGGGAGAAAAATAAAATGACGATTTCTTTTGATTATACCAACGCACTCTCATTTATGCAGCAGAGTGAAGTCGACAACCTTACCGAATTTGTAAAAACCGCCCATCATATGCTTCACGAGAAGAAAGGCCCCGGTTCTGATTTTTTAGGCTGGGTCAATCTGCCGAATGACTATGATAAAGAAGAATTTGCAAGAATTAAAGCAGCAGCTGAGAGAATTCGCAGTAATTCGGATGCATTAATCGTTATCGGAATTGGCGGTTCTTATCTTGGGGCAAGAGCAGCAATTGAAGCCCTTTCCCATACCTTCCATAACCAAATGGGCAACAAGACACAAATTTATTTTGCCGGTCAAAATATTAGTGCTACGTATATTTCCCATTTGCTTGATGTAATAAAAGACAAAGATATTTCCGTAAATGTGATCTCCAAATCAGGAACTACAACAGAGCCAGCGATTGCTTTTCGCATCTTCCGAGACTATATGGAGAAAAAGTATGGGAAAGAAGAGGCGCGAAAACGGATTTATGCAACAACCGATCGCTCAAAAGGGGCTTTAAAAACGCTTGCTGATGGAGAGGGATATGAATCTTTTGTCATTCCTGATGATGTAGGAGGAAGATACTCAGTATTAACCGCAGTGGGTCTACTACCTATAGCTGTGTCCGGTCTCAATATTGACAAAATGATGGAAGGGGCGGCAGCTGCTGCAGACAAGTATAATAATCCGGACTTGGGTACAAACCAAAGCTATCAATACGCGGCTGTGAGAAATGCACTATACCGGAAGGGAAAATCCATCGAACTTCTAGTAAACTTTGAACCATCCCTTCATTTTGTGTCTGAATGGTGGAAGCAGCTCTTCGGAGAAAGTGAAGGGAAGGATCAAAAAGGGCTCTACCCTGCTTCCGTCGATTTTACAACGGATCTTCATTCTATGGGGCAATATGTGCAGGAAGGCCGTCGCGATTTAATTGAAACAGTTCTGTCGGTTCATAAGCCAAAAATCGATATAACCATTGAAGAAGAGGAATCTAACCTCGATGGATTGAATTATCTAACCGGAAAAACAATGGACTATGTCAACAAAAATGCTTCTCAAGGAACCGTATTGGCTCATGTAGATGGAGGAGTGCCAAACCTTTCTGTCGAGCTGGATGAATTAAACGAATTTACTTTTGGAGAAATGGTTTACTTCTTCGAAAAAGCATGTGGAATTAGTGGTTTATTAATGGGAGTAAACCCATTTGATCAACCAGGAGTGGAAGCGTATAAAAAGAATATGTTTGCACTGCTTGGCAAACCGGGATATGAAGCAGAAAAAGAGAAATTGTTAAAACGGATTTCTAAATAATTTCATCAAACAAACACCCTTATCTTCCTGTTTTAGCAGTCAAGGTAAGGGTGTATTTTTCATTTAAGAGCGTTAAAAAATTTTTGCTGCTTCCTTTGCGGTAATAATGGCTTTTTCTTTGATTTCTTGGGCTCTTTCTGGAAATTGAAGGTGTCCTTCTATGATAATTTTTTCCAAGTTTTGTACTCCAAAAAAATTCATCATGACTTCAAGATATCGATGCCCCATTTCCAATTCCGCTTCTAGTCCCTCCGAATACACATCTCCCCGAGCTTGAATATGTATCGCCTTCTTTCCTATTAATAGGCCCTTAGATCCTTGTTTGGAATATTTAAAAGTTTTACCTGATACAGCTACAGCATCAAGATAGGTCTTCATGATGGCAGGGACAGAAAAATTCCACATTGGGGTAACAAATACATATTTATTTGATAATATGAATTGTCCACCCAGTTCGGCTAAACGTCCAACCTTAGACCTTTCCGCGGATGTTAATTGCTCAAATGATGTACCTGTCTGAAGTTTTTCCCAGCCATTAAATACATCTGAGTCAAGATAGGGGATGTCTGCTTTATATAAATCAAGGTGGACAATTTTATCCTGAGGATGAAATTCCTTATAAGAATCGATAAATGCTTTTCCAACTGTTAAGCTATATGACCGTTCGGGGTCAAGAGGATGTGCTGTTATATAAAGAACATTTGCCAAAAATCTCATCCTGCCTTTCCTAAATTTACCGTTTATCCTTATGTGAGTAAAAACCCTTCTAAAATCTTATTAGTAATTTTCTTTCATCCAATTCGTTGCCCACTGACTAATAGGGCCAAGAATTTTCCCTAACTCGTGTCCCTTTTTCGTTAATAAATACTCTGTTCTTACTGGACGCGTAGGAATAACATGACGTAATACAATTCCATGCTCTTCTAATTCTTTCATTCTTTCTGTCAACACTCGTTTACTTAAGTCAGGTATAATTGAGTGAATTTCACTAAAACGCTTTGGGCCGCTTAATAATACATATATAATTAACCCTGTCCATCGTTTTCCTATTAATTCAAAGGATTTTTCAACCTCTGGTTGAAGGTTTTCCTGTCCTTCCACTAAATATCTTACCCTCCTTCATTCATACACACATTTTATTTCTTATGAACTTATTGTAACCAAATATGCATAGTAAAAAAGTTTATTAATAAAATTTTTGTTTAAAGTAAAAAAGGGAAATTTCCATAAATTCAAAAATTTTAGTATAGAGATGAGGAAAATCTAGAGGAAATTTATAAAGAAGTTAATAGGAAATCAATGGGGAAAAGCAGTTTTATTATTATAAGCTTTTCCCCTAACTAATGTTTATTAAATAATAATACATGATTTAACATAAGCTAAACTCAAGCTATTATTTTCCTTTGTATGGCAAATTTAACATCTTCATAAGTGACTTTTAATAATTTTTCCAAAAGGGCTTTATTAGCTTTTAATTTACTAATTTCCTTTTCAAAAATTCCATTTTCCGTTTTGAGATTACGGATCATTGTCATTACAAATTGTTTAAAATTAAGCGATTCAATTAATAAATAATTTATTAATTCTATTGCTGCATCCTTTTCCTCTTCACTTTTAGAGGCAAAAATACTTTGTTGATCTGGCTCAAATATGGTCAATGATTGTAAATTCTCTGTAATTCGTATACCAAAGTATGCTTTTTTAGTTCCATAATATTCATTAGCCCTAATCCTAATTAATTCTAAGCCGACCATAAATTCATAATAAGGATGGGCTTTTTCAGGATATTGGATACCGCCTATTTCAATGTTTGTATTTTGATCAATATAAATTTCTTTTTCTGACTTAGTTTGAATAACTTTGGATTCTAATAAGTTCACTTTAATTACCTCACTTTTTATCTTTATTATATAGCATAACAAATAACTAAAAATAACATGTATATAAAAAGTAACCTTGTTACATTAATATTGTAGTAAAAATGGGTAATAAAATCAATATGTAAATTTTAGAGGCATAATTATCATAACCTGCCAACCAGCAATAGGGAGATATGAAAGAATTCTTTTTAAACATAAATAAAATGGTTGAATTAACTTCTAAATTATATTACTATTATTTCGAATTAAAATTATCTTAATTCGAAATAAAAAGATGATTTTAGTTTAAAACTAAAACGGTTCGAAATGAAAGGAAAGAAAAAAATGACAAAAGTATTGTACATTACTGCTCATCCCCATGATCACAATCAATCTTTCAGTATGGCAGCAGGAAAAGCATTTATTGAAACTTATAAAGAAGTAAATCCGAATGATGAAATTGTTTCGATTGACCTTTATAAGGAAAATATTCCACAAATTGATGCTGACGTATTTAGCGGATGGGGGAAACTCCAATCTGGGAAAGGATTCGAGGAACTTTCTTCTGAAGAGCAAGCTAAAGTTGGGCGGCTTTCAGAGTTATCTGATCAATTTATTTCAGCTGATAAATATGTATTTGTAACACCTTTATGGAACTTTTCATTTCCACCAGTTATGAAGGCATATCTTGATTCTGTTTCCGTTGCAGGTAAAACCTTTAAATACTCAGAACAAGGTCCTGTAGGATTATTGACGGATAAAAAAGCGCTACATATTCAAGCTCGTGGCGGTATTTATTCAGAGGGTCCTGCAGCTCAAATGGAAATGGGACACCGCTATCTAAATGTGATGATGCAATTCTTCGGAGTTCCTTCTTTTGAAGGTTTATTTGTAGAAGGACATAACGCAATGCCAGATAAAGCTCAAGAAATTAAAGAAAATGCAATTGCAAGAGCAAAAGATTTAGCTCATACTTTTTAATTGATTGGCAAATTAATAGCATAACAAATTTATTAAAGAGTCAACAAAATTGTTGGCTCTTATTTTTTTGATTGAAGATTAAGATTGGGCTTAATTACGTTCCGATTAAAAGTGCATTAGATAAAGTGTGTGAAATTTATTTTCAGTCCGATACAAAAATTGACTGGATATAACGAAAATCGAGTTTATCTTTAGCGGTACATTTTAGCTAGCTGGTGCCTTAAGCCTTACTTAAGGTTGCAAGTCCTCGTTCTCTTAATTCTCCTCGTTTCCAAAAATAAAAACGTTGATGAAGTAGTAGAAATAGTCCCCATAGGTCAAGCTAAATAGCAAAATGGAATATTATAGAACCTTAAAAGATAAGGATGGTGCCTTTCAGATGAGGAAGGAAATAGTGGTTAAGCAATTTACAACTCCGTTGGATGCAGGGGCGTTCACTTGCAACGGATCCACATGGGTTCGCTCATGATGAAACACACGCAACAATGGGAGAAAAATTGATGTTGCCTTCACAATATGAACCTCATAGAGGACAAATTGAGCACAAATTGTTTCCGATTGAAGTAAGGAATTTAATTAATTCACGAAAAGGAATGGTTACTTTGCTTTCAATAGACCCATCCGCAAATACCGAAAGAGAAAATTATAAATTCTTAATAGGAAGTATTATACCTAGACCGATTGCTTTCGTCACAACGATTTCGAAAGATGGTATTTTGAATGGTGCACCATTCAGTTATTTTAATATTGTGACAGCTAATCCACCAATGATATCAATAGCGATTCAACGGCCAGAAGGAAGACAGAAGGATACAGCGAGAAACATCATCGAGGCCAAGGAATTCGTTGTCCATATTGTGGATGAACAAAATGTTGAAAAAGTAAATAGAACAGCGGCAATCCTTCCTCCTGATCAGAGTGAGATTGAGTTAGCAAATTTTACACCAATTGAAAGCATAAAAATTTCTGTTCCAGGAGTAAAGGAAGCAAAAATCCGAATGGAATGCGTTTTAGAACATTCCGTAGAATTAGGAGGATCGGAATCACCTGGCAGTGATTTAATTATCGGAAAAGTTGTCCAATTTCATATTGATTATGAAATTTATGAAAAGGGAAGAATAAACCCTAGGGGCTTAGCCGCTGTAAGCCGATTGGCTGGTAATAATTATGCAAAAATTGGAGAGATTTTTGAAATAGAAAGACCTAAATAACTTCTTGTAAATCCCTTTGGTATAAAGAATTTTAATAAGAGGAATTATTAAAATTGAATTTTGATATTAAATATTAAAAGAATGAACAGGAGATAATGAAATGACAGCATCGAAGGATTTTTATACCGCAGTAGAGGAACGACGTACCTATTATGGTATAAGCAGTGAACCAGTTGTATCTGATGAAAGAATTCAAGAGGTAATAAATCATGCTGTAAAGCATACCCCATCAGAATTTAATACTCAAGCCCAAAGAGTAGTTCTTTTATTAGGAGAACATCACACTAACTTGTGGAGTATTACAACTGAAACGTTGAGAAAAATCGTTCCAGCTGAAAAGTTTGCTCCTACTGAAGAAAAAATGAATGCCTTTGGCAGTGGATTTGGCACCGTTTTATTTTTTGAGGAAATGGCAGTAATTGAATCTTTTCAAAAACAATTTTCGTCTTATGCCGAAAATTTCCCTGTTTGGGCTCAACAATCAAATGCGATGCTTCAATATGTAATTTGGACCTCGCTGGAAATTGAAGGGTTTGGTGCTTCATTACAACACTATAATCCACTTATTGACGATGAAGTTAAAAAGAAATGGGGAATTCCAAGTAGTTGGAAAATGATAGCCCAAATGCCATTTGGTAAGCCGACAGCTTCACCTAGAGAGAAACAATTCCTACCAATAGAAGACCGTGTAAAAGTATTTAAATAAAATTAAGGCTTTGTTAAACTTGCCTGTTGATTGGAGCGAAAGAAGCTCAAGTTGGGGTGCAATGAAAAAACTAATCGGATACAATTCCGATTAGTTTTTTTTATTTGTCGCAATTTATTATGGCATGGGTGGGACAAATTACTAATTAATCAAAATGACTTGTAGAAGGGATCAAGAAAACGTCCAGTAACAGTTGCGGAATGCTCAAAAAAGTAAATAGAAAACAACATAACGAATCGTAAAGTTATTCGATTATTTTATTTGTGGTAAAAAAATATGAGGTAAGGTGTAAAACTTAGGATTGAAAATAAAAGCAAGGGCAACATAAATTTGAATTTCTAATAAAGTTTTAATTTTATTATTTTTAAATGAAAGGGAGATTGGCAATATGGTTAATGTAAATCTTGCAATCATCTTATATAGTTCAACAGGTACAAATTATCAGTTAGCACAATGGGCTGCTGAAGGGGCGAAGGAAGTTGGTGCAGAGGTTAAAATATCAACAGTTCCAGAATTAGCTCCTCAATCAGTTATTGATTCTAACCCTCCATGGAAGAACTATTATGAGGAAGTTGGAGTATGCATTCCAACAGTATCACTAGGAGATTTAGAATGGGCAGACGCAATTATTTTCAGTGTTCCAACTCGTTTTGGTAATATGCCATCACAAATGAAACAGTTTTTAGACACAACAGGTGGTTTATGGTTCAATGGGAAACTCGTTAATAAAGTGGTTAGTGCGATGACATCCGCACAAAACCCACATGGTGGACAAGAGGCAACCATATTGTCGCTTTATACAACGATGCATCACTGGGGAGCGATTATTGCAACTCCAGGATATACTGATAAAGTGATATTTGGCGCTGGAGGAAACCCATATGGAACAAGTGTTACTGTTGATCAGAATGGGAAAATGGTTGAGGAGCAATCTGCTGTTCAAGCTGCCGTTAAGCATCAGGCAAAACGCACAGTTACAATAGCAGAATGGGTAAAAAAAGCTATTCAATAATTAATTACCTAGTTACTTCAGTGGAGAAAAAATCAAAAATAAAGAAGCTAATAAGTGAGGATGAGCTCGATTATAACCAGTTTGGACCTAAAAGAATCTCTTGAAAATGTTCGTTAATTTTTTATTGATTTTCACCAGTAGTATCAAACTAGATTTTATTATTATTACATACTGTTTTATAAAAGTACCATTTCCAAATTTTTAATAGAATCAATATTATTAAGGATCCTTTCAGTATGGGATCCTTTTTTATATGTCTTTATTGGATTAATTTACTATTTTATATTAACAGAACATCTTACTAATACTATAATGGATCAGTTTATAAATCATGAAAGTCAAATTTATTATGATGAAATGTCAGATTCTCCCTGGTATAGATATCTTGAAAAAAATGGAACTTTGCATGAAGTGTGGTTTGAAGACCCTCGTAGTCTACTTACTAAATTCCGGCTAGTTAATGAATATGGATTAGGAGAGTTAGGCTGCTGGCATTTAGGTACCACTATGCAACAAATAGAGGAGATATTACTAAAGGAATTTAATTTTCAATAGTCTACACGATAAAATGTATTTGGAGGGATCCGTGCATGGATAGTAATAATTGTGACTTTTCACCCATGAAACAACATTTAGAAGATGGTATTCAAGAACTAATTCTCCTACTGCAATCTAATTTAGACATACTTGGTAAAGAAAATTATTGTGTATTGGGAAGTCTCGAAGATGTTAAACAACATTTAATTGAAATTGAAACAATGGCTGCCTCTTTTTACTTAAATTGTTATTTATCATCTTTTACTGACACTTATGAAGATTTATCCACTACTGTTCAGAATCTTTCGAATCATAGACATGGTGGCCTGATTGTAGTTCAACGTGTTGATTCCGTTGAGCCTATTATTCAAAAAGGAACGACAATTGGAGCATTAGTAACGCCTAAATTATTGGAAGCCATCTTTTACCCAGGGAACCCGTTGCATGATGGGGCTGTTTTAATTAAGGGAAACGAAGTGGTTTCTGCAGCTAATGTCCTTCCTTTAACAACAAAGAATATAGTGGGTAAAAAACTGGGGACACGTCACAGAGCAGCTCTTGGGATATCAGAAAAAAGCGACGCCCTAGCATTAGTAGTATCCGAAGAAACGGGCAAAATTTCATTTGCCTTAGACGGAAAACTATATCCTATTAATACTAAACAGCCCATTGTTTTTTAAGGTCATAAACTAAAGAATTGCCTGTTTCAAAACAATTTGAGCTATTACTATGATAGAAAATTTATTATTGGAGGTTCCTATGATAAAGAAACTTTTGTTTTTGTTAATTTCAGCTAGTGTGGTCTTAATGACTCCCATTTTCGCTTTTGCTCAAGTCATCCATGAAGTGAAACCTGGTGATAGCCTAACCAAAATATCAAAACAATACAAAATAGACGAAGAGGGCCTAGCTAAGCTGAATGGTTTAGCTAAGAATACTCAACTAGTCCTTGGACAGGCAATGATGATACCTGGTTCCACTTATTTTGTTCAGCAAGGTGAAAGTATTTGGGAGATTGCTAATCGTCACGCAATTAGTGAAATAACATTAATGAGACAAAATCATTTAAAGAGTCGAGTACTTGTCCCTGGTCAGAAATTAAGTATCCCAAGGCCGCCAAAAATGAATATTTGGACTGGAACTTATTTTGTTCCAAAAGATAAGAATTCAAATGCTTGGATGCTGAATAACTATAAAAAGACTCTTACTAGTATTTTCGTGTTTGAGTATAGGTCCGATGAACAAGGAAATATCATTGAAACACCAGAAAACGAGGCGCATAAGATTGCTTGGAAAGAAAATCTTCCACCTTTTGCCACACTAACAAATTTAAGTGAAAAGGGGTTTGATCCTAATCTTACTCATCAGTTAATAAGTACGCCATGGTTACGACAAAAATTTGTCAATAATATATATTCCCTTTTAGATAGTCACGATTACAAAGGAGTAGTAATCGACTTTGAACAGGTAAAAACAAAAGATCGGGCTAACCTTAACCAGTTTATTAACGAATTAGCTTCAAAGCTTCATCCGTCAGGAATGGAAATTATGATGGCTGTTCCGCCAAAAGAAGGCGATCAAATGCCATCTTATTCTGCAGGTTATGATTATCGAACGCTTGGGAAATACCTGGATAGAATGTTTTTGATGACGTATGATTGGCATTGGCCAGGAGGACCTTCAGGGCCAATTGCTCCGATAGACAGAGTGAAAGCTACACTGAATTATGCAGTTTCTGTTGTAGATAAATCAAAGTTAATGCTTGGAATTCCTCAATACGCATATGATTGGGTTATAGGAACAAATAAGCGTTCTGGTTCTGCTTATTCCACTCAACATGCCATTGATTTATACACAGGATATCAAAGTCCGGTACACTATAATGAGAATGCTGCTTCACCTTGGTTCCGTTATGTTGACAATAAAGGAAATCTACACGAAGTGTGGTTTGAGGACCCACGCAGCTTACTGGTTAAGTTTCGACTAGTTCGACAATATGGACTAGCTGGAATGGGGTGCTGGCACTTAGGTCTAACCATGCCTCAAACAGAAAAAATGTTACTAGAGGAATTCAATGTGCACTAATATTGTTATCCCCTTAATACAATCAATCTCTTCCAGGGGACATAAAAAATGCTATTGACTTGTTTTCAAGAGTAGACCAATAATTTGTAAAAAACCTGTTATTCTTGCAGAGGGGTCTAGACTAACCTAAAAAAATGAGACACTATAAAACACCTTCGAAATGGTACACTTAATAAAAGTGCTAAATCGGAGGTGTTTTTGCGTGGGCAAAAATGTATATTCAAGTAAAACCAAATGGGCAGTAGTGAAAGATAAAATGAGCGGGCAGTTTACAAATCAAGAAATAATGGATAAGTACGGAATTAAAAATGTATCTCAAATCAAGATATGGATGAAATGGTTCCGTGAGAATGAAGTACATCGATTTAATCAGCCGATTGGAAAACAATATACATATGGACATGGCCCTGATTCTCTGAGTGATGAGGAAAAGAAAGAACGCCAGATTAGTCATTTACAACAGGAGAATGAAATCTTAAAAAAGTATTTGGAGCTCGAAAAGGAGTTGAAAAAGAAGTAGTTCTCCAGCTCGTACAAAAGTTACGTAAAAAATATACAGTAACAGCTATTCTGTCGGCTTTAAGTGTTCCAAGAGCTACATACTACCGTTGGGCATCGGCTCAGCCAGCCGTGTTGTCCAGGATAGAGGAGGCCATTATTTCATTGTGTGAAGAAACAAAATATCGTTATGGCCACAGGAAGATAAAAAAGTTGTTGAAGAGAAAGTACCAAATTGAATTAAATCGAAACACGGTCCAGCGCGTGATGCAGAAATACCATCTACAATGCAGGGTGAAGCCTAAACGTAAATGGAAATCACAAGGAGAGTCCGTGATTATCGCCCCCAACCTTCTACAGAGGAACTTTACGGCAGATAAACCAAATCAAAAGTGGGTAACAGATATTACTTATCTTCAATATGGGTCATGCACCTTGTATTTATCTACTATCATGGATTTATATAATAATCAAATTGTGTCGTACAAGCTTTACACTCATCAACAGACTCCTTTAGTAGTGGATACACTGATGGAAGCACTGAAAATAAGGGGTAATCCAAAGGGAGTCATCATCCATTCGGATCAGGGAAGCGTGTATACTTCTTATGCCTATCAAAACCTGGTAAAAGAAAAGAATTTAGTGAGCAGTATGTCGAGAAGAGGAAACTGTTGGGACAATGCGGTCATTGAGTCGTTCCATTCCAATGTAAAGTCAGAGGAATTTCAATATGTAAAGTATAATTCAATGTCTCTTGAGCTGGTGAGACAGCATGTAGATCAATTTATGAAGTATTACAATGAAGAGCGCATACAAGAGAAATTAGGCTACCATTCACCAATAGAGTTTGGTCAAATGGCAGCCTAAGAGGGTGTTTTATTCGTGTCTCAAATCACTAGGTCAGTCTAGTCTCCTGGTTTTTTCTTAGCAATCGAATCAGAAAATGATTAATATTCTTAAACTTTAATAAAATTTTATTTAGCCATTTCTATTTTATAAACCTTCTAATAATTATTTTTATAAACATTTGGAGGTCAATAAATGAACGTATATTTGGCTGGACCATTTTTTAACTCAGAACAAAATGCACTGTTAGAAAAATTAGAAATAATTTTATTTAACAAAGGATTAAAAGTATTTTCACCACGAAAATACAAAAGCACGGTTCCTTTTGGATCTTATCAATGGCAAAATCAAAACTTTGTTACTGATGTAAATTCCATTCAGTATAGCGATATTATCTTTGCAGTATATAACGATCAGGATCCTGGAACAATGTGGGAAGTTGGATATGCATGGTCGCTTAAAAAACCTATCATTATTTTTAATACTAAAGAAAAAGTGCTAAACCTTATGATTACACAATCTTTACATGCCTATTTAGATAGCTTTGAAAAAGTAATTCATTATGATTTTAATAAATTACCTCGAATACTTTATCATGGAGCTGTAACTTAAAATTTATAATAACAATGGATATGATACATTAGGTAATAATATAATTTTTTCCATTTATTAATATAAAAAATAGATTGTTGACAAATTGATAAAATTATTTATAATTAATTTATCTTGAATTTGAGATAATTAGATTTGAGATAAATTTATATAAAAGTATTAAATGGAAGGTCTTGTTAAAATGGTAACTTTATATTTAACACCTAGTTGTGTATATTGCCGTAAAGCTAAAGCTTGGCTTGAGGACCACCAAATTGCTTTCAAAGAAAGAAACATTTTATCTGAACCGATTACGATCGATGAGATTAAAAAAATTCTTCATCTAACAGAATATGGTACAGATCAAATCATTTCAAAAAATTCGAAAGCTTTTAAAAAATTGAATGGCAACATTGAATCTTTCACACTTCAAGAATTGTACAAGATTATTAAAGATAACCCAGAATTATTACGAACACCGTTAATCATTGATGAAAAAAAGTTACAAGTCGGATATAACGGAGAAGAAATTCGAAGATTTATGCCTCGTAAAAGTCGAATTTTTCAACTTCGTGAAGCTCAACGTATGATTAATTAAATATAAAGTTTAAAATAACTAAAAAAGATATTGACTAAAAATAACATCGTTTAATATTATTTTTAGTCAATATCTTGAATTCGAGATATATTAAAATAAGATATTTTGTTAAAGGAGGTGGTTAAAATGAAAAGAGAATGCACCAATCAACCATTTCTAGAATTGATGAATACTTCAAAAGTAATCCAGGAACGAATAAGGGATGAGATGGCCAAAAATAACCTAAGTATTACAGAATTTTCGGTTTTAGAAGTGCTTTACCATAATGAAAAACAAACGATTCAGCAGATTGGTAATAGCGTCCTAATATCCAGTGGTTCGATGACGTATGTTATTGATAAATTAGAACAAAAAGGCTTATTAAATCGACATCCTTGTCCTGATGACAGGCGTGTCATACATGTCACATTGACTAATGCTGGAATTGATTTGATGGAGAATATCATGCCAAAACATCAAGAATTGGTGAATGATATGTTCGGTTCCTTAAATCGTGAAGAGGCTCAAGTAATAGTCAATCTTTTGAAAAGAATTAATAATAGAGTAATAAAATGATTTTTCAGTTAAAATATCTCTATTTAGAGAATTTTGAATTAAAGTCAATTAATTTTATAAGTGTTTAATCACCATTAAATGTACAAAATAAGATTAGGGATTAGATTAATACAATTTAAATGTTTTCTAAGAATCAGACCATTGAACAGGTTGGGTAAAAAAACATTAGAAAATGGAGTGACAAAAATGACTAAGAAAACAATGGGTATTCACCATATAACAGCAATTGTAGGGCATCCGCAGGAAAATGTAGATTTCTATGCTGGAGTTCTAGGGTTACGATTAGTGAAACAAACGGTAAATTTTGATGATCCTGGTACTTATCATCTTTATTTCGGTAATGAAGGCGGAAAACCAGGTACAATTATCACCTTTTTCCCTTGGGCAGGTGCTCGTCAAGGTATCATTGGTGATGGTCAAGTAGGGGTCACCTCTTATGTTGTTCCGAAGGGCGCTATGGAATTTTGGGAAAAAAGACTTGAAAAATTCAACGTTTCATTCACTAAAATGGAACGCTTTGGAGAGCAACATTTAGAATTTGATGATCCGCATGGACTTCACTTGGAAATTGTGGAAAGAGAAGAAGGGGAAGTCAATACATTCACTTTCGGTGGGGTAACTCCTGAAGTTGCAATCAAAGGGTTTGGCGGCGCTACTCTTTTGTCTGCACAACCTAACAAAACCGGGGAATTGTTAGAAAATGTAATGGGACTTGAATTAATCGGAAAAGAAGGAGATTTCGCTCGTTATCGTTCTTCTGGAGATATCGGAAATATTATCGACCTAAAATTAACTCCGATTGGACGCGGTCAAATGGGTGTAGGAACAGTACACCACATTGCATGGCGGGCTAAAGATGACCAGGATCAATTGGATTGGAAGAGGTATGTTGAGGCGAACGGTTATGGTGTTACACCTGTACAGGATCGAAACTACTTTAATGCCATTTACTTTAGAGAACATGGGGAAATTCTATTTGAAATTGCAACAGATCCACCAGGATTCGCTCATGATGAATCATTGGCGACGATGGGAGAAAAATTGATGTTGCCATCACAATACGAACCGCATAGAGGAGAAATTGAGCAAGTATTGATTCCTATTGAAGTAAGAGAATTAGATTAATTCACGAAAAGGAATAATTGTTTCGATGGACCTATCCGTAAAGTTAGAGAAGATTTCATCCAATCCCATTGCTGAAATGGAGTAGATAAAGATGCAAAAATCAGAAGGTATCCATCATATAAGCGCGATGGTAAACGATGCACAAAGGAATATTGATTTTTATGCTGGTGTACTTGGGTTAAGGCTCGTTAAAAAAACGATAAATTTTGATCGTCCAGAGGCTTATCATCTTTATTTTGGGAATGAAATAGGGCAGCCTGGAACTGTAATAACTTTTTTTCCATGGCCTAAACAGCTTAAAGGTCGAATTGGAACAGGACAGGTGGGTGTGACAAGTTATATTATCCCAAAGGGCTCGATTCAATTTTGGAAGAAACGCTTGCAAAAATTCAATATTGAATTTATTTCATCCGATCGTTTTGGGGAAAGTTATTTGAAATTTAACGACCCTGATGGTCTTCAACTTGAACTGATTGAACGTGATGAAGGACAGATGAATAATTGGAACTTTGGGGGAGTTCAGGCAGAGAATGCTATTAAAGGGTTTAGCGGCACTGTTCTTTTATCTGCTCAGCCACATAAGACCACGGACATGCTAGAAAATATTTTGGGATTAGAATGCATTGGACAAGATGGCGAA
This sequence comes from Neobacillus pocheonensis, assembly GCF_050477905.1. NCBI lineage: Bacteria > Bacillati > Bacillota > Bacilli > Caryophanales > Bacillaceae > Neobacillus > Neobacillus pocheonensis. The sequence goes on along the minus strand of NZ_JBCNAD010000003.1, from coordinate 34,840 downwards.
TTTCTAAGATTTAAATCTGAAGGACAACTTGGAAATACCATTGATATCATGCTAAATCCCTCAGTCCGAGGGCTAATGGGGGCAGGAACGGTTCACCATATAGCATGGAGAGCAAAGGATGACGAGGACCATAGCAGATGGAGAAAACTTCTCCAAGATAAGGGATATCATCCGACAGAAATCCTTGATCGGAACTACTTTAAAGCTCTTTATTTTCATGAAGAAGGAGGAATCCTCTTCGAAATAGCGACCGATCCGCCAGGCTTTTTGGTTGACGAACCTGTTTCTGAACTTGGAAAAAAACTCATGTTACCTTCATGGTTAGAGTCAAAGCGTGAAGAATTAGAAGAAACCTTACCTCCAGTGGTGGTTCGCGTTCTGGAAGGAGATATAAATGATGAAACACATATTTAATAAGGGGACTGATCCATCAAGACCAACTTTACTGTTGCTACATGGTACAGGTGGAAATGAATTAGACCTGCTGCCACTTGCGGGAAGAATTGATGATGAGGCATCAGTATTAAGTGTACGTGGAAATATATTGGAAAATGGAATGCCCCGATTTTTCCGAAGATTAGCTGAAGGAGTTTTTGATGAAGAGGATTTAATATTCCGAACAAAAGAATTAAATGAGTTTCTTGACGAAGCATCACAGAAATATGATTTTGACCGAAATAATATTATCGCTATCGGGTATTCCAATGGTGCAAATATTGCGGCAAGTTTATTATTCCACTATCAAAATGCATTAAAGGGTGCCATTCTTCATCATCCAATGGTGCCGAGAAAAGGAATTGATCTTCCAGATTTGTCAGGGAAGTCAGTATTTATTGCTGCTGGAACAAATGACCCAATCTGCTCACCATTGGAATCTGCTGAACTACAATCGTTACTTGATCATGCAAACGCAAAGGTTGAACTTCATTGGGAGAATAGAGGCCATCAGTTAACCTATGAAGAGGTAGAAGAAGCAGCACAATGGTATCGCAAACTATAATTAAATAATAAAAATTACAGACAATGAAATCGAATGTAAATAAACTGTTTTTTAATGAGAATCAAAAAAATAAAAAAATGGCATCATAAAGAATATTAATTGAAAATGATTGAGAAAATAGGTGGTGTATTAAAATGGGTTTTTTATCTAAACTATTTGGAGATTCATCAGAAAAGGAGATCGAAACAATGACAAATGTAAAATTAGCCGTAATTTATTACAGTATGGGTGGAACAAACCATCAATTAGCAAAATGGGCTGAAGAAGGAGCGAAAGAAGCGGGTGCTGAAGTAAAAGTATTAAAAGTCCCTGAGCTTGCACCACAATCAGTTATTGAAGGAAATCCAGGTTGGAAAGCTCATGTTGAAGCAACGAAGGCAGTACCTGAAGTAACATTAAATGATTTGGAATGGGCAGATGCCATTATCTTCAGTGTACCTACGCGATTTGGTAACATGCCTGCACAAATGAAGCAATTTTTGGATACAACCGGAGGTTTATGGTTTAACGGAAAGCTTGTAAACAAAGTAGTTAGCGCCATGACTTCTGCACAAAATCCTCATGGCGGTCAAGAAGCAACGATTTTATCCCTTTATACCACCATGTATCATTGGGGTGCAATTGTAGCAGCTCCTGGTTATACAGATCCAGTCACCTTCGGAGCAGGTGGTAACCCTTATGGAACAAGTGTTACTGTTGGACAAGATGGGAAAATGATCGAAGACGTACAGGCAGCTGTTAAACATCAAGCTAAACGTACCGTTACAGTTGCGGAGTGGGTCAAAAAAGCGAATCAATAACATTTTGACCGATAAAAAAAGCTAGTCGGAAATTTCCGATTAGCTTTTCAATATGATAAGTTTTGAGTAAAGGGTAATAAGCTCTCTCTTTGTGAACATTAAGGAAAGATATAATCCCCCAAAAAAGGAGAAAAATAGATGACTACTAAACCATTATTCACATCATCTGCAACAGCTCGTGAAGGAAGACAAGGCAGAGTTGAATCATCTGATGGCAAAATAAAAGTGGATTTAGCAATGCCCGGCTCCCCAAGAGCGAAAGAACTACCAAATGCTACAAACCCTGAACAGTTGTTCGCTTGTGGTTACTCAGCTTGTTTCGATGGGGCTTTACAGCACATCGCAAGGCAGGAACATGTCAAATTCGAATCACAAGTAACGGCAAATGTAGATTTCTTAAAAGATGAAGCTGATCAAGGATTCAAAATTGCAGTAACGTTGCAAGTAAAAGGGACCGGTGTGGAAAAGGAAAAATTAGAAGAGCTTGTACATAAGGCCCACGAATTCTGTCCATACTCAAAAGCCACTAGAGGGAATATTGACGTCACTCTCCAGGTTGTTGAATAAATCCAATTCGCTTCTCGCAACTAATTTATTTAAAAGATTAAAAGTCTTATCGAGGACAGGGATCACCAATGTAAGTTGGTCTTAAATTTTTATTTCCAAAAGTTAATACTGAGAATCATAATACGCCTCAGAACAAATGAACTGACCTATTGGTTTGAGACACAGAAAAACAACTTAGCTACCTGTTCCCTAAACTCTATGGGGGACAGGTAGTTTAATTTTTCTTGAGTCGAATTTTATTATAATAATGGTTGAAATCTTTAATCTTTTCCATGCTCTCTTGGAGTAGAATTCTTCCGACTTTAAGGTAGAGTGGAAGGATTCAATGAGGCGTTATCAAAGCAGTTGCCTTTCCGAGACATGCTTTTGATAATGCCGTTTTCTTTTGCACCTATAAAGAGGATTCAGGAGAAGAAATCTTACGTATGGCTGAAGAACAAGTTAAAAAACAATGGGCGAAATAAAAAAATATATTTGAGGAGGAAATTAGTATGCAAGTCGGATTAATAGGATAAGGAAAAATGGGGCTAAATAATCGAAGGGTTACGGTATTATCCTTCATAGCGATCAGGGGGCACAGTACACTTCTTTTAAGCATCATGAATGTTTTTTTTGAGAACTTTGAAATAGGATAAAGAAGCTCTTCATCTTGTTGGGGCATCAACAGAACAGATGTGGAAATAAATAAAGAATTAGCTCCTATCTTCATTCGGCCTGCTCACCTTTTGAAAGAAGTGTAATAAAATATTTCAAAAGAAAAGGATTTTTACAGGTACAACCATTAAGTTAATTTGACTGCCAATCACCTCTTTCCGAAGTGGCTTGGCAGTCTTGAGTTTAGTTTAGGCTCTTTTCTAAAAGATAGTTGTTTTTAATAGGTTTTGTAAAAAGCAAACCGTTTATAAAGACGTTGATTGGAGCGGAAGGTGCGAGACTCCTGCGGGAGCAGCGGGACAGGTGAGACCCCACAGGCGCTTTAGCGCCGAGGAGGCTCAACGCACGCCCCGTGGAAAGCAAGCATCCTGGAGCGGAAATCAACTCCGCTTCACTTTCTGTAAATAGCAACAAAGTTTACGAAAACAGCCTTAAATTAAATAGAGTTAGTATAAGCATATCAAGGCAACAAAGTAAACAGTGATATCTTAAATGTGTTTTTTAGTACCATTTAATTGTTAATCCTGAAAAAACCTCTCCAAAAAATGGAAAGGTTATTATTATTAACGTATATTCTATCTGGAAGATTTTTCGCAAAAATTGAAGTTTCACTTTATAGCCATTTATCAGCCCAATCCTCTACTGTCTTTAGGGCCCTCCCTAATTCCGTCCCTTTTTTTGTGAGTGAATACTCTGTTCGTATTGGGCGATCTGTAATTACATTTCTTAGGACGATTCCGCAATCCTCAAGTTCCTTTATTCGTTCGTTTAGCATTCTCTTACTTAAATCAGGAATATAAGCATGGATTTCACTAAACCGTTTTGGTTCTTCCATTAGAGTGTGGATAATTAATCCCATCCACTTTTTTCCGATAATATTGTAGGATCCTTCGACCTTTGAACATACTTTATCCTGTGTTTCCTTTTCACTCAAGATAAACACCTCCTATTTGTAATGATTGTTACTAAAAGTAACAAGGTATTTCACGATTTAAATAATTATATCGTAATCACACTAATAAATAAAGAATTTATAGATGAAGTCTAAAAGGAAATTAGTATAAAAAAAGTAACCAACATATTAATAGTTTTGTGAATTAGAAGGTTGACAAATCATTTAAATGATTTATAATGAAAATATCTCGAAGTTAAAATATCTTAACTCAAGATTATTTCATTAAAAATATATGATTCGAGAAATTTTGTAAATGAGAGGAGGAGAATAGTTAGAATGGTTCCTAAACAATTACTACATATAAATTAGGGAGGGGTAATGAAGATGAAATCCCTAATTTTAAAATTAGCATTTGTTTATGGAACATGGCTGAAGATATTAAGTAAAGGATACGCATAAGAAATAATAAAATCTAATGAAAGTAAATAATATTAATTTTTTTGCCTATATATCTCGAATTCGAGATATTTTAATTCAAAGTAGTTTGTGAACTTTAGATTGAACACATTTTGAAAAATTACTACAAATAGATAAAGGGAGAGGTTCAGAAGATGAAATCTGTATTTAAAAAATTAGCAGCAGTAGGAATGGCTTTAACAGTCGCACTCGGTGCAGTAGGGGCAGTAGAATTAACCCATAGTTCAGTAACAAAAGCATCAACAAATGAAAATCAACCAGTAAAGGTAGATGACCAATCTACTTCAAAATTATTAACACCATCCAATCATATGTTATTAATGATTGACCACCAGCCGCAGATGGCTTTTGGGACTAAGTCAATCGATGTGGCAACACTACGTAATAATGTAGCGGGATTGGCTGAAGCGGCTAAGACGTTTAAGGTTCCAACTGTATTAACAACAGTAGCATCTAAGTCATTCAGTGGTTCAATCTTCCCAGAGATTAAAAAAGTCTTCCCGGATCAAAAAATTTATGATCGTACATCCATGAATGCTTGGGATGATAAAAACGTAGTACAAGCGATTAAAGATACTGGAAAGAAAAAAATCGTCGTTGCAGGTCTTTGGACTGAAGTTTGTGTCGTGATGCCCGTTTTAGAAGCACTTAATGATGGTTATGAAGTTTACGTGGTAACTGACGCATCAGGCGGTGTGACGGATCAAGCACACAATATGGCAATTGAACGTATGGTACAAGCTGGTGCGACACCAATCACATGGATGCAATATATGCTGGAATTACAACGTGACTGGGCAAATCAAGCTACGTATGATCAAGTACTTTCCATTGCTAAAGAACACGGCGGTGCATATGGTTTAGGTATCCAATACGCAAAAGAAATGTTTAATACTGGTGAAGGCAAATAATTAATATATTTTACCCTAATATCTTTAAATAGAGATATTTTAATCCGAAGTAGTTTGTGGTTCTTAGATCGAACATGTTTTGAAAAAATACTACAAATATATAAAGGGAGAGGTTCAGAAGATGAAATCTGTATTTAAAAAATTAGCAGCAGTAGGAATGGCTTTAACAGTCGCACTCGGTGCAGTAGGGGCAGTAGAATTAACCCATAGTTCAGTAACAAAAGCATCAACAAATGAAAATCAACCAGTAAAGGTAGATGACCAATCTACTTCAAAATTATTAACACCATCCAATCATATGTTATTAATGATTGACCATCAGCCTCAGATGGCTTTTGGGACTAAGTCAATCGATGTGGCAACACTACGTAATAATGTAGCGGGATTGGCGGAAGCTGCTAAGACGTTTAAGGTTCCAACTGTATTAACAACAGTAGCATCTAAGTCATTCAGTGGTTCAATCTTCCCAGAGATTAAAAAAGTCTTCCCAGATCAAAAAATTTATGATCGTACATCCATGAATGCTTGGGATGATAAAAACGTAGTAAAAGCCATTAAAGATACTGGAAAGAAAAAAATCGTCGTTGCCGGTCTTTGGACTGAAGTTTGTGTCGTGATGCCCGTTTTAGAAGCACTTAATGATGGTTATGAAGTCTACGTGGTAACGGACGCTTCAGGCGGTGTTACAGATCAAGCACACAATATGGCGGTTGAACGTATGGTTCAAGCTGGTGCTACACCAATTACATGGATGCAATATATGCTGGAATTACAACGTGACTGGGCAAATCAAGCTACGTATGATCAAGTACTTTCCATTGCTAAAGAACACGGCGGTGCATATGGTTTAGGTATCCAATATGCAAAAGAAATGTTTAATACTGGTGAAGGCAAATAATTAAAACAAGAATAAACCTTCCTATTAAAATAATAGGGAGGTTTTTCAATTCATTGGTGAAGTATTATTAGGTCTTGTACTTTGACATCCCTGTATTCGTAATCTCAACATCTACTTGAATGTCTCTTAGTGAATTCTTTGTGAAGGGGAAAGACTTTCTACTTGTCAACTGCTTACAGTTTGCATACCGATGGCGAAACATTGTCTCTTCCAAATGGTACACGTCTACATTGCTTTTCAGCCCTGCGGTATATGTTGAGCGAATCTCAGCTTTGTTCTTGCCTCTGCTTCTGCTTTCAACTTTTTTGCAGTCATCGCCTTTGGCAGTGACTATGTTCCGATTAGCTTTTCAAAATGTTAAGTTTAGAGTAAAGGGTAAAAAGCTCTCTCTTTGTAAATATTAAGGCAAGACATAATCCCCAAAAAAGGAGAAAATCGATGACTACAAAACCATTATTTACATCATCTGCAACAGCTCGTGGAGGAAGACAAGGCAGAGTTGAATCATCTGATGGCAAAATATAAGTGGATTTAGCAATGCCCGGCTCCCCAAGAGCGAAAGAATTACCAAACGCGACAAACCCTGAACAGTTGTTCGCTTGCGGTTACTCTGCTTGTTTCGATGGAGCTTTACAGCACATCGCAAGGCAGGAACATGTCAAATTCGAATCAGCAGTAACGGCAAATGTAGATTTCTTAAAAGATGAGGCCGATCAAGGATTTAAAATTGCGGTAACGTTGCAAGTAAAAGGGACTGGTGTGGAAAAGGAAAAATTAGAAGAGCTTGTACATAAGGCCCATGAATTCTGTCCATACTCAAAAGCAACTAGAGGGAATATTGACGTCACTCTCCAGGTTGTTGAATAAATTAGTTTAGTGGTTGGAATTAAATTATTTCTAAGCATGAAAGATCTAAGACACCAATATAGACTAAAACGCCTCAGACAAAACCTGAGGCGTTTTAAACATAAATATCCTTCTAAAATATCCTTAATACTCCAGGAAGTTTTAATGAGATTTCCTTTGCCTAGACAGGCATAAGGAGCCATTCCTAATTACCATGGACGTTCACCTTTGAATCTGAGGGGAAAAAGGAGCCAATCCTAATTACCATGGACGTTCACCTTTGAATCTGAGGGGAAAAAGGAGCCAATCCTAATTACCATGAACGCTCATCTTTGAATCTGAGAGAATCCATTATTCTTCAAATCGTTCACATACCACCGAACAATATTTAAATTCTTCCACTAATAATGGAATTAACAGAAAATGCATTTTCTAAAGATGCGAATTTGGATGAAATCAAAGGGGTTATGCATTCTTCCGGTGAAGGGAAATGGACAGTTGAAACAGCTCTAGATCTTCAAGCCGCAACTCCTGTAATCGTAATGTCATTATTGATGCGCTATCGTTCACTTGAGAACGATACATTTACCGGGAAAGTCGTGGCAGCCCTGCGCAATGAGTTTGGCGGACATGCAGTGGTAAAGAAATAAGAATAAGACCCTATATGTATTTTTAATGGTTAAAATGATTTTGTTCATAAACTGAACGAAAAGTTTAAGTCCGCTTTGTATGGGAATCATAAATCGATATTAAGGAGAATTCCTGAATGAATTTTTCTTTTAAATTCTCAAACACACTATCATTTATGCAACATTACGAAATAGATAATCTAAATGAATTTGAAAGGTGGATTTAAGTATGGATATGTATTTATTGCTCGTTACATTAGCAGCCATTGTGATCGTTGTTTTGGGAGTATCGTGGTGGAAATGGCATGCGTTTATAAGTTTAACCGTTGCGAGTTTGTTCTTAGCAATTATGGCTGGTTTATCAATGGATAAAATCGTAAGTGCCTATGAAACCGGGGTTGGGAATGTTCTTGGTCACTTAGTGGGGATTTTGGCGTTAGGTACGATTTTAGGAAAGATGATGGCAGAATCAGGGGCCGGAATGCAAGTAGCGAATTTCTTCGTTCGTTCCTTTGGTGTCAAGAAATTACCATGGGCTATGCTACTTTCTGGTTTTATTATCGGAATCCCGGTGTTCTTTGAAGTTGGTATTTTAATTTTATTACCTTTAGTGATCTCCATTCATAAAACAACGAAACAAAATATATTATTAATCGCTTTACCAGCTATTACTGGACTATCTATCGTACATGGTCTTGTACCGCCGCACCCAGGGGCAATGGCGGCAATAGGGATCTATAAGGCTAATCTTGGAAAAGTGCTACTCTACGCACTAATAATTGCATTGCCTGCAGCCATCATCGCAGGTCCATTATTTACAAAGTGGGTTCATAAACATGTGATTCCTGAAGGAGAACCAGAGTTGATTCGTATTAATACAGCGTCGAAAAAATTACCTGGAACAGGAATTTCATTCTTTGTTATTTTATTACCAGTATTATTAATGATCTTATCAGCAATAGCACCGTATATGTCACTACCTGCAGGCCAGATGAAATTTTTGGCATTAATTGGAAGTCCTATCATTGCGCTTTTGATTGCTAATTTTACGGCATTCTTCTTTCTCGGATTTCGTCAAGGCATGGATAAAAAAGCTATTAAAAAATTTACAGAAGAAAGCCTGCTGCCAGTTGGTTCAATCCTTGCAATCATAGGGGCCGGCGGCGGATTTAAGCAAATTCTTATCGATAGTGGTGTAGGTACAACCATTGCTCAAATGTCCGAACATTTATCACTATCTCCCCTTGTTTTGGCATTTTTGATTGCTGGATTGATTCGAATTGCGACAGGTTCAGCAACGGTTGCCTTAACAACAGCAGCCGGTATCGTTTCACCAGTTGTCCAACACATGTCAGGTGTAAATCTGGAATTGCTTGTTATCGCGACAGGTGCAGGATCATTGATGTTTTCACATGTTAACGATGCTGGATTCTGGATGGTAAAAGAATACCTTGGATTATCCGTAAAAGAAACCTTTAAAACCTGGACAGTGCTGGAGACAATCCTTTCATTTGTTGCTTTTGGCGGTGTATTATTGCTTAATTTGTTTGTTTAGAAACCATACTACTATTAGAAACTATAGAGGAAGTTTAAGTGACACATCTTAAATGTTTTACGCGAAGGAGAGAAGCTAATTTTGAGCTTCTCTCCTTGATTAGGAAATCACAATCACATTCTTAAATTAAGAAAACAGCCATTGAATTAAAAAAGGAAAAGCACTCTCTTGACAGAGCATCTCTGATTAAATACAATATTTCTAGAAATACTGAAATATGAATTGTTGAAAGGAGGTTTTTAGCGGTGAAAGATGATGATATTGCGGTAAAAGTCTATAAGGCACTAGGTGAATCGACTCGTTTACAAATCGTAAAATTACTTGCAGGGCAATCAGAGTTAGCTTGTCTGGAAATGGCAAATCAATTAAAAGTCCCTGCCAATTCAACATTGACGCATCATTTAAAACCATTACTCGATTGCGGATTGTTAGCCGTTCACAGAGAGGGAACCTTCAGATTTTACAGTTTACAACGAGAAGTTCTTGCACAATACGCTCCCACTTTACTTTAATGTTAAAGTGGAATAATTTTAATTTCAATTCTTGGAGGTACATTTGCACATGCCATTTTAACCGAAGATAACTGTAGAAATTAATGGAGTTAGACCACCAATCTATCAATGGATGGGTACCCTCGGATAGGAGCTGACAATATGAATGACAAAATCGTAATGCCGGTATGGACGTTCGGACTGTTTATCGTCATGATGAACACGACGATGTTTAACGTCTCCATTCCGAGCATTATTAGGGATATCGGGGTTTCGGCGTCTCTTGGATCGTGGATTGTTTCAAGTTACTCAATCGGATATGCATTATCAACGGTGATTTACAGCAGACTCTCCGACGTCCTGCCGATTCGAAGATTGCTGTCTGTTGGACTCATGATACTGGGGCTTTCTTCCGTATTCGGCATCTTCGCGACGAATTTTCAAGCTCTGCTAATAGCTCGGATTGCGCAGTCCGCCGGCGCTGGCGTGATGCCGGGACTTGGCCTCGTTTTAGCCAGCCGGTATATTCCTTATGAAAGGCGAGGCAGAGCAATTTCAATGATTTCGGCGGGAACTGCCATGGCTTTTGGACTCGGGCCAATTATCGGTGGGTTGATCAGCGAGTACATCGGCTGGAAAGGGTTATTTGCTGTCTCTTGCCTTGTGCTTGCTCTTCTCCCGATTCTACTGCGCCTGCTTCCCAAAGAGGGGCCAAAGCCTTTCCGGTTTGACATAACTGGCGCCTTCCTGACCGTCGTCCATGCGGTGACTCTTCTGACCGCCGTAACGCAACGCTCAGCCGCCTGGCTGACAGCCGGATTGTTATCGATTGCTGCTCATATCTGGCACCTCAAACGCACGAAAGAATCGTTTATCAACCCGGAACTCTTGGCAAAGCCAATGTACCGGAAATTGCTTGTTGTAGGTTTCTTCCTTATGGTGCTGAATATCGGAAACTTGTTTTTAATGCCACTGGCACTTGCTAATCTATTTGGCAAATCTCCGTTGGCTATCGGCTTTACTATCGGACCAGGAGCAGTTTTTTCAGCCTTTCTCACGTTCTTCATCGGACGCTGGATCGATCAGTACGGCAGTGTGCGGTTTCTGATTCTCGGGCATGGGATTTTAGCTCTCGTTTTGATAGCCTTTTGGGCGGACCTAGGCACATCATCGACTGTCATCTTGTTCGGGTACCTATTCTTCTCGCCCGCGACCTCCGTAACGTTAGCTTCGTTAAATTACGAAACGTCACGTATTTTGCCGACCAAGTTGATCGGCTCAGGCATGGGATTTATGCAGCTCATCCAGTTTTTCGGCGGTTCGTTTTCCGTTGCGGTTTGCGGTATATTACTCGAATTTCAAAAAGAGAATTCGCTGGTCCGTGCCTATGAAAATGTGTACGGCGCTTTAATTGCGGTATGCATTTTCTCGTTAATCACGCTCCTCTGGTATATGCTATCCGTCCGTCGGTCAGAGTCTTCGAGGGGTAACATAACGGAAAAAGTGCGGGCGTGATAGCGAAATAAATTAACAATTTAAGAATCAAGAGAAAAAGGATTTAAGGGCTGTACAGTGTAGGATTGTTTAGGTGCTGGTCAAAAAGTTTCTCAAGTCACTTTCAATGGACAAAGTTGGAAGGAACATCCTAAAAATAGCTAAAAAAATGTTTAATTTATTTCCCGTCATGGAACAATAATATGAAATGATTGAGTTTATCGCCGAAATACGGCTCTTTGGTTATTACCGTTCATGTGGGTCATATCACACAATATGACAGTACAGTGAAAAAAATTTGGTAAATAAAAAGAGGCCAGTAAAATTATGGAGGTATTGACACTTACCTATTAGTAAGTTAGAATTACACTATGGAAAATCGAAAAGTACAAATAATAGATTTAGCAATGCAGTTAATTCAACAAAAAGGGTATGTAGCGTTTAGCTACGATGACATCTCTAAACAGCTGGGTGTCACAAAGGCAAGCATTCACTATCATTTTGAGAAAAAGGAGGATCTAGGGGCTGCGATTACCGATAGGATCATGCAACGATTGGATAGGTTTTCGAATAGCAATGCCTCTATAGCCTCTTTATCGCCAAAAGAGAAGCTAGAGAAGTTTTTTACGGACAGAATGGAACGCTTTAGTTGTTATGATATTTGCCCAATCTCGTCCTTACAAACAGATTTTGAATCTTTGCCTGAGGCAATGCAGAAAAAGGTAAAGGAAATAAGCGAAAAGGAACTACTAATTATTACGAACATACTTCGGGAAATACAGGAACAAGGTGACCTTCAATCTTCAGACGATGTGGAATCTCTTGCCCTAATGATTTTGGCTGCTAGTAAAGGAGTTCTTCAATACCAACGTGTACTTGGAAAGGACTTTTTCGCCGATTTTATGAAACAAGTAAGCAATCTTACTGTTAAATAGCAGCTTACATTCCAACAACCGTTACTACCGCTCCTAAGTAAAGGTTGTTGGTAATAAATTGTATTCTAAACTAATCACTTTACTTAGATTTCATAAACGAGCAAGACAACTTATTATAAAGTATGGATAGATCGACTCTTAAAAAATTACGTTTAATGACAATTAAATTGGAATTATTTCGAAGGAACATTATGCTGCAAAAAATAGCTTTATATGTTCCTTTGTTTATTACATATTATTTGTGATGGCAGTTCAAATTAACATATATTTACTATTTTTTGTAAAGTTACGAAGTGAATTAATGAAATAAAATAATAAAAAAGGTGGTCATCAGGTTGAAGGCTGTTCTTGTGGATGAAAGAAATCAGGACTTGTATATAGGAGATGTCCATGACCCTATCCCAACCGAGGGGGAGTTGCTTGTGAAAGTCAAAGCATCTGCTGTTAACCGTGCCGATCTGTTGCAGCGTAAAGGATTGTATCCACCGCCTCCTGGAGCATCGAACATTCTTGGATTAGAGATGGCTGGTGTGATTGAAGGTGTCGGGAGCGGTGTGACCGGTTGGAAAGAAGGTGACCGTGTGTATGCTTTGTTGACAGGCGGCGGATACGCAGAGAAAGTTGTCATTCCCGCAGAAATGGCGATGAAAATACCGGATGGGATGAGTTTTGAGGAAGCCGCTGCCGTTCCGGAAGCTTTTCTGACAGCATTTTTAAACACAGTTGAATTAGGTCATTTGCAATCAGGAGAGGATGTTCTGATTCATGCCGGAGCAAGTGGTGTCGGGACAGCTGCTATCCAGATTGCAAAGGAATTAGGGGCAACCAGCATTGTCACAGCCGGATCTGCTGAAAAGTTAGATAGATGTTTAGCTCTTGGGGCCAATTATACTGTAAATTATAAAGAAGAAGATTTTTCTAAAAAGGTTCATGCGGTTACCAATGGAAGCGGCGTCCAACTGATTCTCGACTTTATTGGGGCCTCGTATTGGGATGCCAATATCAAATCCATTGGTATCGATGGGAGATGGATTTTGATTGGGGTACTAGGGGGGCAACAATTAGCCAATGTGAATTTGGGGGCATTTCTGCAAAAAAGGATACATTTTATCGGCTCATCATTAAGATCAAGGAGTAAGTCTTTTAAGATTGAGCTAACTCGTAAGTTTGAAGCATTTTCGAATGAAAAGTTTGCAAATGGAAAACTGGCTCCGATTATTGATCGTGTTTACGAATGGCAGGATGTAGCCGCAGCTCACCAATATATAGAGGAAAATCGGAACATTGGTAAGATTGTTCTGAAAGTTGAATAAGAACGAATTTAAGTTAATTTAACCATACATCATTAAATGCTAAATTAACACTGTTTTACATGGGACGGATTTTCCTTCTATCTTTCAAAGCCAAAAATGCCCTGGATTCCACAACACGGTCAAACACATACATACACTCTTTGTTGTTTACTATGATTTCCAGCTGACCACGGTTATGTTATTTGGCAGTTGCCATCAACGGCTTTTTCAGGGGAGGAAATTCCTTTTTCCATTGGAATAGATTCCGATTCATATTAATGCTGAATATTTAATAGACCATGCAATATGTTAGCGTATACATACTAAACGGTCAGTATTTAAAGCGAGGAGGCTGCAACTCAGATGATGGATTATCCACTTCTGGATTCACCCTCGCCTGACAACAGTTGATACCAATTTCATCATGACAGACAAAGCGACGATTCCTCTCACCTCATTACCAAATGGCTATTCTTACGAAGATTTGATCCATGAAGAAACAGCCTATGAATTTCCCAATTTTAGTGAATGACAAATAAGAGTTGCTGAATCACTCTGCCACACAAGTTACCAAATGGCGGCTACCTGATGATGTTTTATTCCTCATAGAAATTCCCAAAACGAGTGTTGGTGAGTTTTCCAAAAAAACATTGCGAGAATTGTACGTAGCTGGCAAACTGACCGGAGCCCAGCAGCGAGAGATATTTAGCTAAATTTGGTATTTGTATAAATATATATTTATATAAATATTTATGAATAACCGCCTTAAAGTACATCCGAAATGAGGGGGGCATATGCAACGTATTGGATATGCCGCATGAAGAATTCTTATGGATGTTCAATATCAATCAGCATAGTGTGATTTATGGCATCCAAGCGGCCGGGAATGCGATGGAAGGGGGTGATTATCATGCAGGGTTTTGTGGAGTTAAACAATTTTGTAATGTTAGGTTTGTCCGGGTTATTGAAAAAAACACTGCGTTATAAAGGGGAGCCCAGTCCGAAGAAATTGCTAATGTGATAGCCTTTGCAGCATCCCAAGAAGCCACCTACATATAGCTTCCGATTTGCTTGTTGATGGCGGCAGGTTGTTTAAATAATGCTGGTAAATTTTATTAAAGAAGGGGAAGATTTTTATGACACAAGAACATTTGGTAGTAGAAAAATTAGGCCCAGTTTTATCGTTAACCTTGAATCGGCCACAGAATTTAAATGCTTTTAGCCCGGAAATGTTTTTGGGATTAAAAGAAGCCCTGAAGAATGCTCAAACCGATGAGGACGTTCAGGTCATTGTGTTATCTGGTGCTGGCCGCTCGTTTTGTGCTGGCGGGGATGTAAAATCGATGGGCGCAGGAAGCGGCATTCAAGTCTATGAGCATATTGGAAAACTGAATGAGTTGATTCTTTTGATGAAAGAGACGGAAAAGCCGATTATTGCTTCCGTTCATGGTTTTGCTGCCGGAGCGGGTTTCAATTTGGCACTGGCCTGTGATTTGATTGTAGCGGAAGATGACAGTAAATTCGCCCTTAGCTTTTCGCAGGTTGGCTTAATCTCCGATGGGGGAGGATCTTATTTTCTGCCAAGATTAGTAGGTCCGCACCTGGCCAAACAATTCTTCTTTACTGCCGAACCCATTCCGGCAGAGCGTCTTTATCAATTGGGTGTTATCAATTATTTGTATCCATTGGAAAAACTTCAGGAAGAAACTACTAAACTGGCATTAAAATTGGCGCACGGCCCTGGTAAATCATTTGGAAAACAAAAGAAATTAATAGACCAGGCATTGACTGCCTCGTTAGCTGAAATCCTGGAACAGGAACGGCTGATTCAAACTTTAATGGTGCAAACCGAAGACCACCAGGAAGGCATTGCCGCATTTATAGAGAAGCGGAAGCCTGAATTTAAAGGAAAGTAAATGGTAACAGTTGCTGAAACATCTAGTTCATTTACATCAAGTTTCTAGTATTCTAATGTTTATGCATTAAGCATTGGCCCCTTACTCAGGTTAGTGAAATAACGAATATTAATAAAGCTTGTATCAATGATTACTTGGTAATCTAAGATACAGGCTTTATGTTTTGGTGACTATTTGTTCTTATATTAATAACCAGAAGAGTCTGCTTTACCAGTAAATAAGGCAACACTTGAGCTTGAACCAATTCTTGTTGCTCCCGCCTCTACCATGGCTTTCAAATCGTTAAGATCACGAACGCCGCCGGAGGCTTTTACTCCGATGTCTGGGCCTACTGCTTTTCTCATTATTGCAACATCCTCGACTGTTGCCCCGTACAAAGAAAAGCCTGTTGATGTTTTGACAAAATCAGCTCCCGCTTTTACCGCTAATTCACATGCGCGAACTTTTTCTTCTTTTGTTAATAAGCACGCCTCTATTATTACTTTAACTAATGCTTTTCCTTTTGCAGCATCTATAACCACACGAATATCTTGCTCTACCAGTTCATCATTTTTATCTTTCAATGCCCCGATATTGATTACTGTATCGACTTCCGCAGCGCCATTCTCAATTGCATTTTTTGCCTCAAACGATTTTGTTTCAGGGGTATTGGCCCCTAATGGAAACCCAATCACTGTACAAACCTTTACATCTGTTTCTTTTAAAATTTCTGCTGCCTTTTGTACCCAAGTTGGGTTTACACATACAGAAGCGAAACCATATTGCTTTGCTTCTTCACATAGCTTTACAATTTCTTCGTTTTTTGTGTCCGCCTTTAATAATGTATGATCAATTAAATTTGCATAATTCAAATGAAACAGCCCCTTTCAAAATAAATAAGAAGAGTAGTTGTCAGACGACCAACAACAATATTCGTTACGATTATAACAAGAAAATCACTTAAGTAAACATTCATTTTATATTTCGATAAATCGTCACATTTCATACAATTCACTTCCAGTTTCATTTTCCCCAGATTATATCTAGGTTTTATTGGCGTGTGGAATTCATTAAAATAAGTGGATGGTTAAAATATTATAAAATTGGATGGTTATATTTCTGAGATGGTCTATATTATAGGAGGGATAGATAGTATCTTTCAATTTCCACTTATGTTGCCGAAAATGAAAAAAGGTAGAATTCGTTAATTGAATTCTACCTTTTTATTGGGCCAAAATTCATTTTACTTTTATAAGTTAAGCTGTTTCTTTTACCTTTTTTTCAATTTTTCCTATAGTATCATTTTCAATATATCGTGCAATGAGAGAACCAACAAGTAAGGACCAAACGGGCGCACATATACTTAATAAGGTAATCTTTGATAAGGCAATAATGAAGGCAAATACAGTACTTATTTTCATTGTTTGCTTTGAGAAAGATTGATGCAAACTATTTCCAAATACACCGAGAAGCGAAAATCCAACAATCATTGAATTGAACTCTTTCGGTAAAGCTTGGATTAGTGGAACCAGTTTCCAAGAGAATAATCCGTAGACGAGAAGAAGAACACCCGCCACTACAGCCCCCATGTATCTTTTTTCCTTTGGACCTGCCTCTTCATCTGCACATATTACGGTTGCCATACCAGCAATATTTGCAGACTGACCTCCAAAAAAGCTTGTTATGATTGAAAATAATCCGCTAAAGGAAATAATTTGATTGATCGGGGGCCGATAATTATTTTTTTCCAATGCACCGACCGCAACTGCTGCATCGTTACTTAATATGAGAAAAACAAGCGGGATAGAGACAGAAAGGAAACTTACTATATTAAGATCAGGTAATTGAATTTCGGGCATAATCACTCCAGAATTCCATTTAATGTTATTCAATGGATAGAACAGGATCAATAATATAGTTCCAATGACAATCGCTGCAATTACAGGCGGAATTTTTATTTTCCACCTGCTAAAAATAAAAAAGGCCACCAAAGGAATAAATCCAATTAATATTAGCTTGTTGATGGAAACAATAAAATTCACCATATAGTTTGTAATCATTCCTGCCAGCATTGCGGAAATAATTTCATTAGGCACCAACTTAATCAATTTTGAGAAAAATCCCAGAAATCCAATGAATACCATTAAAATGCCTGAAATGATATATGCTCCGACAAATTCATGGTAGCTAAACTGCGATGTCATCGTTGTCAGGAATGCAACACCAGTAAGCGTATGGCCGCCAACAATCGGTATCCGACTATAAATGGGAAGAATAATGCCAAATAATCCTCCAAATACATAGACTGCAAATATCCATAGAATCGTCTGTGTGTAACTGAAGTTTCCCTTTGTTGCTGCTTCCAATATAAGAGCAGTAGGTCCCGTAATAATGAATATTCCTGCAATCAAACCTGCCGAAATATTTTTATGATTTAAATCCTTATGGGATACTCTATTCCTGCTATTTCTATCCTCTGGAAAACTATTCATGTTTCTCCCCCTTTTTATATGAAGTGCTTGCTATGTATTCTATAAAAATTATGAATTTACGTAATTTTAGCTATTCCTTCATAATAAAAGATATAACAGCTTTTTAACCCTCCAATCAAATATTTTTATTACCATCCATTTTAATTTATGTTTCAGGACAGCCTTATGAAGAATACATTCAACAACACATATTTAATCCATTAGGAATGATCAACTCAACGTAAAAAATTCCTAACAATTTAGTGAAAAGCTATGATGTGAAAGCAATTGGTTTTGAAACTTGCTTGGTGTATTCTTTTAATAATAGGAGTAAAAGCATCCAAGATTTTAGTTTAAAAACAAACAAAATGGGGTCAGACATTGGTCCGACCCCATTTTATCGAAGAATTGGTAATCCATTCTAGATTTTGAATGGAGTTAAACAAAACTTAGTCTAATTTTATTATTAAAAATTTGATTCCTATTTGAAAAAACAAAAGATCCTGCTGAATAATTGATGTTTAGCTCATGATCGTACGTTTCTTCAATGTCACCGTCAATCATGATGTTTATACCATCTATATTCAATAATTTTTCATAAGAATAATTCTCTCTTAACGGGACTACTTTCATTTCATAAATAGTGTTTACAATATCACAACTGCCCGGATCCATAGATAATTGAATCATCTTATCGTGACTTACTTGACTCAGCGCCTCTTTCGCCTGATCTGTAATGGTAATGTTCATAAGGTTGTTGTTTCCTCTTTTCATATTTTATTTTTATTTTTCCTCCATTAATCTCCTCTATCCAAAACATGATTATATTAATAACACAAATTTTGAAAGACAAGAAAAGGTGATTAATGTCACAAAAAGTTCAAATATTTATAAATAAATTTTTGTTCCGTTTGGATGGTCCACCAAGCGACGATTTTAGCGTTTTAAAGGGCTTTCAGTTAAAAGTGGATGATTATATTTACTGATAAATGGATGGTTATTTATTAAATTCCATATATTATACTTTTAAAGTGGATATACTGATAAGGCTAATACAATTGGTTCTTGTTAGGTCAAAGTTCAATTATCTAAGATCACGAATATTTTATTAGAGGTGTTACATGAAGATTTTAACCACCTTGGTAATCGCAGTTATCATAATCGCCCTTATTTCAACATTATTAATGGTTGGAAAAGCAGACGTAAAATATAGTAGTTCTACAAAAAGAAACACTACAAATTTGACATTGATTTATGCTATTTCTATTCCATTAATTTTAATTGCTCTTGTAATATTTATTGTGTTTTTTACTTAATGTCTTCAAAAACCGTTAGAACCTATTGTCACAATGACGATAGGTTTATTTTAAAATTAAAGATTACTTCGGATTTAAACAAATAAAGGAAGACAATAATTTGAATATAAACAAATTAAAGATAATAAGGAATGTATTATATGGATTGGAAACCAGATCGAACATCAAAAAAAGCTATTTATAAACAACTGGCAGAATATATCGAAAACGGAATTGCGGATGGTACTTTTCCACCAGATAAACCATTGCCTTCTGAGAGAACCTTAGCTAAAGATCTCAATATTAATAGAAGTACAGTTGTGGCTGCATATGATGAATTGGAGTCAAATGGGCTAATTCAAAGAACTAGAGGAAGCGGTACAACTATAAGTAAAGATATTTGGGGAATTACCAAGAAACGTATTCCTTCCTGGAACAGGTATATTGAAGCGGGATCCTTTTTACCTAATTTGCCTGTAACCCAGAGGATTAGGAGAGAAGCCGTAGAACATAAGTTAATTAATCTAGCTAGTGGAGAACTTTCAGAGGATCTATTTCCATTGAAATACTTAAGGGAGATTACATATTCTCGGTCGTTTATTGGAAGCTTAGGTTATGATCATCCGCAAGGAAACGCAATATTACGAGAAACCATTGCAAAGCATGTTAAGCAATATCGAAAAATAGAAACGAATCCTTCATCCATCTTAATTACCTCTGGCGCACAACAAGCATTACACTTAGTGGTTCAATGTCTATTAAAACAAGGTGATGCAGTTGCATTGGAAGATCCCTCTTACAACTATAATCTTCCAATATTTAAATCAGCAGGACTGAGACCTTATTACATTCCTGTAAACCATGATGGTATCAACCCGGATGACTTACTTTCCTTGCATAAAAAGCATCGAATACGAATGATTTTCTTGAATCCTTCTTTTCAAAATCCAACGGGAGGTTTACTTAGTGAAAAGAAACGGAAAGCGATTCTTGAAATATCTTCAGAACATGGGATTCCCGTCGTTGAAGATGACCCTTACAGTTTAACATCTTTTACAGGGGAAAAGGTCTCTACATTAAAATCAATGGATGTCAATGGAAATGTTTTATATATAAGCTCTTTATCAAAGATCGTTGCTTCAGGATTAAGGATTGGTTGGATCATAGGCCCAACTTCTGTTATTGAAAGACTCTCAGATGCGAAACAGCAAATCGATTTTGGTCATGCAAGTTTTACACAGTGGATCGCAAATGATTTTATAGAATCCGAAAATTTTCATTCTCATATTGCAAATTTAAACAAACAATTAGAAAAAAGAAGAGACCAAATTATTAGAAGTCTTGAATTTTATTTAAAAGATGAAGTTGATTATTCCACCCCTATGGGTGGCATTCATATTTGGTGCAGGATAAAAAAAGAAGTGAATGAAACTCAATTACTCGAGGAATCAATCAAAAAGGGAGTCATTTATGTCCCTGGCTATACGATGGGGTCTCAAAAAGGTTTTGTTCGTTTTACATTTGCAAGGGAAAATGAAGAATCCATTGATAAAGGAATTAGAAGGTTTGCGGAAGCACTTGCGTCTACAAATATTTGAAGTTAGAAGGGATCATGGTATTGACGTGATCCTTTTTTTGAATAACAACAAATGGATGGTGAAAAAAGTATCTCATAGGATGGTCATAAAAATTAAAAATCCGATAATATGGAGAAGTGGATTCTTATAGTTCTATTTAAGTAGATGTTTTATGATGTTTTTCATGTAAATTTGTGAATCAATTCACAAATATTACGTTTGAGGGAAAGGTTGTATTCCAAATGAATCAGATTTTGAAACGTAAGGAGTTTGATAGTATTAAGCCTTATATAGAATATTTACTAAGTTAGTGCCCGATTTGGAGAGTTTGGTTATTTTTATGTAGGAAGGTACCGGTCTAAAGAACTCTTTAATCATCTACTACAACTATGATTTTACAAAATATAAGATGAGAAAGGGTGTGTTACACATTGGTAAACCAATTTGAAACACCATTATTTACAGCCTTAAAAAAACATGCAGAAAAAAATCCGATCCAATTTCACATTCCCGGTCATAAAAAAGGGAACGGAATGGATCCTGAATTTAGAGAATTTATTGGCCAAAATGCTCTTTCAATTGATTTGATCAACATAGGCCCTCTTGATGATTTACACCTCCCAAAAGGAATTATCAAACAGTCACATGAGTTAGCTGCTGAAGCATTTGGTGCAGATTATACCTTTTTCTCTGTACAGGGAACTAGTGGTGCCATTATGGCTATGATCATGTCTGTTTGCAGTCCAGGGGATAAAATTTTAGTACCAAGAAATGTTCACAAATCCATCATGAGTGCGATTGTTTTTTCTGGTGCCGTTCCAATTTTTATTCATCCAGAGGTGGATTCACACTTTGGCATTTCTCATTGTATTACACCAGATTCTATTGAAAAAGCATTAGAACTACATTCGGATACAAAAGCTGTTCTTGTTATCAATCCTACGTATTATGGTGTATCGGGGGATTTAAGACAAATAGTGAAGATTGCACATTCTAGGAACATTCCTGTACTAGTAGATGAAGCTCACGGAGCACATATTCATTTTCATCAGGAACTACCGTTATCCGCTATGGAGGCCGGTGCTGATTTGGCTGCAACAAGTGTGCATAAATTAGGGGGATCCCTTACTCAGAGTTCTATTTTAAACCTGCAAGGTAACTTAGTATCATCTAAACGTGTTCAATCTGTATTAAGTATGCTTACAACAACGTCTACTTCTTATTTATTATTAGCTTCTTTAGATGTTGCCAGAAAATCATTAGCTACGGAAGGACAAGCACTGTTGGAGGACACTATTAGAAAAGCCGAGAAAACACGTTCAAAGATTAATCAAATTGACCATCTATATTGCATGGGTCGAGAAGTTCTGGAATCCAGCGCGGCTGTGGCGATGGACCCTACCAAACTGTTAATATCAGTAAAAGAGCTTGGAATTACCGGTTATGAAGTTGAAAAGTGGCTTCGAAACAAATTTAATATTGAAGTTGAATTATCTGATCTTTACAACATCCTTTGTATTGTGACACCAGGGGACTCTGAAGAAGATTTGATGACTCTTGTACAGGCTTTATCGCAACTTTCACTAGAATATAAGAATCAAGCAGATACAAGTGTAGACAGTTCAGTCTTGTTACCTGAGATTCCATTGTTAGCTTTAACACCGCGCGATGCATTTTACGAGAAAACCGAAGTGATTCCATTTGAACAGTCTGCTGGCAGAATTATTGCAGAATTTGTAATGGTATATCCTCCTGGAATACCAATCTTTATACCTGGAGAAATAATAACAGAAGATAATATAATCTATACAAGAAAAAATATCGAAGCTGGTCTTCCTGTTCAAGGTGCAGAAGATGATGACCTAAATACTATACGTGTTATTAAAGAACATTCAATAATTAAATAAAGATGAGATATTCTACTTTTATTATATGCGAATTAAATCACATTCTATCAACATTTTATTTGTAAATTGATTTTGATCCAGTAGGACATTATTCAAGACCGGATGTTTTTAAATTGGTAGTTAACAAAGAAAAACAAGAGAGCTCACTTTGGAAGAGATAACACCATATATATTCTAAGTTGAAATCGAAATGGAAATCATAATCACATTTTTAAATTAAGAAAATAGCCTTTGAATTAAAAAAATGGAAATAGACCCTCTTGACAGAGCATCTATGATTAAATATAATATTTCTAGAAATACTGAAATAAGAATTGCTGAAAGGAGGTTTTTATCGGTGAATGATGATATTGCTGTAAAAGTCTATAAGGCACTAGGTGAATCGACTCGTTTACAAATCGTAAAATTACTTACTCAACAATCAGAGTTAGCGTGCCTAGAAATGTCAAATCAATTAAAAGTCCCGAACAATTCAACATTGACGCATCATTTAAAACCATTACTCGATTGCGGATTATTAGCAGTTCGCAGAGAGGGAACCTTCAGATATTACAGTTTACAACGAGAAGTCCTTGCACAATACGCACCCGCTTTACTCTAATGTTAAAGCGGAATAATTTTAATTTCAATTTCAGTATTTATAGAAATACTGAATTGATATAAGCGAAGAAAATGTAGAGGTCAAATTAGCAAAGAAACAAATTCTTGAGGAAATTAAAAAAATGGTTTAATAGGTTCTTTCATTTTGAAAATTATTACAGTGTTTATATAAATATAGAAATATAAAAATTAATAATATATCGAGGAGAAAATTTCACATGTCAAATACAGCAAAGATTTATATTTTAGCACTGATAAGTTTTTTAGTCGGTACTTCACAACCCATCATCTCAGGTATTTTGGATAAAATGGCAGAGGCTCTAGGAGTGTCAATTGGAGCGGCTGGTCAATTAATTACAGTCTTTTCATTAGCCTATGCCATCGGTACACCTATATTACTGGTATTAACGGCTAAAATGGAAAGACGTAAATTACTGATCTATGCGTTATTTGTTTTTATTGTAGGAAATTTACTTTCAGTGATTGTGACAGGGTATGGATTATTTATAATTGCCCGCATTATTATGGCTTTAAGTACAGGTGTAGCAGTCGTTACAATTTTAAATATCGCAGCAAAGATTGCACCTGCTAATAAAAAGGCCAGTTCAATTGCAACAGTTGTCATGGGATTTACCGCATCATTAATCATTGGCGTTCCTATTGGACGTTATATTACATCTACGTATGGCTGGAAATTTGTATTTATCGGTACCGCAATATTAGTTTTACTTGTCATTTTTATTGTTTTAAATACAATACCAAAAATGAATGGTGATGCTCCAATCCCTTTAACGAGACAAATTGCTATGTTCAAAAAACCAAAAATTGCTTTAGCATTATCAATCACCTTCTTTTTAATGACAGGGTACGGAATTCTTTTTACGTATTTATCTCCATTCCTTGTAAAAAATGTAGGTATGAGTGATTCTCTTGTAAGCATTACTTTACTTGTTCTTGGAGTTGCAAGCTTATTTGGTTCTAAACTAGGTGGATTAAGTGCAGATAAGAGAGGCGTAATTTTTACATTAAAAATAGGGTTACTTGTAAACGTAACATCTTTAGTCGTGCTTTCATTCATATCACATTCAATTATTGCTGTTTTTGTTATATTGACAGCCTGGTCATTTGCAGGCTGGTCATCAGGTGCAACTCAGCAATATAATTTAGCAACGCTATCACCTGAATCCTCAGATGTGTTGCTAGGTCTGAACCAATCGATGATGCAATTTGGCTTTGCGGCTGGTGCAGGTTTTGGTGGAATAATTGTGGGGCAAATATCATTGTCTTCCATTACATGGTTCAGTGCGTTAAGTATTGTGTTTGCAAGTATTGCAACATTTGGATTATCACGTTTCTTAAATAATAAAAAGGCAGTCAACCAAGATTTTGTGCCACAAAAGCAATCTTGGCCCAATTTGGAATCTTAAATCGTTATCTTTGCATTTTTGTTTCCACATCAACTTGCTCGAAAGAAGAGACATATTTTGTCTCATTATTTAATAGTAGATTCTAACATCTGAAAGGAGAATGCTTATTATGGATATTTCACAACAAACCGCGCTCGTTACTGGCGCAAATCGAGGACTCGGTCGACAACTCGCTCTTGAACTCATCTCTCGAGGTGCTACTGTTTATGCGGGGGCACGCAACCCTGATAGTATCCAACTACCGGGAGCAAAACCATTGCAAATCGATATCACCGATCCTACCTCTGTGGCAGCGGCTGCAGAGGCAGCGGGAGACGTGACTCTGCTGATAAACAATGCTGGTGTGTCGACAGGCGCCTCCCTTATCAATGGTAGTTTGGAGGACATCCACACCGAATTTAATACCCACTTTTTCGGAACTCTTTCAATGGCTCGAGCCTTCGCACCGAAGATCGCCTCTAACGGGGGCGGTACTATTCTAAACATTCTTTCAGTGTTGTCCTGGTTCAGTAGTGTGAATTCAGGAGCATATTCTGCTGCCAAGTCAGCCGAGTGGGCTCTCACCAACGCAATTCGCTTGGAACTGTCTGACCAGAAGGTACGCGTAGCAGGACTTCATGTCGGGTACATGGACACAGACATGACTGCCCACTTGACAGCTCCTAAGTTGAATGCTGCTGATGTAGCAAAGATCGCTATCGATGGAATCCAGGCTGACAGCTATGAAATTCTTGCCGATGATTTGAGTCGAAAGGTTCAGA
Organism: Neobacillus pocheonensis; assembly: GCF_050477905.1. Classification (NCBI taxonomy): domain Bacteria; kingdom Bacillati; phylum Bacillota; class Bacilli; order Caryophanales; family Bacillaceae; genus Neobacillus; species Neobacillus pocheonensis. Next base: position 9,463 of record NZ_JBCNAD010000003.1, on the reverse strand, counting down.
AAGGTCTGGCTGGTGGAGTCTCGGCTCTTTACTCACAGTTCGTATGAGCAATAAGGCAGGCTGGTAATCAGGTGCAAATTCTAATAGACTTTGCATTATCAACAGGGGATGAAGATTGGTTTATTGAACTTTCTTCCCTGTTGTATTCATTTAAGCAGCTTGTTAATGGAGTAAATTTATAATTGGTACACTTTTTAAAAGTGAACTGTAATTTTTTATATTACATTTAGAGAGAGGATTATAACCTGCGATAAGTTTCGAATTATAAATGAGTATTAAGATGCTTGAAAGGAACAGAAAGAATAAAAAAGTTTTTTTAAATTAATAATATTGGAGGGTTTCATAATGGCTATTTTACACGTTACAGATCAATCATTTACTACTGAAATTAAAGAAGGATTAGTGTTAGCAGATTTTTGGGCACCTTGGTGCGGCCCTTGTAAAATGATTGCACCTATGTTGGAGGAAATCGATAGTGAAATGGGAGATCAAGTTAGAATTATCAAACTTAATGTAGATGAAAACCCGGAAACAACTAGGGCGTTTGGTGTCATGAGCATTCCAACATTGATTCTTTTCAAAGACGGAGAAGCTGTAGACCAGATGGTTGGATTTCAACCAAAATCAGTTTTGACTGAATTGATTTCAAAGCATGCGTAAAACAGCAAAATAAGATGACAATCGGTATAGGAGAAAAGACTTCATGAATTTAAAATACCCACCATTATTTGAGTCATTTTAAATTGGGAAATGGGATTGAATTAAAAAATCGTATTGTTATGGCACCGATGACAACTTCTTCTGCAAATCCTGACGGGACCGTTTCTGATGCCGAAGTCAAGTATTATGAACGTCGTTCCAGCGGTGTAGGAATGGTCATTACGGGCAAATACCTATGTGACAGCAAACGGCAAAGGATTTCACGGACAATTTGCCGGGAATAGTGATGAAATGATTCCAAGTTTGCGTCGTCTGGCATTAGCGATAAAGGCGAAGGGTGCAAAAGCGATTTTGCAAATCTTTCATGGTGGGCGCAAGGAGGAGCAGTCATAGTGTCTGTTCTTTTTTGTAATGAAATAACTATTTTATTCAAAATGAAAACCACTCCTAAAATTGAAGGAGTGGTCACCAAGGTCTCTTGCTCCGGGTCAAGGTTTAGTTGCCTGCTACATTGCTTCATAGAAATAAGTTCGTCAGAGCCCAGAGTATTTCTATGGCAGCGATAGGAAGTTTCACACGAATGCGAATATCTAACTCCATCGGGACGTCAAGAGGCTTAGATTAAAGTCTACTCGATGCCCCTTGGTAGGACAATTTCCCTTCAACCTCTTCGACTCTCATAACACACTACAGGCAACCATATTATACCATAAGTTTGGTACATTTTGTCCAAGTACACCAGAGGCTCCAAAAGAGATGGCTTTGTTTAAACTACAAACAGCATTAATAAGTGAGCTAAAAGAAAGGGAGCTAGTTTTTAAAGGAGATGGATTTGCTTTATATAGGGACAAATAGGTGAGAGCCAATCTTGATGAGTTTTGTTGAAAATCCTTCTTGAACTAACGTAAGCAGGTTAGGTGAATAAAGATAGAGCTAGGGAACAATACATATCATTGTATTAACATTAGTATTTCTTTTTATGATACACCCTATCTTTGCAGGAGAAGAGATTGAATAGCCCTGGCATTATGAAAATTAATTCTTTACTGATCGTTCTCAATATGTTATATTGTTAACAGGAGGGAAATGAAATGGCAAGAAGCAAAGAGTACGAAGAGTCCGAGGTTTTAGATAAAGCGATGAGGCTCTTTTGGGAACAGGGTTACGAAAAGACATCCATGTCCGATCTGGTCGAGCATATGGGAATCCATCGCAGAAGCATGTATGACACATTTGGCGACAAACATACGTTGTTTCTGAACGTTATGGATCGCTATAGCGATAAACTCAGCGCCGATCTTGCTAACGGAGTTAAACTCTCCAAGACTGCAACGGAAGCTCTTCAGTTTATTTTTGAATTCATGATTCGTTTAAATGTAGATGAGGACTTGCCTTCCGGCTGCTTACTGGTGAATTCGGCAGTGGAATTAGCAGCTCGTGATGTCGATGTCGATACAAAGTCTACTCAATCATTTATATCAGCAGAGCAGGCACTCAAGGAAATTATTCTTTGGGGACAGAGGGACGGTGAATTCACCTCTGATTACGATGCCGAGGAATTGGCGGAATATCTGCATAATGCATTGGTTGGAATAAGGGTACTGGCAAGAACCTCGGTTAATATAGAAAAACTTCAACGCATAACCAACTTGTCAATTAAGTTTTTAGAAAAATGATGGGTTTATTATTTTTTTAACATTATTAGAACGTTCATTCTCAAATGATTGAGTCTCTTTGTATCTAAAGCTATTTCTCACTAACCTCTTGTGCATTATTTAGAATGATCGTTCTTGTTTGGACGTCAAAGAACGCAACTTCTAATTTGTTGCGGATATTTTTTACAAAACATCATTTAGATATAATGGATAAATTTGGGTGATTATATTAAAGATTCAAATTATTAACTTTAAAAAGCTATAAGTTATTGATCGATCGCCGTCAAGTTTTGCCATCAAAACGGTGGTTCAGGTCTGAATAAATAAAAAGGGAGAAATGAAAACAATGAGTAAAGTATGGTTTATTACAGGAACTTCGTCAGGATTCGGACGGCAATTTGTGAAGCAGCTGCTTCAAGCAGGAGACAAAGTGGTCGCTACAGCGCGTAAACTTGAAGCAATTCAGGATTTTAAAGAACTGGCACCGGATCGTGTTCACCTCGCTGCTTTGGATGTGACAAACAAGGCGACAATTCAATCCGCCGTTCAAGAAGCCGTTAACGTTTTCGGGAAAATCGATATTGTCGTGAATAATGCCGGATACGGTCTGTTCGGTATGCTGGAGGAGTATACGGATGAACAAATCCGGAAGCAGTTCGACGTCAACGTGTTCGGTGTACTAGATGTCATCCGAGCAACACTCCCCGTCTTTAAACGTCAAGGATCGGGCCATTACGTTAATTTTTCATCCTTCTTCGGAACTTGGTCCATGCCTCCGTACAGCATATACGCTGCATCCAAGTTTGCAGTTGAAGGTTTCTCCGAAGCGTTCGCGCAAGAGTTCGCAAGCTTCGGGATCAAGACGACGATCGTGGAGCCTTCCGTGTTCGCAACAGAGTTTTTCGGCGAATCGATGCAGCATACCGAGAAGACACAAGAATATGCTCCGATGTATGAAGCATACGAGAAAGGTATGTCGAACATCAAGATCGGTGACCCGGCAAAAGCAGTGGAACTGATCATTTCCGTTATAAAAAGCGACAATTCGCCGCTTCGTTTGGCAGTTGGATCTCAAGCTGCATATACGATTCGAGAAGCTTATACCAAACGGCTTGAAGAGGTCAACACATGGTTTGATCGTTCGGCTGAAGCTGATTAATTGAATATTGGTGATTATATTAAAGAGCTTCAAATTATTAACTTCAAAAAGCAAAAAGATATTGATTGATCGCCGTCAAGTGTTGTCATCAAAGCGGAGGATCAGGTCTGAATAATTAAAAAGGGAGAAATGAAAACAATGAGTAAAGTATGGTTTATTACAGGAACTTCGTCAGGATTCGGACGGCAATTTGTGCAGCAGCTACTTCAAGCAGGAGACAAAGTGGTCGCAACGGCACGCAAACTTGAAGCTATTCAGGATTTTAAAGAACTGGCACCGGATCGTGTTCACCTCGCTACTTTGGACGTGACAAACAAGGCAACAATTCAATCCGCCGTTCAAGAAGCCGTTGATGTTTTCGGGAAAATCGATATTGTCGTGAATAATGCCGGATACGGTCTGTTCGGTATGCTGGAGGAGTATACGGATGAACAAATCCGGAAGCAGTTCGACGTCAACGTGTTCGGTGTACTAGATGTCATCCGAGCAACACTCCCCGTCTTTAAACGTCAGGGATCGGGACATTACGTTAATTTTTCATCCTTCTTCGGAACTTGGTCCATGCCTCCGTACAGCATATACGCTGCATCCAAGTTTGCCGTTGAAGGCTTCTCCGAAGCGTTCGCGCAAGAGTTCGCAAGCTTCGGGATCAAGACGACGATCGTGGAGCCTTCCGTGTTCGCAACAGAGTTTTTCGGCGAATCTATGCAGCTTACCGAGAAGACACAAGAATATGCTCCGCAGTATGAAGCATACGAGAAAGGTATGTCGAACATCAAGATCGGCGACCCGGCAAAAGCAGTGGAACTGATCATTTCCGTTATAAAAAGCGACAATTCGCCGCTTCGTTTGGCAGTTGGATCTCAAGCTGCATATACGATTCGAGAAGCTTATACCAAACGGCTTGAAGAAGTCAACACATGGTGGGAGCGTTCGGCTGAAGCCTAAAAGGTGATGAGCTTATTACTGTGCCGCTCGAAAAAGAAGGGAATCACAGCTGGAAAACAGTAATAAATCATTTTCCAGCAGAGATGGTAAAAGCGCTCGAATTTCCAATTGTTCCAAAATAAAAAACAAATGAATATATCCGTTTGATTTAATCTTTCCTGCGTGCTTCTCACAGAGAGCAACAATTTGTGGTGCACCTGGTCGTAGTGAATCAGTCTACCATGCGGGCTCAAGGAACAAACTACCATGGAAGCAATATACTTTTTGAGGAGGGTATAATATGGCCCAGCCAGAGAAACAACACGCTTTCCGTTCCGCAAGCAAAAAGTGCAATAGAGCAGTTAAAGTTTGAAGTTGCAAGAGAGATCGGTATTACCATCCCAGCAGACGGTATTACGGCAATATGTTGACTCGGGAAACAGGTCAGATTGGCGGGAATATTACTAAACGGCTTGTAATGATGGCTTAACAGCAATTGGCGGTAAGATGAATAATATTTGCCACGAGTTCATTCGCCTATTTCCCGAGCGTTTAGCTCGGTTCGGCCGCATGTCGGCGGTATTTCAGTTAAAATAAAAGGGAAAATATAATGTCAGAAGTTTTAAAATCAATTCGAAACAAGGAGGAACCTATGAACGAACTGCTGGCAAAAGTCATAGACGCGCATGGCGGATTAGACCGTTGGAAAAGTTATCATTCATTAACAGCCACGATCGTTACCGGTGGTGGGTTATGGCCATTAAAAGGGCTCATTCAAGATCCGTATCCGCGTGAAATGACAGTAGAGCTTCACTCGGAAATCGCTTCTATCACTCCCTTCGGTCAACCGGATTGGAAGACTGCCTTCACGCCCGATCGTATTGCGATTGAAACCTTGTCCGGGGATGTCATTCGCGAGCAAGATAACCCTAGGACCTTGTTTGCGAATCATACGATGAACACGCCATGGGATCCGCTTCATCGGGCCTATTTCAATGGATACGCAATGTGGACATACCTGACCACGCCTTTTTTCATGACGATGACAGGGTTTGAGGTCAGCGAAATCCCATCCTGGAAAGAAGGAAACGAGACGTGGCGTGGATTGCGTGTGACGTTTCCCGATCACATTGCCAGTCACAGTAAGGAGCAGGACTTCTACTTTGATGCTGATTTACTGGTGCGCAGACACGACTACATCAATGAAGTCGCCGGCGGCATCCCGTCGGCGCAATATATCGATGACTACATCGAGGTTCAAGGCTTTCGTTACCCGACAAAACGCCGCATGTATCTGCGTGGACCAAATATGGAACCCGTCCGCGATCTGCTGTTCGTTTCGATAGATCTAAGCAACTTCAGGTTTAGTTGACCGTTGGGCGAACTGATAATGTGCAGGTGCTCTTCATGAACAAATAGGTTCGTGATGAGCACTTTTTTCCAACTAACCCTCCAAACCGCTAATCCGGCATCGTCCTGTAATCCGGGCATTGGAACTCAAGTCATTACTTCAAGCGCTGTCTTGTTCAATTAACGGGAGCTTTAGTTGAAGAAGGAATTCTTAAAGGATACTAAAGGGCTGTGCTCAAATTAATTCAAAAGCTCTTTTCGTAAATATTGTTGCTATTGGCACACAATATAAAATTCACCTTAAATAGTGGGTTGAAAAGTTGTCAGAACAACAAAGTAAATACGGTTTTAGATTATGGTGCTTAAAAATGAAATAACGACCAAGATTATCTGGTCGTATACCTTTAATTATTTATTTTGTTCGTTCAAAAACTCTCTTACTTGCTCTGGAGATTTTGCGTTAGCACTATGTAAATGGGCAAGCTTTTCTCCGTTTTTGAAGATTAGCAAGCTTGGGATCCCCATTACAGAATATTTTTCAGCAAGTTCTGGAAAATCATCACGATTGATTTCGTTCCACTCATATTGACTGTAATCCTTAATGACATCATCGATGAACATATTCATTCTAGTACAGTCTGGGCACCAACCTGCAAAAAATTTTATGATAACAGTTTTTTCATTAGAGACCACTTGTTCAAATGTTTCAAGACTTTTAATTTCCTCCAAGAGATTTCCTCCTTATTCAAATAACCAATGGGATTGATTTTTTATTTATTATTATTGTATAAAGTAATTTCTTTTCATTCAAATTTTTTGATTGGTTAGTTCTTGCTCCAATTTAAGACATAGTAGCACTTATTCCAATTGCTATTGAAGTTTTAGCTTTATGGTCATTTTTTAGTGGGTAAAAAGCGTTTTCGTTATAAAGCTAACAGGTGCGATACTTCAATAACGAAGGTCGCTTTTTCTTTTTCAAGTAACGTGGCAGTTTAATTAAATAAAGCTAAAGACAAATTAATACTTTTAATGGATAAAAGTTAAGCGAAGAATATGATTTGAAATGGTGAAAATACTAAGCCAAAAAATAAAAGAAGGTAGTTACTATGCAAACAATTGATTTGCAAACAATTAAACAACATAATTTAAGTTCTAATAAAACAAACAATACCGAAAGTCTAACTTAGGGAGAAATGGGTAAACTTTGGGCAACCTATATGGGCAACAGCATGTCAAAATGTATTTTACGCTATTACCTTCAATACGTTGAGGACCAATATTAGAATTTTTTTAGAGAACGCACTAAGATTAAGCATGGACCTTTGAAAATAACAGAAGAGATATTCAAGAAAGAAAATTTTCCAATTCCGAAAGTTTTTTCAGAAGAAGATCTTAACGCTGGTACTCCTCGTTTATTTGAAGATGAATACTATGTTCATTATTTTAAATATGATTCGAAAGCTGGTATGTGTATTTATAATTTTGCTGTACCGCTTGTTTTTAGAAAGGATGTAGAAGAGTCTTTGACTTACTGTTTGGAATCTAAAATGGCTTGGGTAAAGCAAATCAAAGTAATATTGAAGCCACTGCAAAGTGGTTAAAAGAACTTTATAAGTAACATGGGGGTAATTTTAAATGCTATTGATTCGTCATTCCATCGGGAGTCGCCTACTATGCCAAACTGAACTTTATACGATTGTGAATAAAGGTGAACATTGGGAGATTAGCCTGCCAGTTGATGAAGAAACGTCTTCAAAGATTTTGAATTTTAAGCATGAGTTAAATGTATTTCAGGTAAATGAAACGGAAAAGACATGGTATTACTCTTCTGATGCACAAGTAAATTACCAATCGAATGAAAAACAATTAGTGATACTGGCTGACCATAAAACGATATATCCAACTAAATAGGTTAACAATTATTGTTGAAAGGAGAAATTAAAAATGTTTGAGGTAATGGTTACAGTTAATTATAAAGGTAAAAATTATCTAACCAATGTCCTAGCTAATAAAGGAATGACTTGTGAAAAAATTATGCACATAGCCGAAAAGCAAGTAGTTAAACAATGGAGTAAATAGTAGATTGCCATCAAATGGGATATTGAAAATGAACGTAGGAGAGGAATTTTATGCTAAAAAAAATCGAAAGTAGCCAAATGGGTTCAAGTGATATTGGATGGTTAAAAAGTAAATTTCATTTTTCGTTTGCAGATTATTATAACCCAGATAATATCCATTTCGGTGTTTTAAGAGTAATCAACGATGATTTGCTTGAAGCAAAAAAAGGATTTGGTGTACATCCTCATAGAGATATGGAGATTATATCGTACATTGTCAATGGGGAATTAACACATGGTGATAGCATGGGAAATAATAACACTGTAACTCGTGGTCAAGTTCAATACATGAGTGCAGGTACTGGTGTACTTCATAGTGAGTATAACTTAGGGGAAGATACACTTCGATTTTTGCAAATATGGATCCTCCCTGTAAAAAATGGACTTGAGCCAAACTACGGTGATTTTAGATTCAACTGGGAAGATAGAAAAAATAATTGGCTGCATATGGTTTCAGATATAAATGGAAATGCCCCAATCAAAATTAATCAAGAAGCCAATATATATTCCTTAGAATTGGAACAAGGAAAAAACATTGAGTTCCCTGTAAAAGAAGGAAGACAATCATATCTGGTTCAAATTGAAGGAACTTCAGTAATAAATAATGTTGAGTTAAACGATCGAGATGGATTGGAAATTGTTGAAGAAAATATTTCAATTAAGGCGGTTGAAACAGCACACATCTTAATTATAGAAATGGAAAAACAGTTCGAAGATTAGGGATAAAAATTGTTCAAAAAGAAATAATAAGGTTGGTGTGAAACAAATGGGTATTTTATCCAAGTTATTTGGAAATTCATCTGACAAGGAGACTAAAACAATGGCAAATGTAAACTTAGCAATGATCTATTACAGCATGGGTGGAACAAATTATCAATTATCACAATGGGCTGCTGAAGGAGCGAAAGAAGCAGGTGCTGAAGTAAAGATTCTAAAAGTTCCTGAACTTGCTCCACAATCAGTTATCGAAGGAAATCCAGGTTGGAAAGCACATGTTGAAGCAACAAAGGATGTGCCAGAGGTAAAATTAGATGACCTTGAATGGGCCGATGCCATTATATTCAGCGTACCTACTCGATTTGGTAACATGCCTGCACAAATGAAACAATTCCTAGATACAACAGGAGGACTTTGGTTTAATGGGAAGCTAGTGAATAAGGTCGTTAGTGCAATGTCTTCTGCTCAAAACCCGCATGGCGGTCAAGAGGCAACTATTTTATCACTATATACAACTATGTATCATTGGGGTGCAATTGTTGCTGTTCCTGGTTACACAGACCCAGTAACATTTGGTGCTGGAGGGAATCCTTACGGAACAAGTGTTACCGTTGGGCAAGACGGAAAAATGATTGAAGATGTCCAAGCAGCTGTAAAACACCAAGCTAAAAGGACTGTAACAGTTGCTGAATGGGTTAAAAAAGCGAACCAATAAGTATAAGAAACTAATCGGAAAAATCCGATTAGTTTTTTTGTAGGTAAAATGTTGATTTCAAGCAGATTGTGAAGAGATATACTTAAAGTAACGGGTGCAAGAGTTGTGCGAAATGTTCCTGGCTTAAATTGAGATTGGTCATACAATGCTCAGGTAAAGGTCA
>NZ_JBCNAD010000002.1:0-25479 GCF_050477905.1 Neobacillus pocheonensis | reverse complement strand
CGCCCTGAAGGGTTCTCTCTTAGTCGAATAGCACTGGAATTAGTAAGAATGATAGTGTTATAAGCTCGGTGAAAAGGCGTGAGAAATTACCGTACCAGTTCGGCTGACGAAAGCCTACTCGATGGAGTGGTGTAATTCATGGTGCTTGAGTTGAATGAATATGGTGAGAATGCGAATAAACCTACAATAAAAGGTTAAGCTGACGAACTTCTGAATGTACGGGTCTACAAGCACAATACATAGAAATGTGTATATCACCACAGCGTGAGGTTAGCAGTGGATGAGTAAAAATAACTCATATGAAAGTCCATGATATGTTACAGGCATATGAACGGCTAACAGGATTAAAGGAAGCACCTAAGTTCATTCTATAATAGATATAATTCAACATTGTAAGTTGATAACGTGGAGGGCTTACTCCCGACGAAGCGTTGAAAAGAAAAGCGATAATGATAATAGTTGCCGTATAACTTTTCTTTATATCAGTGAAAGTAGTGGCACAGTACCGATGAAATGTCTAAACAACATGGAGGGATAGCCACAAGACTATTGAAGATTCCTTTAATCATGCAAGGCAAGGCAATTCTTTATCGGTTAATAAGGTTCTCGTATGACTAAAAGAGGTTCACCTCCCGCGGGAGGCACCGACTTATTGAAACGGAAGAAATGAAACACATTAAGTATCACAATACTGAACAGTTATGGTTAAAGTGGATTGGTATAGTTGGAACGCCGTATGCGGTGAAAGCCGCTTGTACGGTGTGGACGGGGGGAAAAGGGGAGCGATAACTTCAAACCCTTACCTATCTGTATCAAGAAGGGTAGGTTGCTGCGGCAAATCCTTTTTTTCTTGTTGTACTTTAGGGGCGGGTTAACGAAAATTGAAAATGCCCATCCTTTCATGATGGAAAAGAAAATCCCCAAAGTATATATTTACTTTTGGGGATGTTTTTCAAAAGGAAGATATGGAACTTTCTTAGGTGTATAGGTAATTACATCAGAAGAATAGATTTCAATCTTTAATTTGTTTTCTATCGATTTTGCAATAATGAGTATAGGTTGATTGTATTCATTTTTAAATATTAAGTCAGGTCCATTCCAACTAACAGTGGCATCCCGCTTTGGCGGAACGTATGAAACCACTTTACTGTGTGAGCTACGCTGAACAACATTTAAACCAGCATTATCAACTGCATTAAAAAGGGTAGATGATACTTGACAAATTCCACCACCATAGTCTTCTGAAAGTTCCCCTTTAACGATTACAGTAGCAGGCATATATCCTTTTCCTGCTGTTCTTTCTCCAACCACTTTATTAAAGGAAAATATTTCACCTGGAAAAAGAACATAATTATTAATGGCTTTTGCAGCAAGATAAATGTTATTGTTTCTTTCTTTGTTATTGGAATTGAAGAATGTTATATATTCCCCAATTTTTTCGCTTTTAATATTTCCAAGTAATTCACTGTCGATCCTGGGATAAATAGCTAGTAAGGGGACTTCTAATTCATATGAACCATTATTAAAATAATAAGAAAAAATATTTTCTGCGAAAACTTGGCGGTTTAAACAGTAACCGACTTGTTCTGGTATAATAAGACCGTTTTTATCTATAATTGCATTTTTAGGATTTTGGGTAACATGCTGGTCTATTCGGTCCATAAATTTTTTTAGCTTTTTTTGATCTATAATGGGTAATACAGGCAAGTGCATCGAAAAGTTAGTACGGTTGACAACTGAAATAGTATGACTGTTGTTAGTAATCACTAAACTTCCTGGCATATTCACTTGTTGAGATAAAATTATTAGCCCAAGGATCCAACTTAAATTCATATGCTTAAAACCTCCCTAATCTAATTATTGAGATTAAAGCTCCATTTTATGTAATTGCAGCTGTACTTTTATTACGCTTATTTCTGGAAAGTTTCATCCCCTGCGGGGTATGGGAAGCCGTTTATATCCTTGATGGTTTGCTGAAAAACGAGTCGGAGATGCAACCAGACACTATTCATGCCGACACACAAGGCCAATCTACGCCTGTATTTGGCTTATCTCATCTGCTGGGTATTAAACTGATGCCTAGAATTCGGAATTTCAAACAGCTCACTTTCTTTCGACCTAGCCCTGATATGAAATATAAGCACATCGATTCTCTTTTTAGTGATACGATCGACTGGGATTTAATCGAATTACATTGGAAGGATTTTTTACGAGTGGTTTTGTCTATTAAGCATGGGAAAATCTTTTCTGCTATGTTACTTCGGAGAAACCATTACACCATCGATTGAACAAGGGGACCTTTTGGTGGCGGTTTCCGGTTCTGGAACAACGAAAAGTGTGGTTTGGACAGCTGAAAAAACACATTCACTGGGTTGCCCTGTGATTGCGGTAACCACAAATCCTGAGTCAGCCTTGGCTGCGACCGCCAATCCTATCTTACATGTACCAGCTGCAACCAAGTATCGGCGTGAAAATGAATTGAAAACCATACAGCCGCTTGGCTCGCTGTTTGACCAAAGTGTTCATATTTTATTTGACGTCATCTGCCTGGAGTATGGCAAATTGAATGAAGTAGACCATTCGCAAGCGTTTGGCCGGCATAGTAATCTAGAGTAATCACAAAAACCTTTATAGGCGCGTCCAGAGCGACCAAGCGGTCAAGGACGCGGCGGGCAACGCTAACGCCGAGCTTTAGAGATTAATTGCAATTATCCTCGGAGTTTTTGCACCAGAACCGGAAAACAGCTATTTAATTAATGTTAAGACTTATGTGTTGGATTAGAGCAGCAACCCTGTGATCAAGTCCTTATGTTTCGATGCTTTGGCTATCACCTCCGAGCCATAGGTGCTTACGTGTCCGTGGGAAGCATAGCCAAGCTTCATCGCAATTTGGACAACTTGCTTAAACAGGCCCGGCAGTAATTCCAGATGATCTTTACGGAAGTTACTGATCGTACGAAAATCCGGCTTGTGACCCAAGTTTTTCTCCTACTTGAAATTAGTGGCATATGAGACTATAATAAAATTGCATACGCTTTCAGTTTATTAGTCGATGCCCCGTATGCTGCAAAGGAAGAATCACACTAACTAATAAGGGAGGTTTAGATACTATCAAATTAAAGTTAGAAATGCACTAAAAAGAAAGTCATCATATTCTATATGAGATTACTCCTTTTTTCCTTCACTGACTGCTACTATTTATTGGGAGCGGATGGGTGTTCAGACTTTCATGGGGTTGCCTATAATAAAAATAAAATTTAAGGATGGTTAGAATGTCAAACTTACAATTCGCTGAATTATGCATAAAACGTGCAGGTGTCACAAGAAACCTACCAAAAGGAAAAGAAGAACTTCAATGGGTTTCCAATACAGCCACTCTCATTTATGGAGAAAAAGACGCGGTGCTGGTGGATACTTTTACCACTACTGAACAAAACCAAAAATTGGTTGATTGGATAAAGTCTTATGATCGTAACCTTAAATACATTTATATCACGCACGGACACGGGGATCATTTCTTTGGAATCAAGCAATTAAAAGAGGAATTTCCACATGTTAAAGCAATAGCAACGAAAGGATCTGTTGAGAAAAGTTATGAACAAGGATCTCCACAATATATTGAAAGTTTTTGGGGTAAATTATTCCCTAATCAAATTCCTCAACCCCAAGTTTTTCCCGATGTGATCGATTCAAATTCTTTTGAACTTGAAGAACATGGGTTGGAAATCATTGAAGCTGGATTTACGGATACGGCAAATACAACATCATTATGGATTTCGGATATTGAATTACTAGTGGCTGGTGATGCTGCTTACAACGGAATCCATCAATATCTAACTGAAACAACAGAGAGTTCTCGACTTGAATGGATCCAAGCGATCGATCGCTTGAAAGAACTAAATCCCAAATTTGTTATTGCGGGTCACAAAGTCCCCGAAAATGATAATAACCCCAAAATATTGGATGAAACTAAACAATATCTGTTAGACTTTATTCGTTTGGATAAAGAAACAGACAACGTTTTAGATTTATACAATGCAATGCTTAATCTTTATCCAAATCGAGTAAACCCTGGTTCGCTTTGGGGTTCAGCAAATGCTGCCAAAGCATAATTAAAAGGGATCTTCGTTTGCACAATGGCGGTCATAAAAAGATGAAACTTAGGATGCTTTAGCTTTAGTTTCCGCTGTGGACGATGCACATCCATTTGCTTGCATAGACGGTAGACTTTCTTCTTGTTGATCTTTAATTGATGGCGTCTTTTAAGAAGCACTGTTAGCGCAAGACATCTTGAAATTCAAGGCTTGGGATATTGGAGCTTTGTGCAGGCGCGTCGCGCCGAAGGAAATTGGTTCCTCCCACTTGAAAATAGGGGCATATAAGACTATAATGGTATTATGTCAAACTTGGAAGTGATTTAACGTGAATAGAGGGCGCCGGAGCTATCGCATTTTAGTCGTCCGGAAGCACGGTGTTACCAAGAACACCTTGCGATAACGGTGCGATACGGAGACATGCTATTCACCATTGAGCGAACAAGGGTGGCATTGTTTTTTTGAAGTTTTGCAAACGCTTTCGAAATGCAGTCGATGCATTGCATTTCTGTGCGGCTGAGGATCAGCCCACACCCAAACTTAAATCGGAGGTAGTCTTATGATTCTAAATGCAGACGAGCTTGACGCAGCCCGCAATTACAAACTCTTGAACGCGACGGTTGTCCCGAGGCCGATTGGCTGGATCAGCACGCTTTCCGCGGACGGCATCGCCAATATTGCACCGATCTCCTTCTTCACGGTCGTCGGTCGAAAGCCCCCGATGCTGTCGATTACCATTCAACACCGTTCGGACGGCACGCTGAAGGATACATACGTGAACATCCGCGATACGGGGGAATTCGTCTTCAATCTTGTCACGATGCCCCTCGCTGACAAGATGCACAGATCGGCGTTTGAGCACGCGTCGGAGGTCGACGAGTTCGAAGCCGTTGGGCTTGAAAAAGCACCCAGCGTCGTCGTGAAACCACCGCGAGTCGCGCTCACGCCCGTATCCATGGAATGCAAGCTCGAACGAGTGTTTACGGTTGGCGAATTCGAGGATCATGTCATTTGGGGCCGTGTCGTCCGCTATCATATCCGTGATGACGTTTACGACCATGAGAAAGGCCATGTGGATACGGCAGCTCTTGCGCCAGTAGGTCGCCTCGCCGCTGAATACACCCTCGTTGAAAATGTGTTCATGACGCCATTGGATCCTGAAGTTCTTAAGAGTCGCGAGGGCTCGCGTATGCATCGCCTCGACGGCCGGCCCACCGATTGGGCGGCTATCAATCAGAAGAACTGGTCACCTTCCGGCAGCGTTATGGAGGAGTAGTTCCAGCGTTCTGCATAACCTGTATATGCTCCAAATTGCCCGGCGATAAACCTTGTCGATAAGCAGTAGAAGCTTCTTGTTTGTTCCGTCTGCCTGGATAGCTTTAAGCCCGAAAATCGGCGTACACAACTGATTGCACTCATGACGAGCCTCTCATTCGGGAACATCCGTGCACCAAAGAGCCGAACGAATGAAAAGCAAGGTTTGAAGGACAAAAGGGGCACAAAACAAAGAAACGCAGCGTTCCGATTCAAGAACTGTTAAAAGGCGAAAGCGGCCGGAATTTCCTGCAGGTTTTCGTGCTGATGACGGGAATCTGGACCGCGAATATGGGCATATAAGACTATAAGATGACTATGTTTATTCCTACGCAGTCAGATGGCTATGAACATGAGTCACGTGACGGACATGCTCCCGTTTTGCGATTATTATGCTCACACAGGAGGAAAGAAGACATGAACCGATTGAATTATCAGAAAGCAACCATTCCTTTTACGACGTCCGGCAACGGTTCTCGCGCCATTATTTTTGTGCATGGCTTTATGGACGCCAGCGCGGTTTGGAACGATGTCGTCGCCTTAATTGCGGAAAAAGATTTGCAAAAAGTCTACCTTGATTTACCTGGGATGGGGGCGCTAACGGCTGTAGAAGGAGAAATATCTCTTGATCGCTATGCCGCAGATGTTGCTTCCGTCATCGAAGAGATTGGCAAACCCTTTGTCATTGTGGGGCAAAGCATGGGAGCGCAAATCGCAGAGCTCGTCACTCGATTGCATCCGGAACTTGCTCGAGGATTGGTGCTGCTTACGCCTGTCCCGCTCGGAGGGGTCAAGGCTCCGGCTGAAGTGGTGGCTCCTTTAAAGCAGCTCGGCGAGCACCCCGAGATCGAGATGGCGGTGCGCAGGCAATTTTCTCCCGGGCTTACGGACGACAAATTGGACCTGCTTTGCGGGTTAAGCGTACATGTTAGACCGGACGTTGTCGCCGCTCTCGTCGATGCGTGGAACGAAGGTCATCCCGACGGCCATTCACCAAGTCAATTTACACGTCCGGCTCTGATTATGCGGGGGATGGATGACCCGTTCGTCACCCAAGAGATGGTTGCAGGCATCGTGTCGCGGTTTAGCCGCGTTACCGAGAAAGATATCGCCGGTGGTGGCCACTGGTCTCATGTGGAACATGCGGAAGCCGTTGCGCAACATTTAAACCAATATCTTCAAAAACTTGATTGGGAGTGATCGCTATGAACAAATCGATTAAGAATGACTGGGAAAACGCATTTGCCCAAAAGTCTGAAGCCGCATTCGGCGAAGCCTTCGCAGAAGATGTTGTGTTCGAGGCCGCAGTCTTGAACGCCTCGATCACCGGTCGGGAAAACGTTGGGAAGGTCTTGGGAGCAGCCAGCAAAATTTACGAAAGCTTGACGTTTACGAGGAGCGCGACTTCAGGTCTGCAGGAGTATAAAGAATGGGAAGCGCAAGCATTTGGCGGCGTTCTGCTCAAGGGCATCACCGTGCTTACTCGCAACGAAAATCAAGCTATCGCTCATATCGCGATTCATCATCGCCCACTGGGAGGCGCATTGAAGTTTTCTGCCGTGCTAAGAGATAGCCTTCACGGTGAGATCGATCCGTCGTACTTTTATTCCGAGAAAGGAGAATAACGGGATGGCACACCTAACTTATAAGATAGAGAATCAGATCGCTGTCATTACGCTGAACAATCCACCGCAGAACCGTCTTTCACCTCGAATGATAGAGGAATTCGACGAAGCTCTCGATACCATAGGAAACAGCGATGCGCGCGCCTTGCTTATACGTGCGGAAGGTCCGGATTTCAGCTTCGGAGGAGACATTGTACCTTGGCCGGACATGACGGCGCACGAGCTGCGCACCTTGCTGGAGCGGTATTTGGTGACCTTCAACCGGTTTGAGTCGCTGTCGATCCCGACTGTCGCTGCGGTACAAGGGCTATGTTTCGGCGGCGGACTCGAGCTCGCCGTTCGGGCGGATGTCATCTTTGCGGGAGAAACCGCACGCTTCGGCCACCCCGAGCAAACTCTTGGTATTATTACGGTACTTGGAGGTGTTTACCGTGTCGCGGAACGCGCGGGGAGACAGAAGGCTATCGAATGGGCGTTTACTTCCGAGCAGGTTCCTGCGAAGGTTATGGAGAATCACGGCGTGATAAACCGGGTTGTGACGGACGACAAATTGTTCGATGAGGCGATGAACTTTGTCGAGAAATTGGCCAAAGGCCCGACACGCGCCCACGGGGTACACAAAGCCTTATTGCGAATCTGGGCGAAAGGCGGCCTTTCCGCCGCGGATCAGGCAGTGCTGGAATTAGGGCTCCCATTGTTTGAAAGTGAGGATGTAAAACTTGCTTTATCAGTCTCGGTCGAAGCGTTTAAAGCAGGCAAACCGCGACCTGCATTTCCGTTTAAAGGCAAGTAAGAAGGAACGAAGTGCCAATTTCTCGATCAACCAATCCCACTAGAGCAAAAATCGCTTCGTCTTATTTTTAACCAAATTCAATTTTTTTATCTGTTTTTATAAGAGATTGCTGCGGGCAATATCCAGGGGACTTGCGAAAGCAAAAAATGCGATGCAGCAAGTTTCCTATTTGCCCGCGCCTCCGAATCAAACGTAAAAAGGAGCGGAAGTGCTATGAATAAACAATCGGCTTTTACAAGAGAAGATGTGGAAATTAATGCGGAAGGAACCGTCCTTAGAGGTTGGCTGTATTTGCCGCAAGCCGGCGAGAATAAGCAAAAACCGGCCATTGTGATGGCGCATGGATATGCGGGACTGAAGGAGATGTATTTGGAGCCGTACGCTGAGAAATTTGCCGCGAACGGATTTGCAGTCGTGCTGTTCGATCATCGGAATTTTGGAGACAGCGAAGGCACTCCAAGGCACGAAATCGATCCGTGGCAGCAAACCGAGGACTACCGGCATGTCATAACATACGCCAGCTCGCGTCCGGAAATCGATAGAGATTCCATCGGAATTTGGGGTACGAGCTACAGTGGGGGGCATGTTCTAGTAGTAGGTGCGACCGATAAACGAGTAAAATGCGTCGTATCTCAAGTGCCGACAATCAGCGGCTCGAAAATTGCTCTAAGAAGAGTGAACGGAGAGGCGCTCACAGAGTTGTTGTCCTCGTTTGCCGAAGATAGACTAAACAGGCAACGCGGCGAAAGTCCCGTTTATTATTCGGTCGTTACGGGCGGAGAATTTGAAAATAGCGTCTATAAATCGAAGGATGCGGTTGAATTCTATACGAAAGGCTCAGAGAAATTCATTAACAAAGTTACGTTGCGTTCAATTGAATTATCAAGAGGTTATGAGCCAGGAGCTTTTATTGCCAATATTAGTCCTACGCCGCTGTTAATGTTGGTTGCAAAAAACGATTTTATTACGCCTACCGATTTGTCGCTTGCTGCATATGAACAAGCACTGGAGCCTAAAAAACTGGTGCTGATACCGGGAGGACATTTTGACCCGTACACGCAATATTTCGATCTATCAAGCAGCGCAGCCCTGGAATGGTTCCAGACGCATTTGCTCAATCGGCAGTAAGGCTGCCGATTCCTCGCCTTTGACGTAAGGAAGCTCAAGGGTAAATTGACAAGATAAACATATTTGGATGAGGGTGGGAGGACAGTATGTCTTTACGAGAGGAAGCGTTGGAGCTGCATCGCCACTTCAAGGGCAAGCTTGGTGTTGTCTCCAAAGTCCCGGTTTTAAACGCCAAGGATTTAAGCCTCGCTTATTCCCCCGGCGTAGCCGAGCCGTGCAGAGAGATTTATAAAATGGAAGATAAGGTATACGAATATACCAATAAAGGTAATACGGTGGCGGTTGTTACCGACGGTACGGCAGTCCTGGGACTCGGAGCCATCGGTCCGCACGCTTCACTGCCGGTTATGGAAGGAAAAGCGGTTTTGTTCAAGCAGTTTGCCGGGATCGACGCATTTCCCATATGCTTAAATACTTCGGATGTCGACAAGATTGTGGAAACGGTCAAGTTGCTAGAGCCGTCCTTCGGCGGCATCAACCTCGAGGATATTGCGGCACCCTCCTGCTTTTTAATTGAAGAACGGCTTAAAAAGGAACTGAATATCCCTGTTTTTCACGACGACCAGCATGGTACTGCAATCGTCACACTAGCCGGCTTGATCAATGCAGCCAAAGTCGTAAATAAGAAACTGGAGGGGCTGCGGATAGTGATAAACGGCTCCGGTGCTGCTGGAATAGCCATTGCCAAGCTTCTTCTTCATGTAGGTGTGGATCAACTGATTGTTTGCGATACGAAAGGAACCATCTACGAGGGGCGGACGGAAGGCATGAACGCCATCAAAAGCGAGATCGCCTGCATGACGAACCGGGAATTGATGAGAGGCCCACTGGAGCAAGTTATAGTAGGTGCGGACGTGTTCATCGGCGTTTCGGTGGCGGGGGCGTTAACTGCGGACATGATACGCTCGATGGCAACGGATCCGATCATTTTTGCCATGGCTAATCCCGAACCGGAAATTTTACCGGAGACGGCGTACGAAGCGGGAGCCAAAGTCGTGGGTACCGGCCGCTCCGATTATCCGAATCAAATTAATAATGTGCTTGCTTTCCCCGGCATATTCCGCGGTGCATTGGACGCCAAAGCATCCGAGATCAACGAGGCGATGAAGATTGCCGCAGCGAGGGTGATTGCTGAATTAGTCGACCCCGTTGAATTGAACGCAAACTATGTGGTTCCGGTTCCGTTCGACCAGCGGGTCGCAGCCTGCGTGGCGGCGGCAGTTGCTGAAGCTGCCCAGAACACAGGCGTTGCTCGTGTGCCATAAACCGAGAACACTTATACCTTCTATAACCTCAATAATTGTAATAAAATAGACGTCCCTCGTTGGTCTTAACACTTTTAGAGTAGATAACCGAACATGTCATTAGATTAAAAATAAAGAATGCGAGTCCGGCGTCGATATTAGGGGGATTACGATTTTAACGCGCAATAAAGACAATGCTAATGTTCAAATCACAATTCATAAACGGCCGCTGGGAGGTGCGTTGCACTTTTCCAGTCTCCTTAAAGTAAGGCTTCAAGGCAAGATCGATTCGTCCTATTTTTATCCAAACTCGGATTATTAAAAGGAGCTAATTGAATCGAAACAATACAAAGCTGCTCCCGCGGGCATGAATATGCCCGCATCTCCTTCTCATAATAGGGAACGATACAACCTTATTTCTACCTGTGTTGATAAATTACGACCACTTAAGGAGGGGCATATGAACAACCTATTAGCAAAAGTCATAGACGCGAACGGCGGAATTGACCGTTGGAAAAAATTTAGTTCACTGACTGCCACGATCGTCACCGGTGGCGGATTATGGGCAATGAAAGGACTCGTACAAGATCCCAATCCTCGTGAGATGACAGTCGCGCTCCATTCGGTATTCGCTTCTGTTACTCCTTATGGTCAACCGGATTGGCGTACTGACTTTACGCCCGATCGTATTGCGATTGAGACCCTCTCTGGGGAAACCGTACGTGAGCGAGACGATCCCAGGACATCGTTTGCTAACCACACGATGAACACACCATGGGACCCGCTTCATCGAGCATATTTCAACGGGTACGCATTGTGGATGTACCTGACAACACCTTTTTTCATGGTCATGCCAGGATTCGAGGTCAGCGAAATCCCGCCCTGGCAAGAGGGCAACGAGCTCTGGCACGGTTTGCGTGTGCGCTTTCCCGAATACGTCGCCAGTCATAGCAAGGAGGAAGACTTCTACTTTGGCGATGACTTGCTGCTGCGCAGGCACGATTACCATGTCGATGTCTCAGGTGGCTTTCCAGCGGCTCACTATGTCTACGACTTCGTTGAGATCGAAGGGCTTCGTTTCCCGACAAAACGCCGCGCATATGTGCGTGGACCCAATCTCGAGCCAGTCAAGGATCTGCTGCTAGTCTCGATTGATTTCAGCAACTTCAGGTTCAGTTGAACTCCAAATTCAGGGTTCGATCCCCCTTGGTTCCACCAAATAACCTCAAATAAAGGCAGGTTGCTTTTTGGGGAGCCGACTAAGGGGGCAAACCCCAGCTTTTCGAAATTCGGGAATATCGGGGAGTCGTTACACCGGTTACACTCTTATGTATTCTAGGTTCGGCTTGGGGTTATACGAAATTCTGCAGAACTTCTCAATAAGCTTACTTATGTTTTTCCAATGATAGGTCTTACCACAATCTTCTTCCGCTATCACTTCTCGTGATTGACATTTTGTTTCGAACCTTTGGCTATCAGCGGTTTAAGTACATGGTCATCAAGTAGCTTCTCGTCAACTAAGCTTTCCAGGTAAACTACAAGCCATTGAATGTTTCCGGCCCGAGCAATTTTATGGTATACAATATCCGAACAGTTTTGGAATATGTTTTTTAATAATGCCTCATTATGTTCTAAGTCGGAGGATAGGTTGCCGTACCCGTTATCATCAAACTCATGTGTCGGATCTAGAATTACCGGTTTCTTGAACAGCCATTTCTTTAACCATTTCACAGTTAGGCCCTCCTGACAAAACTTACTCTACATGTATTTTACCAATTTTCGTAAAAGGTATTCGTTTTGCACACACTGCGCAGCACATACTGGTTCTATTTGGAAAGTTACCTTAAAGCCCATTTGAAAATTCCGGGGAAACCAGCTACAATCGTATTAATGATCATTAATTCAATTTTGATCATTACATGTATACTTGGCGGCATGATCAGCCAGAAAACTGGCAGAAGACCTTCTCTCATTGACATGGGAATAATCACAGCCGTTTTTGGAACAGGCCTCTATTTTTATTTGATCAGTGTGTTTAATAGTAATGAGAAAATAAATGATGCAGCGTAAAGCTTACGGGCAAAAATAAGTGTCCGGTAACCATCTGGCAGCGTTAGGGAGGATTAGATGTAATGGCCACAATCGATGATATCCCAGGACTTTGTAACTGTACGAAGTTAAGGCGCGCGGCGCGCCATATCACGCGCTTCTACGACGCCTGCTTGTCTGAGTCGGGGTTGCGCGTTACGCAGTACTCCATCTTGGGCCATCTCAACCACCGGGGTCCGAAGACGATGATGGAGCTCGCCGAACTTATGACTATGGACCGTGCCACAATCGGGCACAATCTTCGGCCGCTGGAGCGTGACGGCCTGATCACGATTCAAGTGAGTGAAGCCGATCGGCGAGCCAGAATCGTGTCGATCACCGACGAAGGGCTCAAGCGTATCGAGCTGGGAAGAGCGGGATGGGATCGCGCCCAGGTTGAATTCGAACACCAATTCGGCACGGAGTATGCAGCTTCCTTGCGGCAAATGATGGATGAGGTGGCGAGCCTTCAGCTATGACCTCGAATGAACCACCGATGGGTGTCAGGGAATCCTGATGGTAGTATGGGAAATGTAGAGAGGTTAAGGGCGCTTGATAACTTATCAACTAGTAAGTTCAATGTGAAATTGGAAAACAGAAAAACACAAATTCTTGTCTGGATTTATTTTTCCGATTGTTGGCGTCGGCGTACTCACGCAATTTTTTAATTGTATAGGAATTTATGCGCGATGACGAACTGTGGATAAGCGGTGTAAAATGGAAAATGGAGGGAGAGCGGTATGGGAAGCCAGAAATCGGTTAAAAAGAAAGGGACAATTAAACAAATACTAAAGGATCACTTTCACGGTTTCTGGGAGATGCATGCCGAAGCCTTAAATGAATCAGTTCGGAAGAGCATTGAAGAAACAGTGCTGAAAGCAATAAAGTGCGGAAGCCGGGATCTGGGTTATGCACTATATGAATGCAAGGGATGTACGGAGGGTGTTCCAGAGCCTGTGTAAGTCTGTTTCACCTGCAAGAGCAGATTTTGTCACGGATGTGGAAAGAAGTATACGGAAAGGCGGCTAGTGGACCACCATCCTCAAAGGAATTATCTGTAGAAGAAAAGCTTAAAAAGGCTGAAGCCAGAATCAAATTTTTAGAGGCTGAGAATGACTTCTTAAAAAAGCTAGAGGAACTAGAGAGGCAGGCGTTGAAGAAAAAACGATTTTAACACCATTTATAAATTATTGATATTTTCGTGATTGGTTACCCATACACTAGGCACCTAAGTTAGACAATAACTTCCTTTATAAAGTTAACTTTTATTTCCCTGAATCTCTAATCTCAACCTCCACTTGGATGTTTCCAAGAGACTTGTTCGTAAGTGGAAATGCATTTTTCCGTGTCACTGCTTCCAGTCACCATAGAGACTACGAAACATTTTCTCTTCTAAGTGATACACGTCAACATTATTTTTCAGCCCTGTCGCAAACGTTGAGCGAATCTCATCCTCGATTTTTGCCGTAGCTTCTGCTTTAAGTTGTTTTGTTGTCATCTGAACATTCAACTGCGTCACAGTAGCATGAACTTTTATGTGAAGATTATATACAGGGTCTCCCTTTTCTCGTAACTCAGGTGTCACCTTGACATTTGGATTCTCATAGGGAAGAAGCGCTGTGATTTTTTGGGGGTTATCATACAAAGCCAGTGGAGTACGAACTGTATGCTCCTCCATCCATCTTATTCTGTGTAAATCATCCATAGAAATCCTGCGCGACTGTTGCTTCCGATGTAAAAAAGTCGCTCCGCTAACCTTCAGCTCAGGCATTTTCTTCAGGTCTTTTTCCAGTTGTTCTTATCAATTGAAAGCGTCGGTAGAATAATTGTGGTACTCGGTTCTGAATATAGTGCCGCTAACTCGACCAACTTCACCGGACGGATAAAGGAATGCTGCCTGTAATTACTTTGTGGAAAGTTCAGTTTCGTCATAAGGGGTGACATAGGAAACATCGGCGTGATAGAGAAAAGTTAATCCATCGGTTCAGTTGTTGTATATATCCAAGGAGTAAGCCGAGCTTCAGAAAAACGTTCAAAAGTATCCATTATTTGATTTAAATTCTTTTGTAGTGCTTTCTGCGAGAACACCACTGCCGATATTTGCCCGAAATGCGTCTTTTGCTGCGTGCTATTGTACAAATTATTCCACGCTAAAGCAAATGTAGAGCCTTTTGCTTTACCCACCCATATGTTGGGGGAATCTGTTGCTTTACTTCCACCTTCCGTTTTACCCACAGTTGAAAAATCCACCATCTGTACGTAAATGACATACTGATTTTTTATGTAATCAATGCCGATTGTCGAGACGTACGACATCTACTCGTTAATTTCAATTGTTATATGCTATAAAAAGATTTATAGTGGAATAATTGTTTTTTAACTTTAAATTCTAGAATGATTACTTATTTCATTATCAGTTCAGCAAGCTCTTGGAACACCGTATAAGGTGAAAGTCACACTTACGATGTGAACAGGGTGGGAGCGATAACTTCAAATCCTTACGAATCTGTATGGAAAAAGAAGTAGGATTTTTACGAAAATTTTTAAAAATATAATTGTTGAAAATGTTATAAAGATATATTAAAATTATTTTAGAATGAATGGTAATTCATTTTATCTAATTAGTTATTCATTCATTGTTTTAGTGTAATAGACACTTGAAATATGAATGATGAAGTTAATAAAGGTAAAAATGAATGATTGTTCATTCATTTAATTCATTGGGGGAATCTATTATGCGTAATAAAGTACAATCAGTTAGTAAAAGTCGTCTTAATACTGAGCTATTTCCATATAAGCTCTATGTAAAAGCAAAAAAATTTGGTATTTGGAATCCAGAAGATATTGATTTCAGTCAAGATAGGCTTGATTGGGAAACTTTGACAGAAGCTGAGAAAAAGAATATTATAATACAAATTGCACAATTTGCCGGTGGAGAAGAAGCCGTTACGATTGACCTACTCCCGTTAGTTATGACGATTGCAAAAGAAGGACGCTTAGAAGAGGAGATGTATTTAACTACATTTTTATTTGAAGAAGCTAAGCATTTAGAATTTTTCACACGCTTCCTGGAAGAAGTTGTTGGTTCGAAAGAAGATTTATCACGGTATCATAATGAGGCTTATAAGAAAATATTTTATGAAGAACTACCAGCAGCAATGGAAAGGCTAGTACATGATCAGTCACCTGAAGCACAAGCAATAGCATCAACAACCTACAATATGGTTGTGGAAGGTATAATGGCTGAAACAGGATACCATGCTTTTTATTCGGGTGTCGGGAAATTGGGAAAATTACCTGGGTTGTTAGAAGGTATCAGTCTTTTAAAAATGGATGAATCACGTCACATTAGTTATGGTACATATTTACTGCAGCGATTAATTAAAGAACAAGGTGACCACATTTATAATGTAATAACTAACAGAATAAATGAACTGATGCCATTGTGCATAGGGTCAATTACAAATGGTAAAAACCCAGACGAACACATTCAAAGTGGTGTTAAAACTTTTGGAATTGATAATAATGACATGTTGGAGTTTGCGAAAAAACAGATGAATGTACGCCTTGATATTCTTAAACGTGCTCGTGAAAACAATTTAGAAGAAGTATTGAATATAGAAGAAGAGCCTGTTTTACAATAAATGAAAAAATAGATTGTTAAAAGAAACTATTTCGAGAATTAATAAAGATTTTGTCTTTTTGGTAAGAAGTCGAAAAATGTTGTTTTAAACTAACTCAAACAGAAGAAGCAGAATAGGGGACCATCCCACAACAGCCGTTGCCTGGGCAGTCAACAACCTGGTTTAAAACGGCCAAGGCCTCAAAAAAGGTGATTTCGTCCTAAACGGACCTATCACCTAATCCATTATTTTCAATCCGGCGACGCTATTATGGACCAATTTGCTGAACAATAAAGCTGTATCAAAAAAACAAGGAGAGCCGATATGTTTTACAAAAGTAAAGTGACCCCGAAAAGTTAGACACGGTTATTTCATTAGGCAGCTAGTTGGGCATGAGTTCGGTATTGTACTGGGCTCATGCCTTTTAATTTTGCCTTTATTCGTTTTTGATTATAGTAGTCAATATATTCCGCTAGTTCATTCTTAAAGTGTTCTACACTTTCAAATTCCTTTAGATAAAGAAGTTCAGATTTCAAGATCCCAAAGAAATTTTCCATAACGGCGTTATCGTAACAGTTCCCTTTACGTGACATGCTTTGCGTTATTTTACGTTCACTAAGGGCATTTCGGTATTGTTTCATTTGGTAATGCCAACCTTGATCTGAATGAATAAGGAGTTTGTCCTCATCTGTCAAACGTTCAAAAGCTTGATTTAACATCCTAGAAACGAGTGAGAAGGTTGGCCTAGAACCGATTGTATATGTAATGATTTCCCCATTAAATAAGTCTAAAATCGGCGATAAATATAGCTTTTCCCCAAATAAATTAAACTCTGTAATATCTGTAACCCATTTCTCATTTGGTTTATCAGCTTTGAAATTTCGATCTAAAATATTGGGTGCAATTTTACCAACTGTACCCTTGTAAGAGCGATATTTTTTCATACGGACAAGACATTTTAGCCCTAATTCTTTCATGATACGCTGTACTTTTTTGTGGTTTACCTTACGTCCACGATTTCTAAGTTCATCGCGAATACGACGGTAGCCAAAACGACCTTCATGTTCGTCATAAATGGTTTGGATCAATTCTTTTAACTCTGCGTCTGGATCAGGACGGCCTAAATTTCTCACCCAATAGTAATACGTACTACGTGGAATCTCTGCGAGCTGTATAAGTGCTATCACCGGAAATTTATGCCTTAATTCATAGATTACTTGCGCTTTGTCTTGTTTGGTGATTTTTCCTTGTTTTGAACTAAGGCATTCAACTTTTTTAAATAAGCATTTTCCATTCGTAAACGTTCATTTTCTGCCTATAATGCCTCTATTGATAAGCCCGGTGTTGGGGAGACAACCAGGGTATTACTGCGAAGGGTTCCTTATTGGCATAAGCCGAGCGATGTTTTTTTCGATGAATGGACGAGAGATATGTAAATACCTAGTATTCTATGTCGAAATACGTTATAATAGCTGATGCAAATAGATTTAAAACAGGGAGGAACATCAAGGATGAGTAACGGAATTTTCAAAATCCCGACACCTAAGAATGAGCCAGGCAATACGTATGCTCCAGGCACAAAAGAACGGGAAACATTAAAAGTAGAATTAAAACGCCAATCTGATATCGTTGTCGATATCCCTGTAATTATAAATGGAGAAAATATTAAGACAGATACAGTAAAGCAAGTGGTTATGCCGCATGATCATCAGCATGTGCTAGCAAACTATTCGCAAGCTGGGGAAAAAGAGTTGCGTGATGCTGTAGAAGCGGCAATGGCTGCGAAAGTATCATGGGAAAATACGCCATGGGAACATCGTGCAGCTATTTTCTTAAAAGCTGCTGATTTAATCTCTGGTCCATACCGTGCCGTAATAAATGCTGCTACGATGTTAGGACAGTCCAAAACAGCTATTCAAGCTGAAATTGATTCTGCACAAGAATTAGCAGATTTCTTACGTTTTGGCGTTGATTTTGCGAATCAAATCTATCAAATTCAGCCGGAAAGTATGAAGAATGTTTGGAATCGTTTAGATTACCGTGCATTAGATGGTTTTGTATTGGCCATTTCTCCATTTAACTTCACAGCAATTGGTGGGAACCTACCATCAGCTCCTGCTATGATGGGGAACGTAGTCGTTTGGAAACCAGCGACAACTTCTATTCTAGCAAACTACTACTTTATGCGTATTTTAGAAGAAGCAGGATTACCAAAAGGCGTAATCAACTTTGTTCCTTCTCGTGGTTCACAAGTATCTGAAGTAGTATTAACAGACTCTCGTATGGCTGGATTCCACTTTACTGGATCTACAAGCACGTTCCATACAATTTGGAAAACAGTAGGAGAAAACATTGCAAACTATAAATCTTATCCTCGTTTAGTTGGGGAAACAGGTGGTAAAGACTTTGTATTTGCTCACGAAAGTGCTCAAGCAGACAAAGTAGTAGCAAACCTTGTTCGTGGTGGATTTGAATACCAAGGTCAAAAATGTTCAGCAGCTTCTCGCGCTTACATTCCAGCTAGCATGTGGGAAGAAGTAAAAGCTGGTTTATTGGAAGAGACTGCGAAGCTTAAAGTAGGGGATGTCCGCGACTTTACAAACTTCATGGGTGCGGTAATTGATAAACCTGCTTTTGATTCGATTACAAGCTATATCGATTATGCTGCAGCTTCTGAAGAAGCAGAAATTATTGCTGGTGGTACTTATGATGATTCTGTTGGATATTTCGTTCAACCGACAATCATTGTAACATCAAATCCAAACTTCAAAACAATGGTAGAAGAAATTTTTGGACCAGTATTAACAATCTATGTATATGAAAATGATAAATTAGAAGAAACATTGGATGCTGCTGATACAGCTTCTATGTATGCTTTAACAGGTGCTATCTTTGCACAAGATCGTCAAGCAATTGTTCACATGGAACGCCGCTTATCTGGCGCTGCCGGAAACTTGTATATCAATGATAAACCAACTGCCGCGATGATTAATCAGCAACCATTTGGCGGTTCTCGTGGTTCTGGTACAAACGATAAAGCAGGTTCTGTATTTAACATGATTCGTTGGACAAGTCCTCGTGTTATCAAAGAAAATTTTGCTCCAACTACAGAAATTGCCTATCCATTTATGGATGCAGAATGAGTTGAAAATTAAAAGATGGTAGAAAAGCGCCTATATGGCGCTTTTTTGTCGTTGTTTTTATTTTTATCATGCTGCACCTCAGCACAGATAGACTTCTTATAGTCTCATTGTGCTGAGCTTAATCTTGAATCAAAATCGTTTGCAGTGCAGGCTCTCCGTGTAACATGCCGACAAAGCTCATCATGGACATTAAAGGAAATGAAAAAGCTGACGACCTATGCCAAATGTAACCTATTCTATTTTCTCCATTTCATCATAAAGCGAAAGAAAATGGCGTTATTTATATTGAGGAAATTTCACGAAAAGGAAACGATCAAACAATTGCAGGTGCAGCCATTTAGGTTGCGTTTTTTTTTATTTTTTTTCCTAAAAACCGAAACGGTTGCTCATTGGGGTCGGATAAAAAGGGTGTAGTGATAATCAAAGAAATATTCCATCAGAGAGATACTTTTCAGGTTTTTGGTCGGATTATTTCTTTAGAAAGGAAGGGGGTGAAGATTATTGGTAACAGCAACAACAATTAGGGTTGTACGAGCCTATCTTTGCCTATCACAGGGAGAATTAGCAAAAAGAATGGGTTTTTACACTTGATTTCCAAAAAAGAAGAATAGTTTTATACGTTATTCCTATAACCATGTAGACGGTAATGGTTTGAATAATACGGACGAAAATTTGAGCGTTTTAAATCGAAAAGAACATTCACTTGAGACTAAAAAGAAGCAGAGGAAGCCATTTATAGGTGACCCGAGTCTTGGAGTTGAACTGCATTTTTTAAGTGAAGCAGTTAATACTCCGAATGGGAAAAAACACTTTCGATTAAAAATTAATGGTATTCCGTTTAAAGCAATGTCTGATGACATGGAAGGGCATCTTCGAAAGTGGATTGCTGACGAGATTATGAACCGTAATGCATCCGATGAACAGATTTTTGCTTATTTGTTAAGTGCTGGATACCGTGACAGAGATTTTATAACGGATATTATAGGCGATATTCGGAAATACGTTAGAGTTCCTGATCCATCAGTTATTAAAAGAAAGAAATCAAAAAGCAAGAAAGTAAAGCAACATAAGAAAGAAAAAGTGGAGATGTATATACCTCTACAGCTAATAATTGACAGAGTAATCGAGTGAGTTTACGAGATTAATAGGGCGTTTATTTGTTTCATTTTTGAAATGAGCGGATGACCGCCCTTTTAATATGTCTATAAAGAGAGATCGAGCGATTATTTATTTGTTGACGTATGCTGGTTTGAGGGTGGATGAACTCTCCAATTTACTCTAGACATGGAGTTAAAGCGAATTCGAATTTTAGGGAAAGGGCGAAAACTGCGGACGGTGCCTAAGTCCAATACCTTGTGGCAGGAACTGTACGACTGGTTAATTTTTAGAGCAGAAATGTCAAACAAGAAAGAGCATGTAGAAGAGTCGAAATATGTGTTCTATAGCCAGCGGTCCCCACATTTTACTGTTCGAGGCATCCAGAATATGATTGAAAGTTACAGTTTGCCCCAGAAAAAGCTTACTCCACATATGTTCAGGCATACCTTTTGCAAATGGATGTTAAAATCAACCAATAATAACATTGAAAAAGTGAGAAGACTTGCCGGTCATAGTAACATTTCAACCACAGCACGATATATAAAAGATTCCTATAGTGACTTGGCTAATGCTGTTGAGGCAATGCCGAAATTTTAATTCTGTGTAGATGTTCTAAGTTAGTTAGGGAGTACGAAATTGTAACAATATATAATAGAAGAAATTCGTCAAAAAAAGCCTTTACTCATCTGGAGCAAAGGCTAATTATATTCCCTTATATGCAATAATTAACCTAATTAATACAAATGTACGTTTCAAAGAATACGAAGCAAATTGTATTTATTTATTGGGTATTGGGTGTGGGTCGGCGGAGCGTCGATCCCACAACTGGATAATCGAAAGGGCTTGTGTATAACACAGGACCTTATTTATGTGCCTCACCCCCCCCTTAAGAAAAAACATATTCCAAATCCAGAGACCTGCATGACC
Organism: Neobacillus pocheonensis; assembly: GCF_050477905.1. Classification (NCBI taxonomy): domain Bacteria; kingdom Bacillati; phylum Bacillota; class Bacilli; order Caryophanales; family Bacillaceae; genus Neobacillus; species Neobacillus pocheonensis. The sequence continues at coordinate 4,402 of NZ_JBCNAD010000002.1, read as the reverse complement.
TTTGCACACACACATGTCACCTAATTGGGTCTTCAGCCATTAGTTACGATTAAAGAACTGCAAATGCCGTGGTAGACCCAAGCATTATGGGCGTTGGCCCAGTACCAGCAGTGAAAAAGGCATTGGAAAAAGCAGCAATTTCAATCGAAGATATTGATTTAATCGAAGCGAATGAAGCATTTGCTTCCCAAGCCCTTGCAGTAGGAAAAGAATTAGGCTTTAAAGATGAAATTTTAAATGTTAACGGAGGTGCAATTGCCCTTGGACACCCAATTGGTGCCAGCGGAGCCCGTATTCTTGTTACCTTGATCCATGAAATGAAACGCAGAAATGCCAAAACTGGTTTAGCCACACTTTGCATTGGCGGCGGTCAAGCTGTTGCTACAATAGTTGAATTAGCGTAATTTGCTCCTTTTAAAATTAAATGTGCGTATTTATTGAAACTTTATGGAATGATCTATAATGATTTGAGTGGAATATATGGAGCATTTGGTTACATGGGTGCATATCAACTCTTGACACTTACCTACTAGTAAGTTAAAATACAGTGGTGGAAATCGAAAAACACAAATTTTAGGCCTGGCACTAAAACTTATTCCGGAAAAAAGGTTATGTTATCCATGTATAACACTCCTTATTGATATCCATATTATACTCATATCAACCAACATGGCGTTTCTTGAATCCATGAGCGGGACCATGTATAAGAGGTACTTTGCAATATAAACGTATATTGGGAAAGAATGTATTCCCAAGTTCTGAATTAAATAAACAGTTTTTTTAAAAATTAAAAGGCGGTTTTTCTAGGAATATAACTTACCAATTAGTAAGTAAAATAAAATTGAGAAAGTAGGAATTTTCTAAAATGAAAAGAATGCTTTGGGTTTATCTTATAATGTCCTGCTGTGCAACATTTATTACACCGTTATTTCCTTTGTACAGTGAACATTATCAAATGAATAGTCTGCAAATTACGATTTTGTTTGCCGTTTATGCCGCTATCCTACTGCCGACCTTGTTAGTTGTAGGAGCTAAAGGGAGCGCCTGGGGATTGAAGAGGGTGCTTCGCAGCAGTATATGGATTTCTATTGCCTCTACGTTGCTCTTTCTAGGCAGTTTTGATGTTTGGATGCTCTATGCTGCAAGAATATTGGAAGGTATTGCATATGGCTCTTTTACAGGTACTGCCGCTGCATTTTTAATAAAACAAATCTCTCCTAATAAAGTAAGTACAGCTATCAAGTTATCAGGAGCAACGGTACTCATCGGATTTGGCCTAGGTCCAGCTATTGCTGGTTTAATTTTGCAATATTTACATCTGCAGCCGCTTAGAGTACCATACTGGTTTTTACTTGTAATGTTAATTACTTCTTTAGTAATTCTGGAAACTCTTCCTAAGCATGAGGATTCCCTCATGCAGAAACCGGCTAAGACTAAGATATCACTTGGAGTGCCTAATAGTATTCGTTCACATTTTTGGTCATTTGTTGCACTGCCGATCTTTACTGTTTTCACAATTCAAGGAATTGCGTTATCCCTAATACCTTCTTTCATCAGAAATGTCATTCACACTTCAAATCTTGCTTTTTCGGGGATTATAGTCTTGTTGCTTCTTGGAGGAGGGGCTTTGGCTCAGTTCGTTCCTTGGCCGAGACATCCAGTCTCACGGATGCGCTTTGGAATCTTACTACTTGCTATTGGATCATGGGGCATTGTATTTTCTGGTCTGACAGCGAATTTATTTTTGGTATGGGCCAGCATATTCATTCAAGCAATTGGCGGTGGGTGGACGTTTCAAGTTGCTTTAAGGTTTGCCAGCCAGTTGCCGAAACCGGAAGAACGTCCGCGAGTCATTTCGGCATTTTATTTATGCGCCTACTCCGGATTCATAATTCCTCCTATTGGAGTCGGAGTGCTGACTCAATTTTTTAGCTTGAATTTCTCATTGATTATTCTAAATTTGTTTGCTGCGCTAATCGTTATCTATGTATTGATTTATTCAGTCAGATTTAATCGTTATTATTCTAAAGTTACGGATGAGGAGAACCAGGCAAAAAATGAAAAAACGCTATCAAGTAAGGAAGCTGCTGCAAGTTTTGAAACAGTACCTGGTACTGAAACGTCTAACCAACGGACAACTTTAAGCTATGCTGAAAAGAATGCTGATTTTGATTTCCGCAAGGCTATCCAAGAAATCAAACGAGGGACTTTACATCCAAAAGCTTCGCTGGAACATGGGGACAGAATTATGAACGATAGGGAATTTCGTGAGGTTCTTAGAACGGTAATCAAAAATGGAAAAATCCCAGAGGCAGATGAGCCCATGGATGATTAAATTTATCGGGATGCTATTCGAAGGTTCCAGCACAATTCCTAAATGAATTACTAAAATCAATTACTCAATTTAACGGAGGAGATACAACAATGAAAATATCTGTAGTATTTGACAGTGATAACGGACATACCCAAGCATTAGCGGAGGCCATTTCCGAAGGGGCAAAAAGTGTCAACGGTGCGGAAGTATATATAAATCATGTCAATAATGCAAACGTAAAAGACCTTGAAGATATGGACGCCATTATTTGGGGATGCCCGGGACACTTTGGAACGATAAGTGCAGGTTTAAAAACCTGGATAGATAAATTAGGTTATCTGTGGGCCCACGGGAAATTAGTAGGGAAAATAGGCGCTGTATTTTGTACCACGGCTACCACTCATGGCGGAGTAGAAGCCACCATGTTAAACTTGATTACTCCGATGCTGCATCAAGGAATGATCATTGTCGGATTACCCGGAAACATTCCGGAAAATGCCACCTATGGCTCCTATTATGGGGTTGGAATTACATGTCCGGTTGATGAATCTGACAACATCCTTAATCAAAATGATCTTGCTTTAGGAAGGGCCCTTGGAAAACGTGTGGCCGAAACAACCAAAAAATTTGTTGGAAATTCTAAAGTTTCTTCACAATAATCACCGTCATGGGTTTTATTATAAAAAAAGGAGAGTGAGAACATGTATGAACGGTTTTTGGTTCCAGTTGACGGGTCCGAACACTCCAAACATGCATTGAAATCGGCTAATTGGTTGGCGCAAAACGTTGGGATAAATGCCCGTATAACGCTTCTTCATATCATTCCTAGTAACAATATCAATACAGTTGCTTACGGAGTGGATAGTGAACAATTGCAAGTAGAGGAAGTTAGGAGGATTTTAGAGGAATCCGCACAAGTCCTTTCAGGGTCTTCTATACAATATAATAGCGAATACCATATTGGAGATCCTGCAGAAATGATATGCAAGAAGGCAAAAGAAGGAGATTACGACCTGATCGTAATGGGCAGCAGGGGACTTAGCCTCTTTTCAGAGCTGCTCGTGGGAAGTGTAAGCCATAAAGTGGTCCAGCATGCGCATTGTGGTGTAATGATTGTAAAGTAAATATGAGGTGATTTATTAAAGCTCTTTTTCATTATCGAATCATCTTTCAACTTAAGGAGGAGAATATGAACAACCTACTGGCAAAAATTATTGACGCGCACGGCGGAATTGACCGATGGGAAAAATTTAGTTCACTGACTGCCACGGTCGTCACCGGTGGCGGTTTATGGGCAATGAAAGGGCTCGTACAAGATTCCAATCCTCGTGAGATGACAGTCGCGCTACATTCGGAAATCGCATCTGTTACTCCCTTTGGTCAACCGGATTGGCGTACTGCCTTTACGCCCGATCGTATCGCGATTGAGACCCTCTCTGGGGAAACCGTCCGCGAGAAATACGATCCTAGGACCTTGTTTGCTAACCATACGATGAACACACCGTGGGACCCGCTTCATCGAGCATATTTCAATGGGTACGCAATGTGGACATACCTGACAACGCCTTTTTTCATGGTCATGCCAGGATTCGAGGTCAGCGAAATCCCCCCATTGCAAGAGGGCAACGAGCTCTGGCACGGTTTGCGTGTGCGCTTTCCCGAACACGTCGCCAGTCATAGCAAGGAGCAAGACTTCTACTTTGGCGATGATTTACTACTACGCAGGCACGACTACCATGTCAATGTTTCAGGGGGCTTTCCAGCGGCGCAATATGTCTACGACTTCATTGAGATCGAAGGGCTTCGTTTCCCGACAAAACGCCGCGCATATCTTCGTGGACCCAATCTGGAGCCAGTTAAGGATCTGCTGCTAGTCTCGATTGATCTCAGCAACTTCCGGTTCAACCCGTGAAGCCATTGACGTCATCATTCCGGGAGCAAAAAGGGAAGAACAAGTCTTGCATAATCTGAAAACACTGGAAGTCCATTTAACGAATGAAGAAATTCAAGAAATTGACCGGATATTTCCTAAAAATTTAATGGCATTTGAAAGCACTCATCTGAGTGCTTTTTCTTGGTGTGCCAGGC
>NZ_JBCNAD010000001.1:0-233385 GCF_050477905.1 Neobacillus pocheonensis | reverse complement strand
TCGTTCGAGGACTTAACCAAAGTCTTAAAAGCGAACTCGTTTTTACAACTTCTTCTGCATTATCTAGTTTTGAGGGAATGAAACCTCATGTAAAATAGTCTGGTAATAATGGCGAGAAGGTCACACCCGTTCCCATACCGAACACGGAAGTTAAGCTTCTCAGCGCCGATGGTAGTTGGGGCAGGCGCCCCTGTGAGAGTAGGACGTTGCCAGGCTAAGCCCCTATTGGGGCTATTATTTTGCACATTTTTACATTTTGGCCCCTTGGTCAAGCGGTTAAGACACCGCCCTTTCACGGCGGTAACACGGGTTCGAATCCCGTAGGGGTCACCAAAGTTTTTCGTGATAGCGAAAATTACGCCGGTTTAGCTCAATTGGTAGAGCACGACCGAATAGACTCCTTGAATAGTCTTCAGCATACTGACCGAGCTGCTGCTTGCATATGCTTTCTGAGGTCAGGATGACGATAACTATACAGCGAGTTCAAAATATCTATTATCTCAAATATTATGCCGGTTTAGCTCAATTGGTAGAGCAACTGACTTGTAATCAGTAGGTTGGGGGTTCAAGTCCTCTAGCCGGCACCATTAATACTTTTTGCTTTTTTTGAGCAACTGACTTACCACAATTTAGTGGTAGGAAATCATCAAAGTATGAGCCATTAGCTCAGTCGGTAGAGCAGATTGCGAACTTCTTCGAATCAACTTCTGCGGGCAATCTGCGAGAAAGAACGTGAGTTCTTTTGAGCATCTGACTTACCACAATTTAGTTGTAGGAAATCATCAAAGTATGAGCCATTAGCTCAGTCGGTAGAGCATCTGACTTTTAATCAGAGGGTCGAAGGTTCGAGTCCTTCATGGCTCACCAAGTTTTTTTCGAAGTAAAAATAACTAAGTTTTTTGCGTCAGCAAAATAACTTTTAATTTGCGGGTGTGGCGGAATTGGCAGACGCACCAGACTTAGGATCTGGCGCCGCAAGGCGTGGGGGTTCGACTCCCTTCACCCGCACCAATTTTTTTACGAATTAAAATTCAATGAATGCGCCCGTAGCTCAATTGGATAGAGCGTTTGACTACGGATCAAAAGGTTATGGGTTCGACTCCTTTCGGGCGCGCCATTTTTACGGGAAGTAGCTCAGCTTGGTAGAGCACTTGGTTTGGGACCAAGGGGTCGCAGGTTCGAATCCTGTCTTCCCGACCAGTCGTAATTGGTTAATGCTTCGGATTGTGGTTCCGACATACGTTGGTTTAAATCCAGTTAGCCCAGCTAAATTAAGGCAGCATAGCCAAGTGGTAAGGCAGAGGTCTGCAAAACCTCTATCACCGGTTCAAATCCGGTTGCTGCCTCCAATTTTTCGAAAATGCGGGTGTAGTTTAGTGGTAAAACCTCAGCCTTCCAAGCTGATGTTGTGAGTTCGATTCTCATCACCCGCTCCATTATTCCAGCCTTTCAAAATTCCCTCAAAATTCTTCTTTTCCTATCATTTTTAAATTCACCTTTATAATCATTTTCTATATTTCAATAGTACATATATTTAAAACATTAATTATTGGTATTCGACAGTTTTTTTAGAGATTAAAAAGGTTAAATGCTGATGTACCGCGGTTAAATCCCAAACTAATCAAACGATTATTTAACTGACAAAATTTTTATCTATTCTTTAAATATTGTCCTTAAATATTACGGTCTTTGGACTTTTTAATCAAACGATTATTTAGTTTTAGCGTTAGGTTATTTTGTTTAGATTTGTCGGATCCGAGGTGCTTCGGAAAGTTTAATGTAAGAAGGACTTTTCCATTTTTTAACGAACTACCTATAAAAACCGTTATTAAGATTGGGTGGTAATTATAGGAGTACAATTTAAGTTTTATATTGACGACCAAATGAAAAAAAGTATAATCAAGAAACTTCTGACTGCCGGTTGCGTTTTTGCAGAAGAAGAGGCCCAGCTTCTTATTTCAGAGGCGCAGACATTGGAAAACCTCTCAAATATGGTCAATCTTCGAATAATCGGTACCCCGCTTGAACATGTCCTCGGTTGGGCGAAGTTCTGCGGCGTCAGGATAGCAGTAGACCCAGGAGTCTTCGTCCCCCGTCGACGTACTGAGTTTCTTGTCCAAAACGCAGTGGCATTTTCTTTCCCTGGAGCCATTGTCGTTGATCTTTGTTGCGGTACTGGCGCGGTGGGCATCGCGATAGCCAAAGCTCTGAGGGGAATTGAGTTGTATGCAGTAGACATCGACCCAGCGGCGGTACGATGTGCTCTTCGAAATGTTACAAGCCTAAATGGCTTCGTGTATGAAGGTGACCTCTTTGAGCCACTACCATCTAAACTACGTGGGAAAGTCAACATCCTAGTAGCAAACGCACCTTACGTACCTACCGAGGCAATCAAGCTGCTTCCCCAGGATGCACGTCTACATGAACCAAAGGAAGCGCTTGATGGAGGAGATGACGGACTTGATATTCAACGAAGAGTGGCAGAAGAAGCATCTTTCTGGCTAGCTTCGGGAGGGCATCTTTTAGTGGAGACGAGCCAAATGCAGGCCCCTCAGACCCTAGAAATCTTTACCCAATACGGGCTAATACCTCAGTTAACATATCACGATGAACTAGATGCTACTATCGTAATTGGAACGAAACTTTAAAGTGAATTTCACAAATGAATCAATCGGGTAATGTTCAGCTGCCATTCAGGCAGCTTTTCTTTTTTTACTAAAGGATCAGTAACAGATTTTAAGAAGTAAGGTTTAGATTCACAATATATTAGGGGAGGATAAAGTTAGGAGGTGATTTCTCTGAATTCAATTACAAGGAATTTAGATCTACATGCGCAAGGAAACTGGCTTCCCATCGTGGTATCTCTGGTATTGTTTCTGTATGCTCTTTTTATGCCTAAAAAAGAGCTAAGTTGGAGAGATCTGTATATTACTTTTGGAATTATTGGTTATTTTGCTTGGATTTCAGATTCGGTATTAGGGAAGATGCTAGATCTTGTCGATTTTGGAAACCCGAAAATCACGGGTATAGGTGAGTTTTTAAGCTATAGTTTAATTCCTTCCTCACTTGCTGTTATTTTTTTAAACTATTTAAAGAAGACCAATAAATGGATATTGACCATTTTGTTTATCATTATTTCTACTTTAATCGAATGGGGAATGAGGAAGGTTGGATATATGAAAGTTCATGGCTGGAGCTTTTTTATTTCAATCCCCTTGTATTTTGTAGTATTTAGCTTTTTACTACCAATTCACCGTAAAATAATTAAATGCAGGGACTAAGGGGGACGGTTCCAGTGGCCATCAAAACCATAAGAACCGCCCCTGAGACAGTTAATAGGAAGATTGTGGCTTTGGAACTAAATTCGACTATTTTTGCTAAATATGGACAGAAAATTTAATGGATTAACGAATATTACTTATGGGGATATAAATGTAATGGCCTACATAAGTAAAAGTTAAACCGTGTACATTTTCCCGGTATATAGCATAAATGGGGGAGAAAGAGAATTGATTTTAACAACGAAAGAATTATTTGCAAATGAGGAATTAGTACTAAGCAGGAAAGAAACTCACGGAAAAAGCAAGCAACCAAAAAGTGTACCAGAGTTCACTTCAAGGATGGAAAAACGCGAATATTATAGAGATAATTATTTTAATATTCGCAATGTGCTAGATATCAAGGAATTCCTAAACGATATTCATAATCATTGGGATACATATGTGTCACAGGTTCATCGATGGATTCAAAAGAATTCAGTCAAAAAGTTAGTCGTGACGGGCATTTTTACGCTTGTCCTAAGCTTTACCGGGATAAGTGCGAATGCTGCCTTTATTCATGAATATACGTACCAGGTGAAAAGCGGTGACTCGATTGACAGAATTGCTGCGGACCATGGTGTGACGGCAAAGGAAATATTAGATGCCAATGGGGTGACTTCCATTGACGGTAAAAAGATTCTTTTACCCAAAGTAGTAGATAGAACAGTCACTGCCACCACACTAAATGTTCGCTCCTATCCGAATACTGAAAGCAGTATTCTGCGTACATATAAAAAAGGGGATGTTGTAAAGGTTTCATTCGTAGAAAACGGATGGGCTGGCATTCTGATTAAGGGACGAGTTTGTTATGTAAAAGTGGATTATCTTTCATCAGTACCGAGCCAAGCTGCTGATACAGGCGAATCGCTAGCCATGTATGTAACGGCTGACTCGTTAAGGGTTAGAGTGGCCGCATCAACAAGTAGTGAGGTATTGGGTACCTTAAAATTAAACGATCAAGTGAAAGTGCAAACGATCGCGAATGGCTGGGCTCAGATTACTTTTAACAGCAAAGCAGCGTTTGTTAATGAAGCATTTTTAACGAAAAAGGAGCCAATCCAAACAAGTTCATCGGAGTATGTAATAAAGAGCGGGGATACTTTTACAAAAATTGCAAAAGCATTAGGTGTCTCTGTCTCATCCATTCAAGAGTTAAATCCTAATGTAGACTCATCAAAATTGAAGATTGGTCAAAAAATTAATATCCCTGCGCTATCTGGCGCTGACACAAATCGCATACAAGTCACGGCTCACATAGGAGGGGTAGACCCGCAGGGAACTTTTCGATTCATCACGTCTGATGGAAGAACGAATTGTGCAAAGGCATCAGGTAATATGATTTATGAATTATTTAACCATCAAGGTAAAAAAGTAACACTTACACTTGAAGGAAAAAGAGGTCAACAATTGACCTTAATAGCCCTTCAATAGTACTTCCCAGTAGAAAGCCTCCATGCGAGGCTTTTTATATTGGTTGTTTGCACATACATTGTTGCCATTCCCTTCGCTGATAGACCGCAAACGTTCGTTGATAGAATGCGATTAATAGCTTTTTAACAGCATACTATCTAAAACACGCATCTGCTCATAGGCTTTTACGAGTTGTTTAGGTACCAAGGTAAGTCCGTATTCCCAAGCATTCGTTTCAATTGTAGTTTTAAGTTGTTCAATTTCTTCATCTTCACCATATTTTAGAATCCTTAAATCATGTTTGTTTTTCTTGAAATCTAAATAATATCCGATTTCATGATAAAGAATAATTTTTACTAGGTTTTCATCTGTCTCTTTTATTTTAAAATTAATTTTAGCTAAATAGCCGTTTACTTGTAAGTAATTAAACCTTATCGTATTTGTTGATACGTTATAACTCATTGGTGCAGGCAGTTTATTGTTAAACTCATAATTTATATTTAAGTTGTGTTCTCTCAATGTACTTTCAATGATCTTCTCGATATCCCATATGTATAGCATCTTTTCTATCCCTGTCCTTTCAACCTTTTTCAACAGGTTATTATACCGCCTCTCATGTATTTTAAGAAATGTTAGTGGAAAGCGCATCCATCTATTTACCTTTTTTCTAGGACTAGTTTATTGAGCAATACACATCATTGTTTCAAATAAGGAATATTTCCCCTTTCCTTTAACAATACTTTATAAAGAAGTTTTTCTATGAGAGGGAGTAAAAAAAGGATGATGAAACGGTGAGAGGGTAAAAATGAAACTTACCATAATCATAGACGTAGCAATCCTACTGTTGGCTTCATTTTGTATCAAGAAGAAGAGACTTCACTTATTTGAAAATCTCTTCATCCTCATGATTCTAGAGTTCCTGGTTACCAGCTATTGTGCCATTTTGTACATTAATCTAGATGTTTGGACCGTGACGAATGAAACGGTGCCTTTTATTATTTTCCGAATTTATGAGGCCATCATTTGGCCGTTTGTTTGGTTGTTATATCTTAATTTGCTGCCCAATATGAAGTCCCGTTTCTCTAAATGGATTTTGACAGGTATATTTGTTGGAATTCAATCTGGGATTGAGCGCTGGCTGGTTGAATGGGAGGTCATTACATATAAGGATTGGCCCTTTTGGCATTCCATCATCCTCCAAGTTTTGGTCATCACGCTCGTAAACATGGCCCTGTCATGGTACCGAAATCTATTGAGGAAAGAAGGAAGATGAAACTAGATGATGCCGCTTCCGGAAAAATTTGATGAAAACGAATGGTTTTTGATTGGGTGTGTGGTCGTATCCTATTTAGTCCTGTTCTTTTTGCCGAAAAGATTTCCTCGGAGTACAACGATCCTCTTTTTGTTAATCGGTACAACGATTGCGAGGCTTTCGGACCATTTCCTGGCATCGCCGAAACTCGACTTGTATAATATTATGGATACACCCAATTATGATTTCTTTGATTTGATTACCTATTTTTTATATGCGCCTTTTTCTTATTTGTTTGTTTATTTTTATGACAGGTGGAAGATAAAAGGATATTGGATTCTGGTTTATCTTTTGCTTTGTACTTCAGGGGGAACGCTGTTTGAATGGGTTAATAAAGAATTTGGAGTGTTTACTTATAAAGGCTGGCGACTCTCTTATTCCTTCAGCGTGTATTTGGCGGTTCAGTGCTTTGTATTATTGTTTTTCCATTTGGTGGTTCGTCAGAATCGTCGACAGGTGCTAATTGAATGACCAAGGGTGACTAAGGGGGCGGTTCACATGGTCATTAAAAACCATGAGAACCGTCCCTGTGGCTCTCCTTAAGTAATTTAATTTGGATAGATTCTTGTATTTGCTATTTCTTTCTCTTTTTCAGTGGAATCATTTAAAAATCTGGATTTAAGCCTTATATATGGAGTATAATTTATTCTTGGGCTACATAGTGAATTCAACTAAGACGTATAAAATTTATTTTTTAAAATTTTCTTGGATAATTTGAATTCTCAGTAATTCTCATTGAAAGTACTTATTAGGTTATAATAACACTGTACATACTTTATCAGATTACTCTTTGATATCGACATAGCCACATTAGATACTATTATTGCAAAAGGAATGAAGGAAAAGAGTAAATATTGAATTATTTTCTAGGAGGATCATCATGAGTCTAAAATTTGCTATCATTGGTTGTGGAAGAATTTCACCGAATCATATCGCTGCTGCTATTGAAAATGAACTAGAAATTGTCGCTTTATGTGACATAGTTCCTGAAAATATGGAGGATAAAATTTCAACCTTTAACCTTCCTCAATCGACGCCGCAGTATACCGACTATAAGGAGATGCTTGAAAAAGAGAAACCGCAGTTAGTCGCCATTTGTACGGAGAGCGGTTCCCATGGTCAAATTGCCTTAGATTGCATAGAGGCTGGAAGTAATCTTATTATTGAGAAACCTATTGCTCTTTCACTTGAAGATGCTGATAACATTATCGAAAAGGCTAAGGAACATAACGTAAAGGTTTGCGCATGTCATCAAAACCGGTTTAATAAATCGATTCAAAAAATTAGAGAAGCAGTAGAACAAGAACGGTTTGGAAGACTACTACATGGAACGGCACATATTCGCTGGAACAGGGGAGAAGATTATTATAAACATGCTCCTTGGCGAGGAACTTGGGAGCAAGATGGAGGAGCACTTATGAATCAGTGTATCCATAATATCGATCTCTTGCGTTGGATGATGGGTAACGACATTGTAGAAGTAGTAGGAATGACTGATAATTTAAAACATAACTTTATCGAAGCGGAAGACTTTGGTGCGGCAATGATTAAGTTTGCCAACGGAAGTTATGGAATTGTCGAAGGGACAACCAATATTTTTCCGACTAATCTTGAGGAAACTTTGTATATCTTTGGGGATAGAGGTACCATTAAGGCTGGCGGGAAATCTGTGAATATTATAGAAGAATGGCGGTTCGCTGATGGGAAGGATGAACCGGAGGAAGTGAAAGCAAAGTATCAAGAAAATCCACCAACTGTGTACGGATTTGGCCATAATCCCCTTTATACAGACGTCATTGATGCTATTAAGAATGATCGGGAGCCCTATGTTACTGCAGAAGATGGAAGAAGAGCGTTAGAACTAGTTCTTGCTATTTACAAATCAGCCGCAGAAGGAAAAAGTGTAAAGCTTCCAATGAAAACGTGCAGTACGTTGGATTTTAAAGGCAGGTTTGACAACAAATAACAAGGCGATCTATTTATATATTGTAAAAAAGCTAACGAAGATGGTAAAGCTCCCACCTTTGTTAGCTTTTTCATTTTTTCATTTACATCAAGCTGCCTAGTATTTCTAATTAGAATGGTTTTCGATTGGTCGTGTGGTCGAGCCTTAAAATAGCCTAAAGAAAAATAGTTGTACCATACCGTTATTTCTGGGGATAAGTCTAGTCAAAATCTGATTATCCTCATATTCTGTAAAAGCTTGACCAATGGGACTGGTTATTTCAAAAATGGAAATGAGGTGTGCAACATGTTAGGAAATAGCTTGTATGAAGGGTTGCTAACCAATCTGAAAAATTCTTTCACATATGAGTTTTGGGTGAAGCCGGATATCCTTCATCCTATTAATAAACAATCACGCAAAAAACCTGTAAATCCAGATGGGCAAAATTATATTAATGGACCAGGACATGTGAAATACTATGATGAAGCCGCCGTTCATGTATCTGTCGGAAAAAATGGAATCACTGTCTATGAACATACGGATATTAATATTTATGCCGTGTTAGTCTATGAAGAGGTCATTAAAAAGGAAGCTCACATTGCCGTAATCTATGATGATGGAAGGCCTTATTTATACATGAACGGTGCGTTTGTTAAAAGTGGTGAACGAAGCCCTAAAAGGAATGTCTACCCAGCGGGGATCTTTGGTGAACAGCCGGGCTTATATTTTGAAGGGGATATCAAAGAGATTCGGCTTTGGGATCATTGCCGATCAGAAAAACAACTTCAGACCGATAGGAATAAACAACTTAAAGGAAACGAAGAGGGGCTATTTGGTAGTTGGACGGCCCGCCGTGATGTTGAATCAGAAGTAATATCAAAAAAGAAAAGTAATCGCCAAAACCGCACAAATAAAAAGAATCAAGATATTGAAGTCAGTATCATCATTCCTTCTTTCAATAAATTCCCCCTCAATTTATTCACTCTCTACTCACTCGAAAACCAAACCTTCAATCCTGCAAAAATGGAAGTTATCTTTATTGATGATGCCTCAACGGACCAAACTGAAGAAAAGCTTAAAAACTATCATCCTCCATATCAGTTTAACTATATTCGGAATGAAAAAAATCTTGGCAGGGCGAAGGTACGAAATGTGGGCATTCGCTCGGCGAGAGGGAGCCTTCTCATCTTCCTGGATGCTGAAATGGTGACAGAACCTGATTTTGTCGAAAAGCACTATCGGTATCATCAATCCAAAAACAAGATGATTTTGTCAGGGGTCATGCATTCCAAAAAGATCTATACCTGCATCTTTCCTGAATTTTCCCAGGATGTACGGGACAAGATTACAGACTTAACGACCACTAATCAAGAGATCAATAGGAGATTGCGAGACTTTCAATTACCTAGTGAAAATCCGTATCCATTAGTTGAAAAAAACGATATAACAAGTTTGTCCTATAAGGATTTGGTTTTTAAATCATTTTCGTGGTTTCAGAAAATCACCAAAAATTTTGATGCGGACCTGAATGGGTTTATGTTTCCGTGGATGGCCTTGCTTACAGGGAATGTTTCCATCCGTAAAGAGTTTATTGAACAGGCAGGGATGTTTGATGAAGACTTTATCCAATACGGATACGAAGATTGGGAATTAGGATACCGTTTATATAAAATGGGCGCCAAATACCTGGTCAGAAACGATGTAACAACCTACCATCAAGAACATCCTGTCGGACAAGATAAATGGAAAGAAGCCATTCATAATCTAAGGCTTTTTATTAATAAGCATCCTGACGTCGATGTTCTGATTCTTGGATTAGAACTAGCACGAATTGCCGATTTAATAACGATTAGTAAGGTATTAAAAGAATATAAGCTGCTCCTAAAATCCTATCCTGAGAGGTTTCAAGGGTTCCAAGAAAAATTTATCCGCATTCTTGAAACCATCGTCCTTCTCCTCCAAATCGATATCCGTCACGTTAATATTTTAGGAGCTGCTGGCATTGGCTCAGAGGGTAGAATAGAGCTTCAAGAAGATCTTCTTTCTATCAAAAATTTAGATTCATTCACAAATCTTGCCAGCATAATGGAAAAGCTAATGAACACGTAAATTTTTATAAAAAATTAGAAGGGGGGAGTGAAGTTATTGGTTTCGATTATTACTTGCACAATCAGAGAAGAGAACATGGATAATGTTTTCAACAATTATCAACAGCAATCCTATAAGGATAAAGAGCTTATCATTATCCTTAATAAGGATTCGATGGATATCGACAGGTGGATTGAAAAGGCAAAGAAATACCGTAATGTTCAAGTCTATCAACTACATCAAAAAGCAACGTTAGGCGACTGTTTAAATTTTGGGATTATGAAAGCAAAGGATGATATTATTGCAAAATTTGATGACGATGACTATTACGGGCCGGACTATATTAAAAGTTCGATAGAGGCTTTTAAAAATAAACATATATCGATTATTGGAAAAAGCTCGGTATTTATCTATTTTAAAAATATAAAAGCCTTGATTCATGTTTCAGGTAATGAGAATTCCATCACGGATAGTGTTGCTGGGGCTACACTAATGTTTAGAAAAAATGTGTTTCAACAGGTTCAATTTGAAAAGGTAAATCGAGGGGAGGATTACCATTTCCTTGAACAATGTAAAGAAAAAGGTTTAACTATCTATTCCACTGATCGCTTTCACTTCGCGGTCATTCGGCAAGATGCAGATAAACATACTTGGAAGATTTCCGAAGAGGAGCTAATGGCATGGGGAGAATTAATAGCTATTTCGGAAGACTTCCAGTCACTGGTCTCATAAAATTTCATCGGATTTTTAAGTTTAATGCCCTTCAATGATAGCGGTCGTTAGGCCGACGGTGCAAATAGCCATACATGAATAAAGGAAGCTATCTCCTTCTAGTACTGTAAAACCTGCAAGGATGATCAGCCCGTCAAGGATGATAATGATAAAAGCTAAATTTAAGGGAATGATTCCAGAAATGATTTTAGCGAGCAGGTCGGTCCCCCCCGTACTCGTCCTATATCGGAGCATGAGACCCACACCTATTCCAATAATCACTCCTCCAATTAAGGCGCTTGCCCATTGGGAGACGAGAAATTGCGACCGGATTGGTGCGAGCAAATCAATGAATATAGAAGTAGCAAACAATCCTTGTAAACTGCTAAAAAAATAACCTCTTTCAAACCTGGTTGAAAAAATACAAATAGGAAGACTTAATATGACCATCGTCAATCCTGTTTGAAACTCAAAGAAATAATGAAGGATTAAGGC
The DNA here is from genome assembly GCF_050477905.1 of Neobacillus pocheonensis. Classification (NCBI taxonomy): domain Bacteria; kingdom Bacillati; phylum Bacillota; class Bacilli; order Caryophanales; family Bacillaceae; genus Neobacillus; species Neobacillus pocheonensis. The sequence goes on along the minus strand of NZ_JBCNAD010000001.1, from coordinate 222,104 downwards.
AATGCCAAGGATTCCGCCGTCTATTAAATGATGAGGCACAAGAAACCCATTTACCCCAATTCCCACCAGCAAGCTGCCAATGATTGTTGCCATTAATGTCTGAAAAATAAACATCACCTTGTCCAGTTTTTTAATCTATCATATGTCGCTGCCTTGGAAAAAAGAATGGAAATCCCGGTACTGGACACGGACTTATAGTGGAATTTTTAAGTGATTTCTGAAGGAGATGCGGAAGGTTAGATATTTATTACCTATTCTTCTGGACTTTGACATATTTCTGGACACTTATGACATATTTTCAGCGACTTACAACCACTTTTTAGAAACTTACGACATTTGCTGGATATTAAATGGAAGTTTATTAGGGTTTACAAAACTTATGACATATTTTTTGGCACTTACGACATATTTTCAGCAACTTACAACCTCTTTTTAGAAACTTACGACATTTGCTGGATATTATTTGGAAACCAATTCTAACAGAAAAATTCACTAAATAACTTGAAAAGGGGAACGAATTAATTTTCGTTCCCTTTTTACTTTTCCTTAGATAAAAGCCATCCACCCATCGTAATAAGAAGCAAAACGGACCAAAAGGTTGTATTCCATATTGGGCCTTCGACAAACCTATGTGAAATCATGTGTACGGAAGGATGCGCAAGCGTATGTATGAACAACTTGACCCCAACCCAGCCAACCAGCAACATGGCGGCTGTCTCCAAACTCGGGCGTTTTGTCAGAAGCTTAACGAAGAATCCAGCTGCGAACCGGATCACGATTAAACCGGCAATAGCACCTAAAACAATCACGATAAATTGAGCGCCGTCCATCCCGCCTACTTCACCAATCGGCGTATCGGGCAAGTCCACTACTAGTGCCACTGCCGCTAAAATGGAATCTACTGCGAAGGCGATATCCGCGAAGGCAATCTGTGCAACCGTCACTCGATAGCTTTTTCCTTTATGGATTTTTCCATGGTCCTTTTTAAGCAAATGTTTGAAGGCGATGAAAATTAAATACATAGCCCCAACCGCTTGGATTTGCCAAACGTGGAACAGGTACGAAATAATAAAGATGGCCGCAATCCTGAAGAAAAAGGCGAATAGTAACCCTAGGTTAATCGCCCTTTTTTGTTGTTTTGCCGGTAAATGCCTGGCCATAATGGCTAAAACCAAAGCATTATCGGTTGACAATAAACCTTCTAACACGATCAAAATCAATAAAATCCAGCCGTACTCTAACATTAAAGATATCTCCATCTTTTCTGCCCCCTATCGCTGGTACAAGTATATTCAGAGGCAAATGGAGTTATTAATTTAAGGGAACTTTTTCCTCATGTATTCGTATTTAAGTAAATAGAAATGTACTGGGGGGACGACGGTTGAACGATCAAACACTTTATTTTAAAGATAATTTCTTTTCAGCGGGTAGGACAGAAATTTTCAATAGTTCCAAAGAAAAGGTTGGAGAGCTCGATTTAAAAAGTGCCTTTTCTTCAAGTATCGATGTGTTAAATCTGAATGAAAATATCGTGGTGACGGGTAAATTCACTTTTTTTAGTAATAAGTGGCGAATCTACAATGCTAATGAAGAGGAAATCGGTGTCCTTAAAGAGAAGCTGACCTTTTTATCGAAAAAATATGAATACGATGCCTATGGACGCGGTGTTTTTCATATTAAATCTGAGCCTTTCTCACGAGAGTATGAGATCATGGATGAGTTATCCAACACGGTAGGAAAGTTTGAAAAGGTTAGCGGCTTCTTTTCATCTCCAGCTTTCCAATTGAGTAACTTTATTGAAAAAGTTACGAATGAGGAGTTAATCGCCGTCGTAATGGGGATTAATGCCATTCATAAGAGGAGAAATGCAAGCGCTGCTGCTAACTCGGGAGGCGGGAATTAATAACAAAAAGCCCTTAGATTAGAATCCAAGGGCTTAATATGCGACCTATTAATGAGCCTTTTCTAGAGCCAGTTTTATACCAAAACCAATCAATACAGAACCTGTTATTCCTTCCATAACCGTTTGGGTCTTTTGTTTTTTCATAAAGGCGCTAATCTGGTTAAGTAGATTAATATAGAGCAAGAACCATAAGGCGGTTAATACGGTATAAGTTATTCCCATTATTAAAAACGGAATAAAAGTTTTGCTTCCCGATTGGATGAACTGTGGCAAAAAGGTAAGGAAAAAGACAGCAACTTTTGGATTTAGGAGATTTGTAAGGAAACCTTGTTTAAAACAAGACTTGCTTCCATATTTACTGTTGACCGTTATTTCGGTCGCTGATGCTTTCTTGTTCCTTAGTGCCCATAGTGACTTGATGCCAAGATAAACTAAATACACAGCACCGATGTATTTAAAAACAGAAAATAATAAAGCTGATTTCACGATAATGGCTGATAGTCCAATAATGGCAGCTGAGGTATGAATGAGTAGTGCACAACAAATTCCAAACATCGTTTTATAACCTCCTGTTTTTCCAACAGAGAGGGCATTCTTCGTAACAATTGCCGTATCAGGCCCAGGTAAAATAATGAGCAAAATACAAGTAATCACAAACAAATAAAAGTTTTCCACTTTTGAACCACCTTTCCAAGTTGTTAACTATAAAAAATTGCTACATTTAATTTACCATAAGATTTTTGAAAAGTAAGTCAATTGTGATAAAAAACTGTATAAAAAGGGGATGCTACCATGTTTAATGAAGCATCCCTTTTTAATGTGGCTAAATCAATCCCAAGATTGAGGCGGGGTGCCCCTCCAAGGTTCCATAAAAATTAGGTATGTTGAAATCCCTTTGAGAATAGAATTATACAGAATTTGATATGTCAACATGTTGAATTAGATATATCGATTTAAACTGCAGCAAATTTTAGGGGGAGTTTATGGATGACGGAAGTGAAATTTTTAAAAGAAATGCAGGCATTAGCCGAGAACCTTCAACAAAACAATGAGTCCATTTTGCTGGCGGCAAAGAAGGCTGCAGAAACGATCCAAGCAGGACACTGGGTTCAGCTTTTTGGAAGCGGTCATTCCGTTATTCCAACCATGGACTGCTTCCCTCGTTATGGAGGATTCGTTGGCTTTCATCCTATCATGGATCCTCGCTTAATGTGGACAACAGTCAGCGGTCCTGGAGGAGCGGAAGAAGTACTATGGCTTGAAAGACAAGAGGGGTATATGGAATTATTCCTCAGACACCATACCTGGAATAAGGAAGATATTTTCATAGTTATTTCTCACGGCGGACAGAATCCCGCCCCGGTTGAGATTGCTCTGGCAGCGAAAGAAGCAGGATTGTATGTGATTGCGATTACTTCAGAAGAAAATCATCTTCACAAGCCAGCCACGCATTCAAGCGGCAAGAAGATTGGCGATATGGCCGACCTGGTAATTTTCAACGGCGTCTCACCTGAGGATGCGGTTGTCGATGTTCCGGGTGTAAGCGGCAGGGTCGGCGGCTTATCCACTCTATCCGCCATCGCCATCATCCAATCCTTGGTATCTGAAACAGCGCTAGAATTAGCAAGACTTGGTTACAAAGTAAGACCTTTTGCCTCTCCGAACGTGGAAGGAATCACGAAGACGCACAACGATGAAGTATATGTGGAATATCGGAAGCGACTAAAAGAGACAGTAAAAATCTAATACAGTGATCAGGCGGGAGTGTGGCCCATGAAAGGGACCAAAAAAGGGAATCAACCGCTGTATAAGCAAATAGCGGATTATATCCGCCAAAAGGTTGATGCCGGTGAATGGTCAGTAGGTGATCAAGTTCCACCAGAGATTCGGCTATGCGAACAATTTAATGTCAGCAGAATTACCGTTGTAAAGGCTTTGGAACGGCTGGCAGAGGAAGGGCTGCTCGTCAGGGAGCAAGGAAAAGGCACCTTTGTCGCCCTGCCGGAATTATCGACAGAACCAGCAGAACTGATGAGCTTCACCGAAGAGATGAAACGGAAAGGAAAGAGTCCCGGAACGGTCGTCCTCTCAAAGAGCTGGTCCAAGCCGGCCATTGGGATTCAGCAAAGGCTGAAGCTCGGGCCGAACGAGAAGGTTTTGGCCATCAGGCGGTTAATGATGGCAGACAATCTTCCCATTGGTATCCAAACAAGCTATCTTCCTCAAAAGCAATTCCCGGAATTAATGAATTATGTAACCGATAATGTCTCGCTATATTCTGTTCTGCAGGAGCATTACGGAACGATCATTACGCAAGCGATTGAAACCTATCGCGCGGTGCAACTAGATGTAGAGGAAAAGGAACTGTTAGAGGCAGGGCATACCGGAACAGGCTTTAATGTCGAGCGCCTATCATTTGTCGGCGATATGCCGGTGGAATTTGTACGGTCCATCATGCGGGCCGATCAAACCTATTATTCTGTGAAACTAGTTCGGAAAGGTTTTTAATCTAAATTAGGGGAGATTACTATGATAAAAAAGGGTTCAATCATTCTATTGGTTTTCCTATTGGTTCTCTCTATGGCGGCATGTAATTCAACTAACAGTTCCTCCGGCAAAGATAAAAAGGTTAAAATTTCCTACTTAACCCACTGGGCAGCGCCCCAGGTCGAACAGCTGAAAAGTGCGATTAAGGAATACAACAAAATTGAACCGAATGTAGAAATTGAAGTAAGAGCCGTGCCTTTCGGCAACCTTTTGACCACCTTAACTACCCAATCCTCCGGATCAGGTGCCCCAACTATCACCAGCATCTATGAACTATGGCTTCCGCAGCTTGTGAAAGATAAGATTGCCGCCCCCGTCCCAGCAGACTATGAAAATGAAATTAAAACCAATTATCCTGAAGGAATTGTTAACGCTATCACCGATGGCGGCAAGGTTTACGGCTTCCCGAATGAAGTCAATCTGTATGCCCTGAACTACAATGAAAAGCTTTTCCAAGAGGCAGGCATTTCCGGTCCTCCGAAAACATGGACTGAGCTCGTTGATGATTCGAAAAAGCTGACAAAGAAAGATGCATCTGGAAAAATTACTCAGCAAGGGTTCGGGATTATTACCAGTTGGAACAGCGGTGTCGTTCATCCGTGGCTGTCCTTGCTCTACTCAAACGGAGGCGAGTTATTAAATCAGGAACATATGCCTGTTCTCGATTCCGAAGAAGCCAAGGAAACAACAGACCTTTACAAGCAGTTGATTTTTGACGAAAAGACCACCGAGCCTTCGATGGGTATCGCCAATGCCAGCACAACAGGCCCTTACTTAGATAACTTTGCAAACGGCAAAACCGCGATGATTATCATGGCCAACTGGTGGCAGAGTGCCCTAAAGGACAGCATGGGAGATAAGTTTAGCGACATTAAAACGGCTCCGATACCTGCAGGCCCTAGCGGATCAGGGTCACACAGCGTTTCTTATTCCTGGCTGACTTCGGTGAACGCGAAAGCAGATAAAGCTCAGCAAGAGGCCGCCTGGAAATTCTTAAAATGGCTGAATGGGAATGAAAGCGGCAAAAATGGTTCCTCTGCTATGGGAGATATGTTAATGGGCATGGGCATTGTACCGAGCCGCAACTCTGATATCACCGCCCATCAAGCGGAATTGGCTTCCCCATTCTTAAAGCCATATGTTGATGAATTGAAAAATGCAAAATCCTTCCCGATTGTGCTTGGAGGAAATGAGCTGACCACGACGCTTCAGCAGCAGCTTGAGCAAATGGAATTCGGCAAGGCTTCCTCGAAAGATACCATGGATAATGCCCAAAAGAGCCTGAAGGAATTAATGTCGCAATTCTATAAATAAGATTTGGGGGGGAATTGTGCGTTTCGCGCAGTTCCCTCTTACTAAAAGGGGATGTTTCTGTGAAAAAACCTCGTCGTTTGGAGACCGTCGGATTCCTTTTTCCGGGGATTGGCCTCTTAGCTGTTTTTATCATTTTCCCAATTCTCCTTACTGCATGGGTCAGCCTGAATCACTGGTCGATGCTGACGCCTTTGTCGGAAATGAACTTTGTTGGCTTTGAAAATTACGCGAAAATTTTTGAACAGGAAACATTTAAAAGGGCGTTGATTAATACCTTCACCTATTCGGCCGCCAATTTAGTCGTGATGATTCCTCTTTCGCTATTGTTCGGCCTGTTATTGTATCAGGCTGCTTTAAAAGGCACAGCCCTTGTCCGGACGTTGCTATTTTTGCCGTATATTATCCCTTCGGTTGCCGTGGCGATTGTCTGGGGCTATCTATATTCCCCGATGTTTGGTCCGTTTAATGAGATTTTGGCCTTTTTCCATCTTCCAGCCCAGCAATGGCTCGGATCGCTGGATCAAGCCATGTTGTCGCTGGTGATATTAAATGTTTGGCAAACGCTTGGATACTATGTCGTAATTGTCATCGCCGGACTGACGGAAATTTCGCAGGATTATTATGAAGCGGCCGCCATCGATGGCGCCAATTCCTTGCAAAAATTGTTTTATATTACGATTCCGTTATTAAAACGGTCGCTGTCTTTTATTGTCATTATTATGACGATTAATACCTTGCAGGTGTTTGACCCTATCTATGTCCTGACCCAGGGCGGTCCGGCAAACAGCACCAATGTCGTTTCGTATCATATGTATGACACAGCGTTTAACTTTGGAAATCCAGGCCAGGCCAGTGCGATGGCATTCATTTTATATGTAGTGGTGTTATTTTTTACCATCCTGCAGTTACGGTTATTCAAAACGGATTTTTAGGAGGTGGAAGGAATGTCAAAACGAGGACATCTGGGCAGTTTCGTTAAATATCTCCTTATGCTGATGATCTCCTTGGTGATGGTCTTTCCGTTTTATTGGATGGCCGTTTCCAGTTTGAAAACCCCGGAGGAATTAGCGAGTTTGCCGCCGGTTTGGTGGCCTGCAAACCTGTCGTTTGATTCTTTTCGAAAAATTTTTGAAGTGATTCCGTTCGGCAGCTCGCTAATGAATTCGATCATCGTCACAACGGCTGCTACCGCCAGTATTCTCATCACGAGCATTTTGGCCGGGTACGTGTTTGCTAAATATCAATTCCGCGGGAAAAATACGCTCTTTGTCATCGTTCTCTCGACGATGATGGTGCCCCAGTTTGTATTAATTGTGCCCCTTTATCATATGATGAATGGAATGCATCTCGTAAACACCTTTTTCGGTCTAATTTTGCCGAATATGGCGAATGCCTTTGGGATCTTTTTGATGAAGCAATTTATTGAGGGAATTCCGGACGACCTTATTGAAGCGGCCCGCTTGGACGGGGCATCGGAATGGAAAATTATCTGGAAAGTCATTGTTCCATTATTGAAACCAGCGGCTTCTGCTTTAATTTTGTTTGCCTTTGTTTACCAATGGAATAATTTCCTCTGGCCGTTAACGATTGTCCAGACGCCTGAGATGAATACCGTTGTTCTGGCCTTAAACAGTTTGCGTTCCTATACCACGAGCGTGGAGTATACGAATGTGGTGATGGCAGGAGCGGTAATTGGGATTCTCCCAAGTGTGGTGTTATTCCTCTGGCTTCAAAAGTTCTTTATTGAAGGAATTGCGATGACGGGAATCAAGGGGTAAGGAGTGAGGCAAATGTTTTTGGGGATTGATGTCGGCGGGACCAAAATGCAATTTGCGGTTGGGGTGGGTGAGGATGTATTTGTTTTAAATAAGGTGCCTACTCCAAGCAGGTATGCGGAGCTTTTGCAGGTTGTGGAGGAACATTGTTCGGAGGCAGAGAAACGGTTTGAGTACGCGGGGAAGATTGTCGAGATGGGAATCGGGATTCCCGGAACTTTTACAAAGGAAAGAGTGGTGTGGGTCCCGAATATTCCCTGCTTAGAGGGGCAGGATTTGGCAGGGGATTTGCGGACACGGCTAGGCGCTGGCGTTTATCTTGGCAATGATGCGCAGCTTGCTTTGGCCGGAGAAGTGTGGAAAGGGGCAGGACGAGAGAACTCAAATGCCATCCTGATGAGTATTGGGACAGGCATCGGCGGAGCGATTATGATTGGCGACAGGATTGTAAAAGGCCGAAGGGGAGCCGCCGGCGCTTTGGGCTGGCTCAATTTAGATGCGAGTGTTCCTGGAGATAAAAACCATGGGTATCTGGAGAATTATGCATCAGGGACAGGGATTGCCGGTGTCGGTGAGACCCACGTTCCACCGCTCTCGACCTATGAAATTGTTGCGAAAGCGAAAGAGGGAGATTCGTTTTGTAGGAAGACGATGGACAGGGCAGGTCATTTGATAGGCGCCGGCTTGGCTTCTGTGGCGAGTGTGCTAGATACTGAGATTATAATTCTTAGCGGCGGGTTAAGTGAGGCCATCGAAACGTTTAAGAAACCGATGCTGGATAGTTTCATAGAGTATGCAGCTCCTGGGGTTGAGCAGGTGCCAATTGTAAAAAGCGAGCTCGGAAATTTATCCGGCGCATACGGGGCTGTACGGCTTGCTATGGTTAGGGGCGATATGTGGATTGGGTAACGGTGCGAAGTCACCGTCCCAGCAGAGTTATATCGGATAACTATCGACATTTTGAAATTACTCAAAACCAAGAGATATCCCCTTGGTTTTTTTGTATTTCATTAAATTAATTCGGCACATGGATAATAGCTAGATTAATCTATTGAGTCTATGCGTAATATCCAGCTTAAAAAGTACTGATGCTATCTAATTGCAAGGTCTGATACAGTTTTTCGGTATCAACGGTGTCATGGCTATTATCAAAAGGTGTAATTTTTATATTTTCCATAAACACTGTTTATCCTGAAGGCTTTGAACATAGGCAGCCCAGTTGGCCAATTTCCAGGCGTCTCGTTCATTGGCTCTGGCTTCCATTCTTTGCTTTAATAATACGGAATAGTCGATCGTAACCCGAATCCTAATTGGAGCTGGTACGATATTGGATGGAGAGACCGCTAGAGCGGCGATTTGAGCTGGTGCGGAACTATTAGTCAGCCCGCAGTTAAATCCAGAAATGATTAAAGTAGCAAACCGCTACCAAGCTGTCACTATACTTGGCGGTAAAGGTTGAAAAGAGAAGTGTTCCTAGCACTTCTCTTTTCATTATATTGTAACATTTGGGTGCGTGTCACCGCACGAGATTTGATCTACATTTATCACAACATTTCCCTTCTTGTGTCCTTTCTCGACATATCGATGAGCCTCCACGATTTCATCAAACGCATAGGATCTATCAATGACCACTTTTAACATCCCGCCCTCAACAAGGTCTTTAAGGAAGTTTAGCGCTTCTGAAGTTTCAGGTGAATTTCGGCTCAATAATAATTTCTTGCCGCTTGTCAATTGAGTCCAAAGCATTTGGACACTTGGCAGCGGTTCAGTGACATTTATATAGATACCGTCCTTCTTTAACCATTTCATACAAGTTGAAAAAGAACTCTTGTTTACCGCTTCAAAAATAACATCATAGGTCTCGTCTGCCCTTGAAAAATCTTCTGCTGTATAATCAAGTACCTTGTCGGCTCCTAGGGATTTTACCATTTCCACATTCGTGGTACTGCATACCCCTGTCACGTTTGCTCCGAAATACTTGGCAAGTTGAACAGCATAACTGCCTACACTTCCTGAAGCACCATAAATTAGAACCCTTTGGCCGCTCTTAATGTTTGCCTTTCTAAGAAAATACAAGGCTGTGCGTGCTCCAATTGGAATGGCAGCCGCTTCTGCAAATGTGATATTGGAAGGTTTAATCGATACAGGACCATCTTCTGAAAGACACTTATACTCGGCATAAGCACCAAAACCCGCCAGGGAGGCTGCAAAAACCTGATCACCTTCCTTAAATCTTTTGACCTCATTCCCAACTGACTCCACTTCTCCAGCTAACTCCATCCCTAATATCGCTTTTTTGGGTTGTCTGAAACCAAGTGTTATTCTGGCAGGCAGCCAAAAGGCGGGAGGAACAGTAAAACTCCGTGAGCGAATATCTGCTACTGTTACGGTTGTCGCTTTTACTTTTACCAAAATTTCATTTTCTTTAGGAATAGGTTTTTCAACCTCTTTCAGTTGAAGAACGTCGGGGGGACCGTACTTCGTGTACACTATGGCTTTCATATATCCACCTCTGATTCGTTATACTCATTTAAATATACGAATGTAGTGAATAAATAGACCATTGGTTCACTCTTATTAAATTTTTGTGGAAGTTCTTGGATATAATAATCCTCAGATTATCTGACGAGAAAATGAGGATCAAAAATGAAATATAAATTATTTTTAATAGCCATGCTTTTTTCTTTCGGACTTTCCGGCTGCGTAAACTCTAATGCCCCTTTGCATCATGTTTCTGCCCAGTATACCTTTGCCTCAAGGGAAAAGCAGATTCAGCAAAAGATAAGGGAGTATTTGATTTCCAATCATGTTAACGGGAGTGTTGCGGCAGTAAAAAACAATAAGGAGATTTTTTCTGAAGGAGTTGGATTTTCAGATCTATCGAAGCGAACGTTAAATAGTCCCACCACCACTTTTCCGATTGCTTCGATCACAAAAACCATTGTGGCGGTCTGTATTCTTCAGCTTCAAGAAAAGGGAAAGTTGAGAATCGATGATCCAGTATCTAAGTATCTGCCTGACTTTCCGAAAAATGTGAAAATCGTTCATCTGTTGAATCATACTTCAGGAATCCAGCCGCCGATCTGGCACCCAGGGGATAGGAAGCCTAAGGATATTATTAAGGAAGCAAGTGAAAGAGGCAGTAAATTCTCTCCTGGCACAAAATGGGATTATAACGATATTAACTATATGGTCCTTGGCTATATTGTCGAACGAGAATCTGGAGTCCCGCTGCATGAATATATCGAAAGAAATATTTTTAAAAAGGCTGCTATGGTACATGCAGGATTTATCAGCTCCGAAAAACCCTCCTCTGAAGGATATATCAAAATAGCAGACAGGTTGATTCAGTTTAGTAAACTGAATCGTTATTTACTTTTTGGGTGTGGAGATATTGAAGCGACCGCTGAGGATTTAATACGGTTTGATGATGCGTTAATGAGTGGTAAACTCATTTCACACCAAAGTTTAAAGGAACTGGTGACAGCAGGGCCAAAATCAAAGTATGGACTAGGTCTTTACTCTACAGGTGACCGTGTATACAGCAGAGGGGTTGTTGGGGGATGGGAGTCATTTCATGTTTATTATAAAGATAGAACTTCCATCGTGATTCTTCTAAATGTTCGGGATAAACAGTGTGATATTAAGAAGGCTGCAGCTGGCATTTATCAGATTATCAATGAAAAGTCTTAACCAAGTGGAGAAGCGCGAGGAGCACTTCTCTTTATTTTTTCTCGACTTTTACTAATCCTTTACCTAAATTATCTTTTTCAAAATAGCAGATGATTTCGTCATGAACTTCTATCCTATCACCTGAAACGATTTTGTTAGCAGAAAATTGGATTCCAGTGCCGTCGTCACTCTTTCCGTAATATTGATTACCTTTAATCTCGCTAATCTTATATTCTATTGTCGTGTACTTAATAGAATCACTGCTTTGCGTACTTGATGTGTGAACAGGAGCAGTAGTATGAGTCCTAATTATTAATAATGTACATAAAATTGATGAGAGCACCACTAGGATGACCACTCTTTTCAGCATGATACTCGACCCCCTCCTATGTATTGTAAGAAATAATAGGAGAAAGTAAATCCTTCAATTTTCCTTATTTTAATTAAATGAATACAATTTAAGCTCTTCAGTATCAGGCGGAAGGATAACGAACCGTTCAAATTTCAGGCCGATTTTTTCAAGAAGTTTAGATGAACCGTTGTTATCTTTAGAAGTTATCGCGACAATTCGTTTGAGACTCAGTTCCTTGATTCCATATGCTAGAGTAGCGGAGGCCGCTTCATATCCATAACCTTTTGCTTGATATCTCGATAAAAAAGCAAAGCCGATATCGACATCTTCTAAAGAATCTCTTTTTATCAATCCGCAAATTCCTATGGGAATCTTAGTGTTCTTTAGTTCAGTCAAATAAAGGCCAAAGCCCTTTTGGGAGTACATGTTCATTGGTCCAGTTACTATATAGTTTCTAGCATCTTCTAGCGTCCTCACACCTCTATCACCTATGAATCGTATCCAAGAAGGATCATTCAAAAGTTCGAGAATAAAGTCAGCATCATCAGGTGTTAACCACCGAAGTATTAATCTATCAGTTTCCATTATTTTCAACTAAAAACACCTCAATAAATAATATGATTGTTCCTATTTTACCTTTTTTAATGAGACTAATTCCAATGCAAACTCTCTTATTTTTCTGCATTATTTTGCTATTCCGCCTTTTATGGAAACGCTTTTATGTGAATAGATTCACAAGTATAATAGGAGTATAAGAAATTTAATAACCCATCTTGGGGAGGAATTAAGATGATTACAGATTTTTTATTTGAACTCAAAAACTGGCTGTTTGGTGAACCAATCAATGAAATCGAAGAATTTGAACGGCTTGAATCCAAACACACCAGAGTTCACCATGATCAATATCTTAACGAAATCATCTGTATCCACTAACCCATTTTATCCGTCCGTTAAGGAAGCCTTCTTTTAAAGAGAGGGCTTCTTTTATTAGGAGTTAGTCTTTGTCTTTGGGTTGTTTAGTTTTGTTTACTTATGACATATTTTTTGGCACTTACGACGTATATTTGGTCATTTACGACATAAATTCAAACACATACGACGCATTTTTCAAAACTTACGACATTTGCTGGATATAAACTGGAAATCAGCTCGAACTGCAGTTACTTATGACATATTTATTGACCCTTACGACATAAAATCAAACACATACAACTTATTTTTAAAAACTTACGACATTTGCTGGATATAAATTGGAAATCCACTCGGACTTCAGTTACTTATTACATATTTATTGACCCTTACGACGTATTTTTCCAAACTTACGACAATTGCTGGATATAAATTGGGAATCCGACTTGAAAAATGTTTCAAAAAATTTAACAATTCGTTAATAATTAGTAAGTTCTCACGCCCATATATTAGGGAAAAGGAGGTGTGGGAATGTCAAATGAACCACAAGAACAACCTCAGGAACAGCCCCAAGAATCAACACAGGATGATATTCAACTCTTGAAAAATGAAATAAAGAATGAGCTAAAACAGGAATTTAGCCATTTACGTCATAAAAGAAAACATCGGGTCATCTATTCTGTCTGTGTCTTCTGTTTTGGCGTTATCATTGGCTTTGGCGGCGGAGCCGCTTCTCATTTCGGTCATCATTCAAATCACGGTTATGGGCATGGCCACGGTTTCGAGCATGGTCAAATGCAAAAATGGCATGATGATCGAAGATAGAAATTTAACTAGTATAGATTAAAGAGGTGCCCCGGCAGCTCTTTTTCTTTTTAAGCAACCCTCTAGAAAAACTAAAAAGGCAGCAACGCTTCATTTTTAGATAAATTACTCATTTTGTCGAAATACCATTATATTTGTCCAATCAATACTTGTCTTTTGAAATACATATAAGGGTGAGAGAATAATCTTTCTAATAATTTCTATAGGAGGTGATAAGTATGGGTTGGTACGGATACGGCGGTTATGGCTACGGCGGTGGCTATGGCTATGGCGGCAGCAGCTTTGTATTAATTGTAGTATTGTTCATTCTGTTAATCATCGTTGGAGCTTCCTTCTTGTAATGGACTGAGCAATTCGAATAGAGGGCCAGTAAGTTAACTTGTCCTTTATAGCTTTAAAAAAGGTCACGTGTCTGTAAAGATTCGTGGCCTTCTTGTTTTTAGGATTCCACCCTAATTAAAAAAGTAAGGCTTATCCATTTTGAAATGGGTGGAACAGGCTCCCCTGTTTGTCAATAAAATGAAACTAGCTATACTCGTACGATGGTTCTAAACAAATGGGAGTGGGAATATGAGTGCCATTAATGGAAAGGAATTTATTGACCGAATAAATCGGATGGATACGGAAATTTGGTTTGATGGAAAAGCCATCAAAGGAAAGATTTCGGAGCATCCGGCTTTTAAAGGGATTCTTCAATCAAAAGCTTCCCTCTATGATTTGCAGCATGATCCGGGCTTAAAAGAGAAAATGACTTATGTATCTCCAGAAACGCAAGAATTGATTGGGCTTTCCTACTTACAGCCTAAAACAAAAGAGGATTTAATAAGAAGACGCAAGATGATGGAAATCTGGGCAAGGCATACGAACGGCATGATGGGAAGAAGTCCTGACTATATGAACACGGTTCTGATGAGCTTTGCCTCCTCGGCGGCCGTTTTGAAGGATAGGGAGAATTGCTTTCCTGAAAATCTTCAGGCTTTATATGAACGGGCCAGGGAAAAGGATTTGTCGTTTACTCATACCTTTATTACCCCTCAGGTGAATCGATCCCAGTCCTATTATGGGAGTTCCAAGGAGCCGATTTCTGCAAAGGTCATTGAAAGAAATAAACAGGGAATCGTGATTCAGGGGGCTCGCCTCCTCGCTACGCAAGGCGGTTTAACGGATGAATTATTGGTCTATAATGCACCGCGCATGTACTTTGAGGCAGATGAAGCATTTGCCTGCAGCATTCCTTCTGATGCGAAAGGGTTAAAGTTTATTTGCCGTGAATCCTTTGTGGGGGGAGACTCCACTTTTAATCATCCCTTAAGCTCTAGATATGAAGAAATGGATTCGATCCTTGTTTTTGACCATGTGCTTGTACCATGGGAGCGAGTCTTTTTTTACGATAATGTCGAAGCGGCTTCCGACTTTATGCAAAAATGCTCGTTTCACCATTTTGCTACGCACCAGGTTGTAACAAGACAAATTGTCAAAACAGAGTTTATGCTCGGGGTTGCTGAGCTGCTGGTGGAGACGATTAATGTTAGGGAGTATCAGCATATCCAAGAAAAACTGTCAGAAATCATCATCGGTCTTGAAACGATGAAAGCACTCATTGAGAAATCGGAGAATGATGCGGAACTGGATGAATGGGGATTTATGAGGCCAAGTACACTTCCCCTTCAAGTGGCCAATAACATCTTTCCTCGTATTTATCCTCGCATCAGTGAAATCATCCAATTAGTTGGGGCAAGTGGAATGGTGTCATTACCTACTGAAAAAGATTTTGATTCTGAGATTCGAACAGATCTCGATAAATATCTTCAAGGAGCAAGCAAGACGGCTGCCGACCGTGTGAAAATTTTTCGATTAGCTTGGGATTTGACAATGAGTTCATTTGGAACCAGACAAACTCAGTATGAACGGTACTTCTTTGGTGATCCAGTACGATTATCGAGTCTTTTGTATCATAACTATCCTACGGGCGACTACGTTAAGGCCATTAACGATTTCTTGAATTTGAAAAATGAAGGTCAGTTATAAAGGGCCTATGAGGACATCCTTCAGTTTTGATTATTGTCGTCAATAGAACTTTCGGATTACAAACTATCGTATATAATGACTGCTATTTTCATATGGTTATCTAAATGTAACTCTTTTTGGCATTCTTAGATTGTTGAGGGGGAGTAAACATGAGGTACACGCGATATGTGGTTAGCGGTGTTATTGCGGTTGTTGTGCTGGTTCTTATTGCTGCTTCGATTACTACAGTTTCTTCAGGCTATAGAGGGGTCTTGTTGCAATTGGGGGCTGTGAAACCGACGATTTTAACGGAGGGGCTCCATTTTAAAATTCCGTTTCTACAATCCGTTCAGGAGGTGGAGGTGAGGGTTCAGAAGGAGGAAAGCTCTCAGTCGGCTGCTTCCAAGGATCTGCAAATCGTGACAACGAAAGTAGCTGTCAACTACTCGGTCGATCCGGAGGCCGTTAATAAGCTGTATCAAGAGATTGGACTCGATTATCGCGCGCGAATCGTTGACCCAGCTGTTGCCGAATCACTTAAAGCAATCACGGCTCAGTATACCGCGGAGGAATTAATTTCGAAACGGCCGGAGGTTTCGGCACAGGTGAAAGATATCCTTGCGAAAAAATTAACCAAGTATTATATGAAACTAGAGGATATCAATATTAAAGAATTTGCTTTTAGTGAGGAGTTCAATAAGGCGATTGAGCAGAAACAAACAGCGGAACAAAACGCGTTAAAGGCTCAAAGGGATTTAGAACGAATTAAAATCGAGGCCCAGCAGCAAATCACTCAGGCCGGGGCAGAGGCTGAAGCGTTAAAACTGAAAAAACAGGAAGTAACCCCTGAGTTGATCGAATTGAAGCAGATTGAGGTGCAGGAAAAAGCGTTGGAAAAATGGGATGGGCATCTGCCAAGCGTAACGGGCGGAGCTACCCCGTTTATTGATTTTAGTGGGGCTGTGAAAAAATAGGTTGATTTTCTGATAGGTGGTTTCGCTCGGATATTGTCGGAGATTGATATGTTTCTATATTAGTAGAAAATGGTAGAATGGAATTGCAACTTAATATTGTGAGGGTGGCTGGGTTGTTAATCTTCTTTTCCTACATTAGGGAAGGAGGTGATAATCTGGAAATTTTTCTTGAAATCTTACGAGAAGTTTTGAAAGGAATCTTGCGTGAAGTTTGTGCATATTTCTTTCGAAAAAACGTTCTAGAAACAAGAAAACCACCCCTACGCCGTACGAAGCAAAAGGGTGGTTCTGATAAAACTTAACCTTGACAACCACCACCCTAACGGTAGAGGTTGCATGAGAGAGGTGCTCCAACACTTCTCTCTTTTTTATTATATGAACATTATACACCAAAATATCCCATCATAAAAGTAATTATCATGGGCTTTAAAATAAGTTATTGAAGCATCCGGTGGAATCGAATGGAAATTCAGTGTGATTTATAGGACATATGGTTCAAAAATGATAGAATAGGTTTTATATTAATCATTTAGGGGTAATCAACGTGCAAATGAGAGTGGAAAAGACGATATCAGTAAATCAGAAAATCAAGTCCCTATTACCATGGGTATTCGTATTCCTGTGGATGTTCCTCATATTTAATCTGTCCGCGCAGCCAGCGAGTCAATCGAACTCTCTTAGTTTGGGCGTAACCGATAAAGTGATTGAAACGTTGAACAAAATAAAACCAGGAGCAGATCTGAACATGGAAGATGTCAATCACGTGGTCAGAAAGAATGCCCATTTCTTTGCTTACTTGATACTTGCAGTGTTGTCACTTAACGCTTTGAGAAACGGTGATAAACTCGGAGGGAAGAAGTGGCTTGTAGCGCTGGGAATTTGCGTCCTTTTTGCCGCATCCGATGAATTTCATCAACGGTTTGTTCCGGGGCGGGGGCCACAGGTAAAGGATGTATTCATCGATAGTTCGGGAGCCTTACTGGGAATCATGATTTATACAGCTGTGAATAAAATATTGAAGCGAAAAGCATCTAATAAAGTTGCGAACTAAAGTACATTCGAAAGTCAACAAGATAACCACCCTGTACCAAGTCTTAACAGGTTAACTTTAAAGGTTCAAACAAGTAAATCGTAAATATAAACGCATTGGAATTCACATATGAGTTCTAGTGCTTTTTTTTTGTTGGTATAGCAAGTTTTCAAACTTATCTCAAATGAATTCATTAGATATTTCACAGGTCTGAAATAATTGGGGGATAATCCGGGTTATAAAGGACAAAACTCAATTGGACAACAAGAAAAATGTCCTTCATCTGGATTATGAAAGACAAAACTCGGATGAAGAACAAGAAAAATGTCCTTCATCCGAGTTATGAAGGACAAACCCTAATGTGATTCTTCCTGTGAATTAAAATGGCGAAATAATTCGAGAATAAATCATTGATTTGACTCGCTTTTTACAGTTTTGCACCCCATATGTAAACGGTTAATAGTTATTTATAATTTTAACCCAGTCCGGCTTTTAAATCTCCGCAGTAATATATGGCTCTCCACTCTGGTTATGCCCTCTAAACTATATAATTCCTCGTTGATAAATTTTTCTAACCGCACGAAATCCTCCACCAGCACATGCATGTGCAAGGTGCTTGGCCCCGTCATTTGGTAGCAGCTTGCGACAACAGGATTATTAGCTAACGTTTCAGCCACGCTTACCAGTGAGGCTGGCTCACAATCCACTTCGAAAAAGGCGGAAACGGCTTTTCCCACTTTGTCGGAATTCACGACAACCGTAAATTTTTCAATCACCCCATTTTCCATTAATTGATTGACCCGTTCACGGATTGAAACACGTGATAAGTTCAACTCTTTTCCTATATCTACATATGACATTCTGCCATTTTCAATAAGTAGCTGAAGTATTTTTCGATCGATTTCATCTATAATCATAAGCCACCACTTTTCCTTGTCTTTCCTCAAATTATATAACAAGTGTTTTTTTTTGTAAAAAACATATTTCGTTTGTAAGGTAAATAAGATAAAATGGTTTACAAATGAATAACAATTCGCTTATTTTATGTGCGAAATGAATGGAGATGAGCGCGGAAGTAGATTTAAAGATTTATATACTGGCGATGAATAGAAAAGCTGGTTTGAAACGTTTGTGCCAGGTAAAAAGACATACCACGCGATTATTCCTGGATTTTTAACGAAAAATAAGGAAGCGATCGGACCATTCGGAAGAGGACAAAACATTTGGCGCGACCCAAGTGCAGGTGTTCTTTCAGGCGGTACAGAATCGAGGACGGATGGAGCGTATGCTGCCTGGTAAATCCAAAAAAGGTGTTGAATAAAAATGAAACAGCTTGATATTAGCATTGCATTCTTTCGGTCAGGGATATTAGGGTACGGGGGTGGTCCATCTTCCATCCCTCTCGTTCATAAAGAGATTGTCGAGAGATTTAGGTGGATGAATGACGATGAATTTGGTGACGTCTTAGCATTAGCCAATACGCTTCCAGGGCCGATTAACACCAAAATGGCAGGATATATTGGTTATCGAGTTGGAGGCTACCTAGGAATGGTCAATGCCATCCTATCCTCCATCCTCCCGACCATTATCCTGATGATTGTTCTGCTGACCTCTTTGTCGTCTGTCAGAGACCTGCCTTGGGTAGCGGGTATGACCAAAGCCGTTGTTCCGGTTGTCGGCGTTATGATGGCCACCTTAACCTGGGATTTCTTTAAAAAGTCGTATCAGACGCTTGGAAAAATAAAGGCTGGTTTGGTTGTTATCGGAAGTTTGATCATAACAGAGGTATTGGGAATTCATCCTGGAATATTAATCGCAGCGATCTTAATTTTTGCCCTCATTAAGAAAGATAAGGCTCCAAACAAAGAAGGAAAAAGTATCGAAAGAGGTGTAGGTTAATGATTTATTGGCATATTTTCCTTGCCTTTTTTATCCCTGGAATTGTCGGATATGGCGGAGGTCCTTCCTCGATTCCGCTAGTGGAAAATGAAGTGGTCGGCCGTTACGGCTGGATGACCGTTCAAGAATTCAGTGAAGTATTGGCACTCGGCAATGCACTGCCAGGTCCGATTGCGACAAAAATGGCGGGTTATATTGGCTACGAGGTTGGCGGTGTCATTGGTTCTGTGGTTGGGGTTTTTGCAACGGTAGCTCCTTCCCTTATTTTAATGATTGCTCTCTTAAGCCTGCTATACAAGTATAAAGATTCACCTCGGGTGAAGCGAATGACCATCTATATCCGCCCGACGATTGCCGTTTTGCTAGGTGTGATGACCTTTAACTTCTTTTTCACATCCTACCATCAATCAGGTGTGCTCCAAACAATCTTTTTAATTGCAGCCAGCTTTCTGCTTCTTGAAAAATTTAAGGTCCACCCGGCCTATGTGATTGTGGGCTCGTTAGCGTATGGGGCGTTGTTTTTATAATATACTGCCATTGAAAAAAGACTCCTCACCAGGAGTCTTTCGATTTTAAAAGAATGTTCCTCTTTTATGGTCTAAATAGTGGTCGTACATTTCTAGATTCTCTAGAAGCTCGTGTTTATAAGCTAATAACGCTTTTTTGACGATGTGGCTATAATTTTCATTCGTTAGTTCCTTATTGCATTCATCGAGTTCCTGGTCTTTAACTATTTTTAGCTCATTAAAAATACTTCCTAATTCTCTCCCCATATTGAAGCCCCCTCAATTTCTTAGACTCTAAAACTATTTCTATATTGAATAGGATGGACAGGTTTCTTAGAGATTATACGTTTGAAAATGCTGAATTAATTTAAAAAATTTCTGAATCGTGGATGTAGAGAATGCCGTCTATTATAGAAGATTCTTAGAAAAATAGAAATGCTGTCAGTTGGGTCAATCGACGTACCACTCTGGATGGGATAAAGCGTATTTTTCGCTGCACGGGGAATCGTATCATTCCGACTTTAGCGATTTTACCATCCAATTTGATATCTCTGAAGAATATACCATCGCAAGTTCGGCAGATGATGATCCAAAAGAGATGGTGACAAAGGGGACCATTACTGGTAACAATATTAAGGAAGTATACATGACCATTACAAATGGCATGAAAATGAAATCCGCTGTAGTGGATGGAACGGAGATTCGCGTTTTCAGTTATTGGCAGGATGAAATGTATGAAGTCGGATACCTAGAATTAGCAAAGGAAGCTCTTCACTTTTTTAACACTACGATTGGAAAGTATCCGGGTGCCACCGGGACTGTTCTCCTGGTTCAAATATAGTTAGTTAAGACCGCAAGAGCCGTCCCCGTGGTCACCGTGATCAAATTGGAGGGAATCAACATGTTATTAGACAAAATCATTCATTTTGAAAATCATTTTGCGGAGGTACAATCGACCGTAATCGATAAACCTTACGGAAAAATCTATTATGATCAAAGTAATCCTTTATCCTATGATAGTAATCACGCTTTCATTTATGAGGATGCCGACTATGAAATTGCTTGTAAAGATATCGTCGATTTTTACCGATCAATCGATATTATTCCACGCGTGTATACCTTCACTAAAAATAGCAGTGCAGTTGGTCAATTTTTGGAAGGAAAAGGGTTTCAGAAATCAATGGATGAAATCTGTTTCTATGTCCAAAAAAACAAAAAATTCATCGATATTCCACAGACCCTCCGTTTTAAACGGTTAAATGGTGTTAATGAAACCGTATCTGAGTTGCTCAGCTCTGACCCTGAACAGGGGGAGTGGGGCTATAAATCCCTGTTAACGTCAATCGATAAAAAAGATTTTTATTTGTTTGGCGGATATGAAGGGGAGCAATTGGTTTGTATCTCATCCTTGTACAAAATGAATGATATTTCTAGGATTAATGATGTTTTTACTCATAAAGAAAAAAGGGGAAAAGGCTATGGGAGCCAATTAATAAATTTTGTTACTGAATTTAATGAGAAGTCTCTCAAAACAATAAGTTATTTATATGCCCACAATCCTAATGCGATAAAAGTATATAAAAAAGCTGGATATGAGGAAGTCAGTGGAATGATGAGAGGCTGTTATTGGCTTGAATAGTACTTGTTGCCGCCCGGTAGTATACAAAGAATGGCCAAGCTGACTACCGGGCATGCTTTTTTGGGTGTAAAAAGTATTAAAGAAATCCAGGGAAGCTTATTTCTCGTGATAGAAAAAGAAAGTACTAGAATCATGTGTAAAATTCTCCTGACCGAAATGTTGATAAAAGGAAGTTTAAGTAAGTTAATATAGTATTCAACAAAAAAAGATAGCTCAAAAAATAACTGGTTCTGTTACCTATCGCAAACTTTAAAAATGTACAGGAAAATGACTATCAAAAAGTATGTTGATTGATAGTCTTTTTTTATTGGGATATAGTGATTATTTTTGTCATTCCTCTCGAAATTGTAAAGGATAATGAATCGGATACACTTAACTGGACATGCAGAGGGGGTACTTAGAAACCTAGTACTACGACATTTCTAGTTTGAACAAGTATTGGAGAAGGCGATTGTTACTGAAGAAGCCTTCACTTCCAGGAAAGATAGTAACTAAAGACATAAACAATTCCTATTAGTCTAAGTATATACATGAAGTTGAATTTTCCACTAATGTCTACCACAAGGAAAATAGAATTTATTAAAAAGATAGAAAATTTTAAAAAAACAAAAAATATTTATTGCCATTTGAGAGATGATTGAGATAAAATCAAATTGAGTCATCGGACGACCAACGTGGGTGGTTAGCCCAATACATGAAAAAAGTGAGGCGATTGACAGGTGAAGTTGGAGCACAGAAGTTTATATATGCAGGCGAGGGATATGATTTACGATTTAATCAATAACGAATTTGAACCAATGCAGAAAATTCCATCAGAACAAAAGCTATCTGAACAACTTGGCGTAAGCAGAAATACAGTTAGAGAGGCTATTCGGACATTGGAGCAGGAGGGAATACTATTAAGTCGTCATGGAGTGGGCAATTTTGTAATCGGTTCCAAAAAAAGCTTGAAAACGACCATCACGACTTTGGAAAGCTCGACTAATATTATTAACGCGCATGGATACATCCCAGGGACAAAAAATGTAGTGTCTAAAGTGATCGAGGTTCCCGAGGATGTGAAATGTCAACTCATGCTTGATGACAATAAAAATGTGTTTTATATCGAGCGTGTTCGTACAGCTGATGGGGAAGCGGTTGTATATGTAGAAGACTATATTCCTTATAAAGGCGGCATGGAGCTCGAATACAAAGATACGTATCATGAATCCTTATTGGAATATTTAGAGAAATTCGATTACAAGGTTTCTTTTTCAATTTGTACTCTTAAAGCCGTCATCAGCGACGAGAAAACAGAAAAGAAACTTGATTTAATTGAAAAAAGCGCACTTCTTTTACTTAAACAAATTCACTATTCTACTGCTGGTGTACCCGTTCTTTATTCGGACAGCTATTATTTGAGTGATAAATTTGAATTTAATGTGGTTCGTAAACGAGTATAGGGAAATTTCAAGTCTTTTAAGGAGGTGAGCAAAGGGGAAAGGCTGGTTTTTTTAGGGAGAAATCAAATCACTCAAAAAAGGGGAGGAATTCCAAGTGGTAAAAGCAAAAGATAAACGGCTTACAACGGTTGATATTGTATTAATGGCTATTTTGGCCATTGTGAATGGGGTGGCAATGACCTATTTGGCGATGTTGAACCAGATGTTAACGGCGATCGGCGGTCCGATCTTAACCTCCATTACATTGGGGCTTTACACCATATCTGGTGTATTGGCAGCCTATATCATTCGGAAACCGGGAGCGGCATTTTTTACTTTAACTCTTGCAGGGGTAGTTCAAATATTATCTGGAAATCCAAATGGTCTCATTTCCATTACAGCAGCAGTGACGGATGGAATCGGTGTTGAATTGGGGTATGCCTTATTTCGTTATAAACGCTGGGGCTGGGGGAGTACAGCTTTAGCCGGGTTGTTTGCCGTACCGGTATGGTTCGTGATTGCGGCATTTTGGTTCGGATATTACAAGTGGGGCTGGACTATTTTATTCATCGCTTTTGGAATTCGCTGTTTGAGCGGTATTGTTTTATCTGGATGGCTGAGCAAGGCAATTGGCGATCTGCTTGTGAAAACTGATATTTTAAAAGGCTTTAAGATCGCGAAAGACCGCAAAGCAGAAAGGGTGAATCCGATTGACTCCAATTATCAAGCTTAAAAATATCACCTACACCTATGAGGATGAAACGGAGCCAGTCTTAAAAAACCTTTCGCTTGAAATTTTTGAGGGTGAGTTTGTGTTAATGGTAGGACCGAGCGGAGCAGGAAAAAGCACCATCTGTCAAACGTTCAATGGAATCATCCCCAACGTGCTTGATGGGGAGATCCAGGGAGAAATCATCGTTGACAATAAAGAAGTGCTTCACCTTGAACTGAAAGATTTATCGACGAGCATGGGATTAGTGTTCCAAGACCCGGACGCGCAGCTATGCAATATTTATGTCGAAGATGAGGTGGCCTTTGCTCCAGAAAATTTAAAGGTGGACCCGGTCGAAATCCATCACCGTATTAAAGATGCATTAGAAAAAGTAGGAATGCAGGGCTTTGAGCATCGAAAAGTGTTTGAGCTCTCAGGCGGGCAGAAACAAAAGGTAGGAATCGCTTCCGTACTTTCCATGAAGCCCAAAATTCTGGTGCTCGATAATGCCACCGCCAATCTTGACCCTCAAGCAACAAAGGATATTTTTGATTTACTGCAGCTGCTTCATAAGGAATACGGTCATACCATTGTAGTAGTCGAAAATAAAATTGATGATCTTATGCATTTAGCTGACCGCGTCATAGTCATTGATGAAGGTCAGATTGTTTCAGAAGGCACTCCTCGAGAAATTCTTGAGCATTCGATAGATCTCCTGATTGAGATGGGGCTTTGGGTCCCTGAAATATCGGAATTGGCGGTCAACCTTCAGCAAAATGGCTTTTCTTTTAAAAAGTTTCCCATCACCGTAGAAGAAGCAACGGAGGAATTGCAAGGAAAGTGGAGCGATACGTTTTTACCGTCAAGCAGGTCTTTTCACTTTAAATCCGATTCAACAGATTGTATTACCGTAAAGAAATTAAATTATCGCTATCCAAATGGAACCTATGCCTTGAAAAATGTCAGTTTCTCCATCAAAAAAGGAGACTTTGTCGCGATCCTTGGGACAAACGGTTCCGGAAAAACAACCTTGGTTAAGCATCTGATGGGCATTATTAAACCACCTAAAAACACGATTTTCTTAAATGGAAAAGACATCCATAGTAAAAAGCTGCTTGATATGACCGAGCATATTGGCTATGTCTTTCAAAATCCGGAACATCAATTTGTGACGGATAATGTGTTTGATGAAACCATTTACAGTCTCAAAGTAAAGCATGGCATCGGAAGTGATGATGATCTGCCGCAGGAATTGATTCAACAAGGGATCCAATCGCTTGAAAGCATTAAATTGCTTGAAGCAAAGGATAAGCACCCATTTGTTCTGAGCGGCGGGGAGAAGCGGAGACTAAGTGTGATCGCGTCGTTAATTCTCGGTCAGGATATTGTCATTCTGGATGAGCCGACAACTGGCCAGGACTATGCCAGTGCCACAAAGCTTCTGGAATTGTGCAATCGCTTACAGGAACAGGGAAAAACGGTCATTATGATCACACATGATATCCGCCTTGTCTGCAAATGGGCAAACACCGCCCTTGTCATGCATAATGGGGAACAGATTTATAACGGTGATATTGGTGACCTCTTTTTACAGGAAGACATCTTAAAGAAAGCCTCCTTGATTGAACCGCCGATTTCCAAGCTGGCGAAAAACTTGGCAGGGAACAAGCTGGAGCAAGGAGTCATAACGATTGAACAATTTATGCAGACAAGAGAGGGGGTTAAACAAATCCAATGAGTATTGCATTCCAGTATCAGGAAAAGAAATCTTTCATGCATGACATTGATCCCATTACAAAAATTGTTTGGATGATGTGCATTTCAGTGCTCGTTTTCATCTATGAAACGGCTATTCCACAATTAGGGTTGTTTTTTATTACCTTGTTCACGGCATTCATATTTGCCCGGCTCAGTCCGAAATTCGTGTTAGGTGGTATTTGGATTATGCTGCTTTTTAGCATTGGATTTTTTATCCTCCAAGTATTATTCGTTCCAGGGCATACCCTGCTCTATACGTTTGGGCCGCTCCGGATCTATATGGAGTCGCTGGACTTTGCTACAGCTATTACATTCAGAATATTGACAATTTTTACATCTTCACTCGTATTTGTCGCCACCAGTGACCCAAGAGATATTGTCATTTCATTGACAAAGCAGTTAAAAATTCCATACAGATACGCCTATTCCATCTTTGTTGCGCTTCGATTTGTTCCTACACTTGAAAGCGAAGCACGAATCATTGAAGCCGCTCAGACTATCCGCGGGGTAGGGAAACAAAAAGGGCTGAAGAGTAAAGCGGAAAACTTAAAACGTTTCAGTCTGCCGCTGTTAATGGGAGCGCTTCGCAGGGTGAGGGTGACGGCTAATACGATGGAAGCAAAAGGGTATGGGGCCTATGCCGACAGAACCTACATTCGAACCGTCAAGATTAGTAAAAAAGGCATTGGATTTGTAATGTTGTGGATCGCGGCTACCGTGTTGATAGTAGCCATGAAATTGAGGTAATCAAGAAGGGGGGGAATGGAATGAATGAGATGAAGTTTGAAGTAGCTTTTATGCCAAAGGAAATTAAAACGACCCATCCACAGGTATGCGTGCTAGTGGACGTACTGAGAGCCACATCCGCCATTGTCACCATGTTTGAAAAAGGCTGTTCAGAAATCATCTTAACAGAGGATGAATTGAAAACATTAAGCGAACGGGCCGATTACCTTCAGGATGGGACGCTTGTATGCGCCGAGGAACACGATGGATCGATTTCGCCGCATGCGCAGTTCAGTCCATCCTTAAGCTCTATTCGTTCCATGGGGATGGCCGGGAAAAGAGTGGTCATGCGAACGACAAACGGTACGCTAGCTGGCTTAACGCTCTGGAATTCCGGGATTGAAGAAATTTTGATTGGGTCCCTTCATAACGCAAAAGCGGTGATGGAAAAAGCCGTCAGCCGGGCAATCGAGTTAAAGGGAAGTGTCACCATTGTTTGTGCAGGAAGGGAAAATGGACAAATTGCGGCCCTTGATGACGTTTATTGTGCAGGTGTCCTGCTCCAATATGGTGAAGAAGCGGCCAGAGCTCAAAACTTAGTTCCATTGTGGAAAGATTCGGCGAAAATCAGCCGTCATTTACTTTCCATTTATCCGAACAAAGTCTTGGCTTTCGAAGACTCTGGAAGCGGAGAAACGATGAGAAGAATTGATTGCATAGAAGATATCGGGTTAAGCACGGAGGAAAATATATCGACGTGTGTGCCTGAAGTATATTTTTCAAAAGAAGATGGAATTAAAGTGAAAAATTCGAATGGAGTGATGGCAAAATGACAGAATGGAAATCAAATGCATCAAAACCGGTAATGGATGAAGGGCTTCAATATCATATTCGCTGCAAAGAAGGGGATATTGCCAAATTTGTGCTCCTCCCAGGGGACCCTGAGCGTGTGGACACAATTGGCCAAGAGTGGGATGAGTGCAGAAAAGTAGCGAATTATCGTGAGCATCGCACTTTTTCTGGAAAAATCGGCGGCATCGACATTACCGCCTGTTCGACGGGTGCAGGCGGAGGTTCTACGGCCAGCGCATTTGAAGAACTGGCAGAGCTCGGCGGGGAAACATTTATCCGTGTCGGCACAACAGGAGCGATTCAAGACTATATCCAGCCAGGAGAATTAATTATTTCTTCGGGTGCGGTGCGTCATGATGGCACAAGCCCATTTTATGTGGATGAGCGATATCCGGCCAGTGCCCATTACGAGGTGACAGCAGCACTGGTGGAGGCAGCCGAACAGCTGCAATACCCATACCACGTCGGGGTATCCTGCTCCACTGCTTCCTGGTACTGCGGACAAGGGCGAAAAGGGTTAAAAGGATATGATCAAACCTTCTTCGCTAATAAAGTGGAGGATTTAAGAAAAGCGAATGTATTAAATTTTGAAATGGAAGCCGCGACGATCTTCACGTTGGGAGGCCTTTACGGATTACGGACCGGTTCTGTATGTACGGTTGTCGCCAACCGGATTACCGATGAGTTCACTTACGGGGGCATTGAAAAAAGCGTGCGTGTGGCGAACTTAGCTGCGCAAATCCTCGCGGAATGGGACGAGATCAAGAAGGCTCAAGGGAAAAAATATTGGTTCCCATCTCTTACAAAGGTAGGAAAAATCACAGCAAAATAAGGAAAAGGGGGATGTTTGGATGTTAGTAGGGACAAAACATGGCATGTACATTAACGGAGAATGGATGAGCGCGGCAACAGGAGAAGGTATCGATGTATTCAATCCGGCTACACGTGAAAAAATCGCTGAAGTACCTTGCGGATCGAAGGAAGAAACGGTGCTTGCTGTTCAAGCGGCAAAGGCTGCTTTTGAGCCTTGGGCAAACCTAACGGCAAGAGAACGTTCCGTTTATTTATACAAAGCGTATCACAAAATGATTGAGCGAAAAGAAGAACTGGCCAAGTTATTAACCATGGAGCAAGGAAAACCGCTACAAGAGTCTCGTGGTGAAATCGAGTTTGCGGCCAGCTTCCTTCTGTGGTATGCCGAAGAGGCTAACCGAGTGTATGGTGAGATGATTCCTTCCTCCAAGAAAGGAAAGCGTTTATGGGTTATACCAAAACCGATTGGCGTCGTGGCTGCCATCACACCGTGGAACTTTCCTTCCGCGATGGTGACACGCAAGGTGGCGCCAGCGATTGCCGCAGGTTGCTCGGTGGTCTTAAAGCCGGCGGAACAGACGCCGCTGAGTGCTATTGAAATCGTAAGAATTTTTGAAGAAGTCGGCTTGCCAAAAGGGGTCCTTAACCTTGTGACAGGAGACCCTGCCGAAATCGGCCAAGTGCTGATGGAAAGCTCCGATGTTCGCTCCATTACCTTTACAGGATCGACAGAAGTCGGAAAGCTTTTAATGAAAGGAAGCGCGCAAAACGTTAAAAAATTGTCCCTGGAATTAGGCGGCCATGCCCCATTGATTGTGCTAGAAGATGCGGATCTGGATCTCGCTGCCGAACAGGCTGTCGCCAGCAAATATCGAAATTGCGGCCAAACCTGTATTTGTACCAACCGGATTTTCGTTCACGAAAATGTCCAAGACGTGTTTACCCAAAAACTGAAAGAGAAAGTGGCAACGTTGCGTCTTGGGAATGGGCTGGATGATGGGGTCACGATTGGACCGCTGATTGATCAAGGCGGACTTAAGAAAGTGAAGGGCCAGGTGGAGGATGCCGTTCTGAAAGGTGCCTCTGTTACAGCAGGAGGTAAAGAATGGAATGGGCCAGGCGGATATTACTATGAACCTACCATTCTCACAAATGTAACCAATGAGATGAAAATTATGAGTGAGGAAACGTTCGGGCCGGTTGTACCAATTGTGCCGTTTGCCACGATTGAGGAAGCCATCCAAGCAGCCAATGATACGGACTACGGGTTAGCGGCCTTCTTGTTTACGAATGACCTATCGAAGGCCATTAACATTATGGAAAAACTGGAGTACGGCATTATCGGCATTAATGATGTATTCCCAGGAACCGCGGAAGCTCCGTTTGGAGGGATGAAAGAATCAGGTCTGGGCCGTGAAGGCGGACATGAGGGTATTCAGGAATTCATTGAGATGAAATATGTGTCTGTTGCCATAAAAGAATTATAAGAGGTTGATGATATGAATCTACCGAAATTGGTCCATGTGAAGCAGCGATTTCCTCAAAACAAAATAAAGAATATTGAACTTCATGTAAAGGAAGAGCTCAAACGTAATCTGCCGCCCATTCCAAAAGGGCAATCGATCGCCATAACGGTGGGAAGCAGAGGAATCAGCAGCCGGGTTTTAATCGTGAAAACCGTCGTCGATTATTTAAAAGCAATCGAATGCTCCCCTTTTATCATAGGTGCCATGGGAAGCCATGGCGGCGGAACGCCGGAAGGGCAGCTGGACGTATTGCACAGTCTTGGTTTTACCGAGGAAACGGTCGGCTGCCCGATCCTAACCTCTTCTGAAGTTGTGGAAGTCGGTAAAACGAAAAACGGCTTTACCCTGTACTGTGATAAATATGCCTGGGAAGCAGACGGGATTATCGTGATGAATCGCATTAAGATGCACACGGCCTTTCGTGGACCGAATGAAAGCGGCCTGTTAAAAATGATCACAGTTGGTCTGGGAAAGGCAAAAGGCGCCAACCAGCTACATCGTCAAGGGCCATCAAACATGTCTGAAACGATACGTGAAGTGGGTGGAGACTTTCTTAAAACCGGCAAAGTGATTGCAGGCATCGGCATTGTAGAAAACAGCTTTGATGAAGTGGCCAATTTGGAAGTGATTCGACCGGATGAGGTCACCCAGCAAGAGCAAAAGCTATTAGAAATAGCAAAGTCGTATTTTCCTAGAATTCCAATTGAAGAACTTGATCTCCTTGTCATAAAAACAATGGGAAAAAATTACAGTGGTACAGGTATGGACACAAACGTCATTGGACGCAATAAAATATTCGGTTCGCCAGAGCCCGAGAAACCCTCTTATAAAAGAATTGTTGTGCTAGATCTTGATGATGCTTCACACGGAAATGCGACTGGTATTGGGCTTGCCGATCTAACAACAGAAAGACTGTATCAAAAACTGGATAAGCAAAAAACATACTTGAATTGCCTGACGAGTACTTACGTACAAAGGGGGATGATCCCCCTTGTACTGCCAAACGATAAGGAAGCGATCTACGCGGCGGTACAGAGTCTTGGAATTGAAAATCCTGCTTCTATTAGAATGGCTGTTATCGAAAATACGCTCGAACTTGAACATTTGTTTGTATCGGAAAAAATTGCAAGTGAGATGAATGAGAAAGCTGACATTCAGTCACACCCTATTGAGTTACCGTTTACGGAAGCTGGTACACTTAATCTCACCATATCAGTTCATTGAGAGGGGAAAGAATATGAAAAAAACACAAACATCATACGGAGATGCCGGTTTCAGCCAATTTCTCCGCATGGCCTTTCAGCGTCATCTTGGCCATGAAGAAGCAGATTTTGAAAAGCCGGTCATTGGTATTTGTAATACATACAGCGAAGTTAACCGCTGCCACAGCCACTTAAAACCGATTGTGGAGGCTATTAAACAGGGGGTTATTATGGCGGGGGGAACGCCGCTTGAGTTTCCGACCATTTCTCTCGGCGAGATGTTTACAAGCCCTACGACCATGCTATACCGCAATTTGGCAGCCATGGATACGGAGGAAATGATTACAGCCCAGCCGATTGATGGTGTTGTATTAATAGGAGGCTGCGATAAAGTGCTGCCTGCCCAGCTTATGGGAGCAGCAAGTGCGAACAAGCCGGCCATTGCTTTCACAGGCGGACCGATGAACAACGGCAAATATAAAGGCGAAACG
Organism: Neobacillus pocheonensis; assembly: GCF_050477905.1. Lineage (NCBI taxonomy): Bacteria > Bacillati > Bacillota > Bacilli > Caryophanales > Bacillaceae > Neobacillus > Neobacillus pocheonensis. The sequence continues at coordinate 191,251 of NZ_JBCNAD010000001.1, read as the reverse complement.
CTTGGAGCGTGTTCTGACTGCCGCTTTTTTTGGCAAGAGTATAAGGCCGGAACCGTGAGTGAGGAAGATATTAAAAATATTAATGCCCAATTGGCGCCGACTGCCGGGCATTGTATGGTGATGGGGTCTGCAAGCACGATTGCCGCTTGCGCAGAGGCGTTAGGAATGATGCTCCCAGGCGCTTGCGCAGCACCAGCGACTGTAAATGAGCGGATGCGTCTGGCAAGAGAAACGGGAAAAGCCATTGTGAAAATGGTGGAGAACAATGTTCGTCCCTCGGACATAATGACAAAGGAATCTTTTGAAAATGCGGTTCGAACATTGATGGCTGTAGGGGGATCGACGAATGCAGTAATCCATCTGATCGCGATCGCTAGAAGGCTGGGAATCAGTCTGACGTTAGAAGATTTTGAAAGACTCAGCAGAACCACACCTTTTATTGCCAATTTAAGGCCGGCTGGCAAATATCAAATGGAAGATTTATATCATGCAGGCGGCATTCCCGCTGTACTAAAAGAACTGTCACCGCTTCTGAACCTTGGAGAGCAAACGGTGACGGGTCAATCGCTTGGCGAGAATTTGAGCAGTATTGAGGTGGATGAGGTTTATCGCGATATTATCAGGCCGATCACCGAACCGCTATATCAAGAAGGAGGCATCGCGGTCTTACGGGGCAACCTGGCTCCAAATGGCGCGATTATGAAACCGAAAGCGGCCATTGACAAAACGTTGCTTAAACACTGCGGAAAAGCAGTTGTGTTCACTTCCATTGCAGATATGGAAAAGCGGGTGAACGACCCGAATCTTGAGGTCGATCGAGACAGTGTGCTTGTCCTGCAAAATGCCGGTCCTGCCGGAGCGCCAGGTATGCCGGAAGCCGGGATGATTCCTATTCCAAATAAGCTTTTGAAGCAAGGTGTTCGAGACATGGTCCGGTTATCGGATTGTCGAATGAGCGGCACCGCATTTGGAACGGTTGTACTTCACGCTTCTCCGGAAGCGGCAGTCGGCGGGAACATCGGTTTGATTCAAGACGGTGATTGGATTGAGCTGGATGTAGAGAAACGTTCGCTCAAGCTGCTCGTTTCTGAAGTCGAGCTTGAAAACAGAAGAAAAGAGTGGACGCCGCCGCAGTTTACGGATTATAAGCGAGGCTTTGCCTGGTTGTACCGTCAGCATGTGCTCCAAGCCGATCAAGGATGTGACTTTGACTTTTTACTGCCGGAAGACGATCAAAAGTCCGTTCATTCATCCTATGAGCTGGAAGGTGCGAAAGTATGAAAGAGATTTTCTTAGCCCTGATTGCAGGAATCGTTGTGGGAGTCTGCTTTAAAATGGTGCGGCTGCCGCTTCCGGCTCCGCCTGTATTCGCGGGGATTGCGGGTATTATTGGTGTTTGGTTAGGCGGCGCAGCCGTTTCTGCGGTAATTGAGAAACTAGTAAGATAAAGGGGGAAACGCCTTGAAAATCGGATTGATTGGCGGAACGGGATTTTATGATTTGTTTCCCGTACTTATCGAGCAGTGTATGGAAACAGAATATGGGCAAGTGACCTTTCTAAAGGGAGAATATGAGGGTAAAGAGGTTTATTTTTTGCCAAGGCACGGTACTACGCACGGAGTGCTGGCACCCTATGTGAATTATAAAGCGAATATGCTGGCCTTGAAAAAAGTCGGGGTTGAACAAGTCATTGCAGTATCAGCTGTGGGCTCAGTCAACCCGGACATTCCGATCGGCGGATTATCACTGCTTGACCAGTTTGTGGATTTCACCCGGAGAAGGGACAATACATTCGGACGATTTTCCGTTGATATGACACATCCATTTTGTTCTGATCTTCAACAGGTATTGAAATCCGCAGCACAAGAGAATGGCCAGACACTATATGAAAATACGACACTTATCTGTGTGGATGGACCAATCTATGAAACTCGCAGTGAGCTGCAATTGTTTTCTTCGTGGGGAATGGATGTAGTTGGAATGACGAACGCAACGGAAGCGGCACTTGCGAGAGAGCTTGGAATTTGTTTTTCGGCCGTCACACTCTCAACCGATCTTGCGACAGGATTTGCTTATATACCTCCTGACTTGGCAACACATAAAAAGGTGGCAGCGGAAAACAAAGATAAAGTAAAAGCACTTGTATTAAAAGCCATTTCTTTACTTTCAGAACAGAAGAGGTGTCTATGTGCCAAGTCGTATAACGACTATATGCTAGTAAAAAAATAACTAATTAGATGAGGTGGAAATATGAAAATTGGAATTATTGGCGGAACGGGATTCTATCAGCTTTTTGAACAAATGGTTGAAAAAACGGTTCATACGGAGTATGGCGAAGTCACGGTCTTTCGGGCCGTATCTGAAGGAAAGGAAGTTTATTTTCTTCCAAGGCATGGTAAGCATCATGACACGCTGGCGCCGTTTGTAAACTATCGTGCCAATATACTGGCCTTAAAAGAGTTAGAGGTTACAAGAATCTTGTCTGTGTCGGCGGTTGGGGCGATTAATCCAGAAATTGAAGTCGGCAGCCTTTCCTTGCTCGATCAATTTGTGGATTTGACAACGCGGGTGAAAACATATGGAAAATATTCTGTTGACATTACGGAACCGTTTTGTCCGGAATTACAAGAGGTTTTTGTTCAGGCGGCAAAAGAAATCAATGAACCGCTTAGAGAGAAGACCACATTAGTCTGTGTAGATGGTCCGCGTTATGAGACAAAAGCAGAAATACAATTGTTTGCAAAATGGGGAATGGATGTTGTCGGGATGACAAACGCAACGGAAGCAGCGCTTGCAAGAGAGCTTGGGATGTGCTATTCCGTGGTTACGGTGGCTACCAACATGGCTCCTGGTATAACCGACCACAAACCTTCCTTAAAAGCACATAAAGAAGTTGGCGAACGCAAACGCGAAACGGTAAGCACCCTTATGCTCGAAGCTATTAAGTTAGCAGATGAAAGGAAAAACTGCTCCTGCCAGGAAGCTTACGAACGAGCTGTATTGGCAAGGACATGATTGCAAAGAAAACGCTCATTAAAAACCCCTACATTGTTTCCAACATGTCTTCTGTTGGGAACAAGAAGGGTACTGTTATGGTAGAAGGGCAGAAAATCACACATGTGGTTTACAATCAAGAGAATCTTGTAAAAGATCTGGAACAATATGCGGATGAAATCATCGACGCTGAAAACATGGTCTTAATTCCGGGAATGGTAAATGCTCATTACCATTCCTATACGAATTTACTCAAGGGTACGACCAATAATCTCCCGCTGGAAATATGGGCACTTTATACTATGGCCTATGGTTATGCGTTGGAAGACGAGGATATTTATTATGCTGTGCTGCTAGGCAGCATCGAGATGATGAAATCAGGTGTGACAAGCTGCGTAGACCATTTTCCGCATATTGGGACATCAGAGGCGGCGCTAAAAGCATATGACGAAGCCGGGATGCGGGTGGCCTTTGCCCCCATGCTGCATGATGTGCCAGACGAACAATTTTTTCAAATCGCTTTTCCACCTTCCATTCAGAAACAAATGTCAAAAAAAACTGCCCCTTCAATAGAAGAAATGAAATCCTTTTATCAATCGCTTATCTCAACCTGGCATCAAAAAGACGGGCGAATCTCTATCCAACTTGGCCCGAATGCCCCGCAGCGATGTTCAGAACACATACTTCAATTATGCAAAGAACTCAGTGAAAAAGAAAATTTGCGGATTCATACGCACTTGCTTGAAACAAGAGCTCAATATAATCAATGCCGAAAACACTACCAAGGCGGCCTTGTCCGCTATCTCGACCGCTTAGGCTTATTGAATGAAAAGCTAGCTTGCGCCCATGCCGTTTGGCTGGATGACAAAGAAATGCAGCTATTAGTAGATCGAAACGTATCATTTATTCATAATCCGGCGAGCAATTTACTGCTTGGGAGCGGCATCGCACCCATTCCATCCTTTAGGGAAAAGGGGGCGAATGTGGCGATTGGAACGGACGGCTCTAACTGTGGAACCACTCACAATTTATTTGAAGCCATGCGCCTGACGGCGATGATTCATCGTCCGAGTGAAAGCGACTATTCCCATTGGCTGACTGCTGAAGCTGTATTTAACATGGCAACCATATCAGGTGCAAAAGTGTTAGGAATGGAGGGCGAATCTGGAATGATCGCTCCAGGCCAAAAAGCAGACCTAGTGTTAATGGGGACGAAAAATACGTTTTGGACCCCGTTCAACGATCCGATTTCCCAATTGGTTCATCAGGAAAATGGCTCGTCTGTCGATTCTGTTCTCGTCAATGGTCAATGGACAGTGAGAAACGGGAGAATGGTGACTATAGATGAAGAAAGAGTCTTTCATGAGGTGAAAGAAAGACGGGAAGGTCTGAAGGGAAAATGGCAGGAATCATTAAAGCGGGCTGAACTGCTTAGACCTCATTTTGAAAGAATTCTATTAGACAATCATAAATCATAGGGGGAATGGTGTGTGAAAGAGGAGCTTTTGAAAAAAGAATTGGTCCATATTTCTCATAAAGTATATAACCGAAGGTTGACACAAGCGACGGGAGGAAATATCAGTGTTCGCGTTCCCGACCGTGAAGCCATTCTCATTAAAAGGTCGGGGATCAGCCTTGGAGAAGTCACGAAAGAAGATGCACTGCTTTTATCTATGGACGGAGACGTAGTAGAGGGATATGGAACTCCTTCTAAGGAGTTCCGTTTTCATTTAGGGATTTACCGGACACGTCCCGATGTACAGGCTATTGTCCACTGTCATCCAAACTATGCGATCGGGTTTGCCTCCTTAGGGATGGAGCTCCCGCTTCCCACCGTAACCGCTCAAAAAATTCTTGGCTATGTTCCGGTTGCGGAGGCGGCGCCTTCAGGCTCAAAGGAGTTAGCAAATTATGTAACGGAAGTGTTTGAAAAGTATCCCAATATTAAAGCGGCATTAATGAAAGATCATGGTATATGTGCGATTGGGCAGTCACTTGAAGCCGCGTATAACATTGCCACACTTGTGGAGGATACAGCGAAGCAGGCCTTTATTAAGATGCAGATCCAAGCAGCCTTATCTCAGATGAATAAAAGGGAGGTCATGCAATGAGCAGCATAGAACAATTAGTTCAAAATTTTAAAGACCAGCAGCTTTTACTGCCCATTTGGTTTGAAAAGGGAGCTCTAAAACTGATTAATCAGATCGAGCTGCCTCATAAAGAAGAGATTCTCACGATTCAGGAAGTGGATGATCTCGCGGAAGCGATTAGGAATATGACGATTAGAGGGTCGGGGGCAATCGGTATAGCAGGAGCGTGGGGCATGTATCTAGCCGCACTCAAATCTGGCGGAGCGAGAGAAGAAATGCATCGAGCGGCAAAACTGCTCAAAAGCACTCGGCCGACCGCGATCAATTTGATGAAAACCATTGATGAAATTATGAATAGTGTAAATGGCTTCGAAAAGCTGCCTCTCGATAGAATTGAAGCGAAGGTAATCGAGATTTTAGAGCGGCAGCTGCAATTCGAGCATGCACTTGGCAGCAATGGTGCCGATCTGATTGAAGATGGTGATACAGTGCTCACACATTGTCATTCCGGGGCATTGGCGGGGTCCGGTTATGGAGGAAGAGCACTGTCGGTGATTCGCAAGGCTCATGAGCTTGGAAAAAACATTCGAGTGATTGCCTGTGAAACAAGACCCTATCTTCAAGGAGCGAGGATTACCGCTTATGAGTTGCAAAAATTCGGAATCCCAGTCACTTTAATTACCGATAACATGTCGGGATATTTCATGAGCCAAGGGATGGTGCAAAAGGTCGTCGTTGGTTCTGACCGGGTTGCCGCAAATGGAGATTTGGCCAATAAAATTGGAACGTATATGCACGCCCTTGCAGCTAAAAAACATGAAATTCCTTTTTATACAGCCACCTCTAGTCATACCATCGACTTTTGCCTTCAGAGCGGAGCTGGGATTGAAGTGGAATATCGCGACGCTCAAGAAGTTACGACTCTGAATGGAAAGCGCCTAGCGCCGAAGGGAGTAGAAGCGTTATATCCGTCTTTTGATATTACACCAAACGCTTACCTTTCGGGAATTATCACCGAAAAGGGAGTCATTGCAGAGCCATTTGCCATCAACCTGCAAAAGTTAAACATTCAGGTTGTTCATTAAACACATAAAAGAATTGCTCGATGACTGTCCATTTTTTTTAGAGTAAGTTGCATGTATCGATTATAGATAATCCAAAATGGGGTTGAGGAAAATGGAACAACAATTGGTGCAAAAAAATAAGGCGCTGGGAAATCTGTTGAGAGAAATGGGAAGGGTTTTGGTGGCGTTTTCTGGAGGGGTAGATAGCGCCTTTCTCCTGGCTCGGGCGAAAGAAGAATTAGGTGATCATGTATTGGGAGTTATTGCCGCGTCAGAGACATTTCCGCAGCGAGAGTTCGATGCGGCTGTGCAGCTTGCGAAAGAACTTGATGTCCCACATTTGACCATCACCATAAAAGAATTTGAAAATGAGAATTTTGTTTCAAACCCAGTGAATCGCTGCTATTTTTGTCGAGTTGGTTTGTATGAACGATTAACAAAGTTAGCACAGGAAAAAGGATACAGCTATATTATTGATGGTACCAATGCCAGCGATGTAGGCGATTATCGCCCAGGGATGAAAGCACTTAAAGAAAAAGGGGTACGGAGTCCTCTGAAGGAAGTTGGTCTTACGAAAGAGGAAATCCGTATCCTTTCTAAAGAAATGAATTTAAAAACATGGAACAAGCCGTCCTTTGCTTGTTTGTCTTCAAGGATTCCTTACGGGACGAGAATCACCGCAGAAAAAATCAATCAGCTGGATGCTGCCGAAAACTTTCTCCTAAAAGAAATTGGTCTGTATCAAGTACGGGTCCGCCATCACGATAAAATGGCGAGAATTGAAGTAGATCCAGAAGAAATGGAAATGGTTCTTCACCATTGTGAGTCAATCGAAAGCAAGCTGAAATCGCTTGGTTTTTTATATGTAGCATTGGATTTATCCGGATATCGCACAGGCAGCATGAATAAATTAGTGAAAAAGGCAATGCAGCCTTCTTATTCGTGACGATTGAAGCGTATCGAGGAGCGGTGAATTTCTGGATATTTTCGATTAATGAAAGAGACGAAAAAGTTTATTCCAGATATGGCTTCGATATCGTGGCAAAGCTGACCAACGCGCATGCTTTTTTGGGTTGAAAAAGTATTAAAGAAATTCAGGGGAGCTGATTTCTAAAAAAAGATTTGGGTTTTCGGCTGTTTTGTTCCATCTATCACGAAATTCATATGGAGGCTGGAAGTTGTAGCAGAACAAAGACCGGGAACAATTCATAGAAAATACTCCAGGAAAAAGGGGGAGAGAATGAATTATGATTAATTATAATGGTCGCACATTTGTTTCAATTGAAAATACTGCTAACGGAGAAGTTTCTTCAAAAACTTCTTTTCGTTATAAACAAGAGGGAAATATCATCTCAGCAACCTATAGTGGAGGAGAAATTGTCAAAGGGTTCCTAATTGGTATCGTTAATGGAGATGGTTGCCTAGAGTTTAGATATAACCACGTTAATACAAAAAATGAAATTAGAGGAGGAGAATGTGTTTCGACTCCTGAAATCTTAGCAGATGGGCGAATTAGACTTAATGAGAAATGGAAATGGCTTGATACGGAAGAAGCTGAGGGGAGTTCAATGATTGAGGAAATTGTAATATAGAACAATAAACAAAGACAAACCCCTGCCTATCTGTAAAAAGAAGAATAAAAGAGCTGTATTTTTTCAGCTCTTTTACTTAGTATTCTCAGCATGATTTTCCCTATATAACTCATACTATATAGTTGATGATTTAGTGGAATTACTGTAGATTATCATTTTTTAAATTCTATTGCTCAGTCCTTCATGGTTTGCCACTGAATTACCGACTATTTCCATTCCTCGTTGTAGTGAACTTCCTTTAGCCCTTGTTGAAGGGTCCTCATTTGTATCTAAATAAGGATTTCCATCCACATAATTATCAGATATTCTTGGTGGTTTATAATCTTGGTCTGGCAAAAAAATCACCTCCATATAATATTTTGGGAAGTAATGTAAATAAAATAACAGGTAGTATGTGGGAATTACTTATACCAGACCATCCAACGACTGGATTTATTCTAATTCCAAATAGTGCTATTTAAAACTACTGTGTAGGCAGGATGAAGATAGGGGTTGAAAACAGTGGACGACCGACATGAAAATTTAACAAACGTTTCGCTCATTACACGTATAATCGCCTTTTTGTGGGACTATGTTATCATTTCGGGGTATCTCATCCTGCTGTTTGCAGTATCTTTTTTTGCGCGGCCGTGGCTGATTCCATTGTTCACGGCAAGCTCTCTGTCGGCAGAAATTACTGGATTTCTATTGATTACTCTGCCTGTCTATCTTTATTTTTCCATAAGTGAAGGGTTGAAATGGCATGCGACATGGGGGAAACGAAAAATGGGGATTGTGGTAGTAGGCGTACGTGGTCAACCGATCGGACTTGGGCGCTCGCTTTTCCGTTCTGCCCTTAAATTTGCCCCTTGGGAACTTGCCCATTTTACCATTTGGCACATGGTCGCCCCTCCTGAATACTCCGATTATTTGATTTATTCATTATTAATAGCTGTCTACGGACTGGTATTCATTTACTTGATAAGTCCCTTGAAAAGCAAAAATAACCAAACGGTTTATGACTCTATCGCGGGGACCGTTGTTAGGTCCAAGTATAGAACTAAAATACCTCACATATAAAAAATGGCTCAGTAAGTGCACTGAGCCATTTTAATTATCATTATAAAAATAGATGCAAACCACAGAATAAAAATCCACCCTAGGAGGACATTTGTCCACGAATGGTGCCTGTCACCATTTCTACTTCATGGAGATCCAAACACTTTTGACTTCGGAGTAGTTGTTTAAGGCATAAGATCCCATTTCGCGGCCGATTCCGGATTGTTTGTAGCCTCCGAATGGTGATGCGGCGTCAAATGCATTATAGCAGTTTACCCAAACCGTACCTGCGCGAAGTTTGCTGGAAATGTAATGAGCTTTCGCCACATCTCTTGTCCAGACGCCTGCAGCTAGGCCATACTCGCTATTGTTCGCACGGTCAATCAGTTCATCCAGATCCTCATATGGCAGGGCGGAAATAACTGGACCAAAGATTTCTTCCTTCGCAATCGTCATTTCATCGCGGACATCGGCAAAGATCGTTGGCGAAACAAAATAGCCTTGTTCAAATGGCTGATTACCGCCGACTAGCAATTCTGCTCCTTCTTGCACGCCTTTTTCGATATAGCCGAGAACGCGTTTTTGCTGCTCGACTGATACCAGTGGACCAATTTCAGTGTCAGCATGGAGGCCGGCGCCCTGCTTGATTTTCTGCGCATGGCTGACCATGTCTGCGACGACATTATCAAATTGCTTTTTCTGGATAAAGACCCTTGAACCCGCACAGCAAACTTGGCCTTGGTTGAACATAACCCCATTTAACGCACCTGGAATCGCTTGTGTAAGGTCAGCGTCTGGAAGGATAATATTCGGCGACTTACCGCCAAGCTCTAGTGTTACCCGCTTTAGTGTTTTTGCGGCTTTTTCCATAATGGATTTTCCGACTTCTGTGGAGCCGGTGAAGGCAATTTTATCTACAAGTGGGTGGTCGACAAGCGGTTGACCGGCTGTCTCGCCAAAGCCAGGAACAATATTGACAACACCTGGCGGGAATCCGGCTTCTTGAATGAGTTCGGCTAGGTATAGAGCAGATAGCGGCGTTTGTTCAGCAGGCTTTAGAACGACGGTACAACCTGTTGCCAGAGCAGCGCCAAGCTTCCACATGGCCATTAATAAAGGGAAGTTCCACGGAATAATTTGTCCAACCACGCCTACGGCTTCATGGCGTGTATAGTTCAAGAACGGTCCATTGACTGGGATCGTTTGGCCAACGATTTTTGTTGCCCAACCGGCATAGTAGCGCATATGTTCAACAGCAAGAGGAATATCAGCGTTGGAGGTTTCACGGATTGGTTTTCCATTATCGAGTGTTTCTAATTGGGCAAGCTCTTCTCTGTGCTGCTCCATTAAATCGGCTAATTTGTACATTAAGCGGCTGCGCTCGGCAGTGCCTATTCTGGACCATGGCCCCTTATCAAAAGCTTGACGAGCGGCTTTTACGGCGCGATCAATATCCTCTGGTCCTGCCTCATAAACCGCTGCAAGTACTTCACCAGTAGCCGGATTATAAGTATCAAATGTTTTTTGTGAGAGACTTTCAACAAATTGACCATCAATGTACAGTTTCTTTTTCCCCAATAGGAATTTCTCTACTTTTTCTTTTAGACCGACTGTTACTTGACTCAAATGTTCTTCCTCCCTTTGTCTTATGTACACCCAACGAGAATGCACAACTATGATATTTTTTGGAAATGATAGCGTTTTCAAATCCGTGTATAATCGTATCATTTTCTAAATCTAGTAATCAACCAAAAAGGGTTCACAATATTCAAAAAAATATCGACAGCATTTTTTGACATTATGGGAAGTATGATTGCACATAAATTTCACGATTTCTTCATTTATAGAGGAAATAGAACTATGGTAGTAGAATCATTTAGTTAAAAAGAACCAATTTTACTAAATATTTGAAAGGTGTCATTTATAAATGTTTGATTACTGTAAACGTTGCAAAGTAATTCACTTAGAGAATGAAATTTGTCCGTATCATTTGAAACAACTGAAAAAAGACCCGAGCATCTTAGCCGAAGCAGCCAATTTTGCTACAGTTGCTGGCCAATATCATTTAACTACTTCACAAATGTTAGATGGGGTAGCGCAGAGAATTAACAATCTCGCTGGTACGAATTTAAGGTTTGAAGGATCACATCAATTGGCCAGGGATATCCAAGTTTTTAAGCAACTAAATGTCGACGCCTATTCCAAATCAGGTGTTTTTGCAAATGCTCAAAGTGCTAAGGACTATTTGGATCAGGCAACCAAGGGGCAATTAGATCTTCTTATAAAAAAACTTAATGGAACCGGGCAAGAGGTGGATTGGCTCCGTTGGAAACAAGGACAGTTGGGTAGTTTTTTCGAGAAATATCAGCTCCTTGGTGAAAAAATGACAAACGCTCCTGGAGTCGATGGTGTTACGATCAATCGGTTTACGAAAGAAGAAATTACGAAAACAACAATAAAAGCAGCCCAAAGCAGTAAAGGATTAGGGACCAATGTTAGCGATGTTCTGAAAGCGTTAAAAAATGGAACATTGAAGCCAGACGATACTTTAGTAGGGATTGATGGTACAGAAGGAGCTCTAAAAAAGGCACTCGCTCGCAATATCGAAAAAGCGGTACAAAATGGAGATGTAGACTATGCAAATACATTAAAACAAGCCCAAAAACAATTAAATGTTCAGGAACTAAATAATACGGGTAGTGTGAAGCAATCTACCGAACGGCTTAAAGATAAGATTGCTGCCGGACAAGCGCATACCACGGTCACGTTGCAGGAGGTTTCTAAGAAAGCCTTTCAAGGTGCTGTTATTGGAGCAGCTATTGGTTTGACTGTATCAGGGATTAGCCACTATTTAAAATACAAAAATGGGGATATTTCTGAGAAAGAGGCCCTTGCAGGCGTTGGCCAAGATACGTTAAAAGGGGCATTGATGGGGGGGACGATGGCTTCCGTTACGCTTTTTCTTCCCGCAGGACCATTAGGGTTTATCGCAGGTATGGCGATTGGCATTTATCTGAATAAGACGTTAACCAATATTTTAGATGAGGTTTTTGGAAAAGGGGCCTTTGCAGAAATATTACATGCCTCAGGGTATGTTTATGGCATGTCTATGAATCTTGAAGAAAGTATTAGGAGAATTGAAAAAGATGAGAGTAGGGTCCACTTCAATTCAAATAGAGTAAGAGCAAAAGTGAAAAAAATAGAACAAAACTTTGATGAATTCGAACATTTGATGAAGGGAAAGAGATAGACGATGGCGCAACAAGAATTGATTTTAGACTATGACTATTACGCTAGCAATCAGTGCAGTTTTGACGATTTGAAGCTAGCATCACATCAATTAGCTTCAGCAACCCAAGACCAGTTTGAACAAATAAAGAAAGAAAAGTGGTTTCATCGAGTTTTTGATATGGTGACTTTCTCTAAGAAAAACGAAAAAAGAATGGCTAATCAAATTGGAAGTTTAGCTCAAGCGCAACAAATGATCATGGAGATTCTGGTCCGTCTTTCCGAGCGGGATGCGAGAATTTCAGACATGGTGGTTGAAGCGTTTGATAATATTGAGAGATTAACCGCGAACGATGTTTTACTAGCAAAAAGATTTAACCAGTTAGAAAATCGCTGTATTTTAGGGATTACTAAAGAAACAGATATTGGCGATTTAACTGAGATTCAAGGTGAAATCCTTGGCGGACTCTTGTTTTATCTCATGCATCATTTTGATCAAGTCTCAGAGAATCAGCGTGTATATGCCAATCAGATTCTCACTTATATTGGTGCTGGCGCACAAGAAATGGATATCAAAGCCTCCTTGGAGTCGATTGACCAGATTGAGACAAAGAAAAAATTATTAACCTGCTGTTTAGAATACTGCTTTTTACATAATTGTAGTTTCCATTTACCTGAAGAAATTGAAGAACTCCTGGAAGAGTTCGATTTTGGTAACAAAACGATTCGAGAAGTAAAAAATAAAATAGCAGCTATGTACAATCTTCGTGGTGTCGCTGGTTTTATTGATAAATACGGAAATTTTGATGTGGTAGAAGAAGAGTTTTACATTGAAATGCCAGAAGTGACCTTTGAAGAAGAGACGATCGAATTAGAAGAAATGAATATTAAGAGTATTTTATATATTCCTCGTGATGAACTTAAGGTCATTAAGAACAGAATCGTCCATATAAGTGCCTATATTAATTGTGAGGGGCATTTACAATTTGATAATTGTATTGTTCATTACAATGAAACGAATGACTCAGACGAAATAACGCTCTCAGAAGGTGCTAGTATTACATTTTCTAATTGTCAGGTGCATTGTCACAGCATCGATAAAAACTCTTTTATTCAAGGTGAAGGCGATAATGAATTTATTCTACTAAATAGTGTGTTTAATGATTGCAGTCATTTTATCAAAATGAAAAATGAGTTTAACCTTACGATACAGAATTGTTTAATTAACTCACCAGGGGAAAATTTTATTCATGACAATGGCTGGCGTCAGGGTAATAAGCTCAGAGGGGAAATTTCAAATACCCAAATTTATTTTAATGACCAAAATAAACCAGGTGACGATATATATTTTGGCAACATCATTTATATTCAAGGTTCTGTAAAGATCAATAATTGTGTTGTGCGTGGAATTGAAACGGTTGGTCGAGAAGAAACCAAGCTTGTTTTGTTTAATATTGCTTCAGGTACATATGCGAATTGCAATTTTACAAATGTAGATAAGTGTATTAGTGATGCGGCCAGTATTAGTGAATGCAGTTTTGAAGCTTGTAAAGAGGTTATTGAAGGTACTTACGATTCTAAGACGAAGATTACAAATTGCCTTTTCAAAGATTGTCAGGACATTACTAGAGGTGATGATTTTTCGATAAAAAATTGTCAGTTTGTTAACTGTAAAAACGGGATCGTGAAAGGCCAGGGCATCACAGTTGAATTTTGTGAATTTTATAATCTGGTTCATGATTTATCTGGCCTTGTAGCTGATGCCAGTTTTGAATTTAGTTGTGGGAAGCACACGGACTCCAATAAGATTTCGAAATGCTTATTTGATGGTGTGGAAATCAATGATGGATTTCTTATTCAAGGTTCAACTTATGAAAAAATTTCAGGGGCTAAAGTCTTTGTAGAAGACTGTGATTTTAAAAATTGTACGACCAAACGTTCAACGAATGTCATTGTTCGGCAATATCATTATTATTTCGGTGTGTTTGATCGGCAAATTGAGACAAAGCCGGTTCATATCAGTAATTGTAAAGGATTAGATCAAGTAAATAAGGGTAAAGGCCGTGCAGAAGAAATCATCATTCGGTCGGAAACTCCTACAGGGGTGAAAATTGGAGTGGCCTTAGCCGGAGCGGTAGGCGGTTTGCCTGGGTTAGTAGTAGGAATGGGAGTGGCTAAATTATTAAAAAATGATGATATGCGTGTAGAGTAGTAATAATAGGATAATTTTTGTTGGCGACCGATCGTTGCTGAGAAAAGCAAATCGAGTCGCCAACTTTTACGAACTAAACATCTCTAAGAAACTTTCAATCATAATCGACGATGCACCTAATGCCGGGGCATTTTTCCCTAAGGAAGACAGCAAGAGCTCGTAATTGTTTTCTAATTGGTTATAGATTCGCGATGAGATTGAGTTTCGAATCGAGTTTACTACCATTGGCAAGGCCTCCACTAAGTCGTTGCGAATAATGATGGCCTGTGGATTAAACGTATTGAGAATGCTAGTCAGCCCAATCCCTAAATAGTATCCTAAGTTTTGTAAGGCCATTAAGATTTCTGCATCATTTTGGTTGGCAAGATGAATCAATTCCTGATGGGAAGCCTTCTGATGCTGATTTGGCAGTGATTTCATCAAGGCTTTTTCTGATGCATATAATTCCCAGCACCCCCGATTTCCACAGCTGCATTTGTGGCCATTTAAATCGATGGTAACATGGCCCATCTCGCCGGCAATACCGCCCACCCCTCGATAGAGATCATTATTAATGATGATGCCAATCCCGATTCCCGTACCAACGCTTACGTAGATCAGGTTTTCGTAATTTTTTGCTGTGCCAAAAACTTTTTCACCGTAGGCGCCAGCATTTGCTTCATTTTCGATAAAAACAGGTACCTGGAATTCCTTCTCGATCAGCTTTTTTAAATCAAGGCCATAATTCCAGTCTAGGTTTGGGGTGAAGATGATTTTTTGCTCTGTATTGACAAGGCCTGGTACGCATAATCCAATGCCAATTAACCCGTAAGGTGATTCCGGCATCTGATTTTTAAAGTGTTCAATCATTGAAAATAAAAGCTCTTTAATCTTTTCAGCGCTAGGATTTTCTAAGGGGTGATAAGCGTCGAGCACAATATTCCCTTTTAAATCCGTTAAAATCCCATTGATAAAATCTACGCCAATATCGATTCCGATGGAGTATCCAGCATTTTTATTAAAAACAAGCATAACTGGTTTTCTTCCGCCGCTCGATTTTCCTTGGCCAATTTCGAAAATAAGGTTCTTTTCAATTAATGTATTGACCTGTGAAGAAACGGTGGATTTATTTAATCCCGTGATTTCAGAAAGTCTTGCCCTCGAGATAGGGGAATTGGCAACAATCTCATTTAACAGTACTTTCTGATTGATTTTTTTGACTAGTAGTTGATCGGCAATGACCACTTGGATTTACACCTCTTTTGTTCGAGCGTTAAATTAAGTTTTTTAAATATATAACCATTATAAATCAATTATCGCCTAAGTCATACATAAAAAGTTCAAAAATAATAGTTTATTAAAGCGTTTAATTTTGTAAGATGAAATCAAGTTAGTTTATCCAAGCAATAAACTAAAGAAAAGGTAGTTTGCTAATACTAGGAGGGAATAGAAATGGTTCAAACTATGACGTATTTTGGAAGCGTGAAAAAAAGTAGCTTATGAATAAGTCATCGACGGAAAAACGATGAAAGACCAATTGCGGTTTAGGCCACGGTGGGTTAAACTTTGATGCCAAGGTAAGAAGAACGTCTTTTGAAGCAGAAGATTTAGTGTATGCTCATGTGGCTGGAATGGATGCTTTTGCAAGAGGCTTGAAGGTTGCCCATAAATTAATCGAAGACTGTGTGTTTGAAGATGTGATTGTGGATCGCTACAGCAGCTTCACAAAGGGAATTGGCCTTGATATCGTCGAGGGCCGCGCAAACTTCCATACTCTTGAGGCATATGCGTTAAACAACAACACGATTAAGAACGTTTCAGGAAAAACGATGCGCTTGAAAGCTGTTTTTAACCAGTATCTTTTAGAAGTTTAATAGGTTTGTCCTTCTTAACGGGCCCGCCAGAATGGGATTGACGCGGGTCCTTCATCAATTATTTGATTTGCGGAGTATGAATTAAAAAGGGGACGAGGGGGGAAACTGCTCTCGTCCTTTTGTGTGCAGAGATTTCATTTGGATCTTAATTTCTCACGATTGACCGCTTCTGGCGGCTGTTCCATCCAGCCGTTTTCAATCATGATTTTTGCGCCTTCTTCTACAAATAATGAGATATTCATTAACGACCTTGCATACATGAAGCCAATATCATGCCTTCCATTTACAGCAGTTGAATTTCCAAATGCCCTGATCTTCATTGAGAACATATCCACTTTATGGAACAACATGATTTTATCTGAAAAAGGTGAAACCGTGGAGGTCGTGACTAAATGGTCGAGAAAGGACGGCGAAGGCAAGTTTTCAACATGTAGTTTATGCATATACCGTTCTAAATTATTATAGGTAATATCCTTGCCTTTTAAAAATAATTCTCGAATCCGTTCCGATTTGACAACTTGGCTAAAACCCAGGATAAGCGCTTTGCTTGTCACATTATTTTCAATATTGTCATAAAGATGGGTGATTTCTAGGGCGTGTAATGGCCGTATTTCCCCAAAATATCCATTTAGAAAATCTTTATGTACGAAGGTTGCCTTTTCCGGTATTGGAATGTAAGGAGGTTTTATGATAAAGCCTTTTTTCATTAAAATTTCTTTGATATGCTGCATTAATTCAATGGTGGAATTCATGCAGTGAATGAAAAATTCCTTTACATCCTCTCTATACACAAGAGGGATGGCGACACTATAAATGCTGAGCCCGGCTTTGGCTGCGTATTTTAAATAATGAACATAAAACTGATCTTCAAATAATCTGGGAGCCCCAAGATTCACATCTTTATCCGAAAAACCAATTGGTATCGGATAGTTTTCTTTTTTAAATATTCCTTCAACGGTAGACATAAAATCATGTACTAATGTTAGAGCGTGATTCAATAATTTTTCAATTTCTTTATCCTCTACGTGCTGCAGATAGTAGCTTAGAATATATTTAGACATGCTGTTTCCCATATAGGTCGCCCAGAGTTTTCCTATTTCAGCGGAAGTAAGTTTCTCTGTTACTGAAACTTTTTCTGCTAGTGAAACTTCTTCTGCTAGTGGAACTTTTTCTGCCAGTAAAACTTCTTCAGTTAGTGTGATTTTTTCTGCCAGTGGAACCTTTTTGATGGGTGCAGCCCTTTTGGAACCAATCTTTCTTGGTTTAATTGTTTTAACCAAAGTAAATTCCCCTTACCATTTTTAAGATATTTTTTTCTTTTTTAATAAAATTTATTCGTTTGTTGGAGCGATTTCGGTTTAAGGTATAATAGATTTATAAATTATTCTTAGGGTGTTTTTTATGATGAAGCGTAAAATAATGTTTGGGGTTTTTATCGTTTTGTCCGTTGTTTTTGTCGTTTTTTTGATGAATGCAGGAAAGTTCCTGACGGTTGAGGAAGGGATCCAAAAGGCAGACGCGATTGTTGTCTTAAGTGGTGACCGCGGAGAAAGAGTGGAAAAGGCTGCTGAGTTGTTTCATCAGGGCTATGGAAAGTATTTTGTTATTTCTGGCGGGACGATTTATAACGATGTGACAGCCGCTAGGTTGATGAAGGAACATGCCCTAAAGCTTGGCGTTCCAGAAAGTGCGATTATCCTCGAGGAACGTGCTGATAGCACCTATGAAAACGCCCATTTTACCCGCCAAATTTTGAAGAGCTATCCAATTCATTCCGCCATCGTGGTTTCGTCGAATTATCATATGAAAAGAGTCAAAATGATTTTTGACCGTGATTTTAAAAATTCGGAGATAAAGCTTTATTATTCCGGTGCAAAGGATCGTTATTTTAACAGAGCGAAGTGGTGGAAAAATAACAAAAGTATCATGATTACTATTTCTGAATATATAAAAATGCTTGGGTATGCATTGGGCAAGAACTATTGAGGGGTGAGTTGTATGGGTACCAGTAAATTTATTGGAGTAAATCAGCTTTCATATCAATTTGCAAGGAATGAGATTAAGACTGGTGATCTTTTATTTTGCAGCGGCCGCCATATTGTAAGTGAGCTGATTAAGAAGGTGTCGGATTCTATGTTTAGCCATGTGGCCTTGTTGTGCTATTGGAATGACCGGGTCGTGGTTTTGGAGAGCGTGGAGGATGACGGCGTCAGGGCGGTCCCGCTGTCTCATTACCTTTATAACTATGAAAATAGTATGAAAAAGTATAACGGTGAGATGTATTTGGCTCGGCATGATGAGGTTGGTAACCCTTATTTTGATAGTGGAAAAATTAACAGAATGCTAGGCAATGCGGTCGATATGCTCAATCGAAACTATGATAAAGATGAAATTGCCCGGATTGTTGCCCGTGTTGGTTTAGGAATCGGCAAGCACAAAGATGATAATGCCTATATTTGTTCGGAATTCGTGGATGAATGTTTTAAACAAATGGGCATAAAGTTTTTGCGTGATGCCAAGGGATTTATTTTTCCTGAGCATATTGCCGCGGATTCAAAGGTTAGACCGTTGTTTCAGATTCAACCATGAAAACCCAATTGGCGGAAAGCGAGCGCCTGGAGCGGAAATCAACAGCCAAATTTAACAGAGTCAACAAATAAGGAAGACTTCGATTGGCAACAATATCAAAATGAAAGGGGTATAGATATGGAGTTAACGATTAAGTGGAAAGAGAAAATGGCATTTTCAGGGGTTACTCCCTCCGGGCATGAAATTAATATGGATGCGGCTCCTGAAGTTGGTGGAGAGAATTCCGGTGCGAGGCCGATGGAACTGCTGCTGCAAGCAGTTGCTGGCTGTACTGGGATTGATATCATCTCCATTTTACATAAAATGCGGTTAGAGCCTTCGTCTTTTCATATGGATGTGAAGGGTGAACGTGCTGATGATCATCCTAAACGATTTACCACAATTAACATTCATTATGCGTTAGAAGGGGATCTTCCTGAAGATAAGGTCTTCCGGGCGATTCAATTGTCAAAAGACAAATATTGTTCCGTCTCCCATTCTTTGAATGCAGATATCACAGTTAGTTACTCTATTAATGGTGTTAAAGGCAAAAACGAAATTTAACCCACTAAAAGACCCTTCCCATGTGAGCTGGAAGTCGCTAAATTGCTAATTTTGAGTGGAAAAAACCATCCTATTGCAAATAGCTAGGATGGTCTTTTGTGTTTGGTTCATTAATTTCAGTAAAGATGTTCGGTTGTTCTTTATTTGATGTGGGGAAAGGAGCATTTTCTTTTGAAAAATAAAGGTCTAGTATTTTTTTAGTTCCCCGACAGTGACGGGTTTGGCTTCATCTTTTAGTTCGTATCCAAGCAGGCCATTAGGTTCAATAGTACCATATTTGATGTCTTCGATTTTGGTAAGTCCTTCGTTACGCATCCGCATTTCCAGTTGATCGACGGTCATCCGCAGCTTTTTTAATGTTTGAACATTTAAGATGCCATTCTCAATCACGACCTTAGATTGGCCGGTCAGAAATTTTTCAACAGAATTAATCTTGATTTGTAAGTATTCTATAATTAGTAAGGCTCCCACAAAAACGGCAGATGCAACGATGGTTCTTGTTACACTCTTTTCGACAATTGGTTGAACAATTATAGTGCCAATGGCGATCATGACAATGGTTTGTGCCAAGGTCATTTGGGCAATTGATTTTCTTCCTGATATTTTTAGCAGTAAAATCCCTGACATGACCAATACGAGGGATTTCCAAATGACGGATAGATCCATTTCATCATCTCCTATAACGAGTTTTTATTTAATTTTCCACTTTTGCTCCATTTTATTTCTCCGTATAGATTTATCCAATGTAGAAACGATAGTAATGGAGGTGGAAATCATGAAAAATGAAAGTACAAATTCACCAAATTCGATTAAATATAGCATTTGGCAGACACGGACGGAGGGTATTGATCCGAGGGTAAAAGAGAGATTGGCCCGTTCGGGATCAGGTACGAACCAAGAGCGAAAGCCAGGAGTGGAGCAAGAGTAGTCTATTGTTATTCTCTTGGGTTGTGAAGAAATTGAAGCCGTATGCTTTTTACAAGCAAACGGCTTCCTGCGTGTTTGGCGGGTATGTTTCTTGAAAGAATTAAATGCCCTGAGGTGTTTAGTAATTTAGCGAATGATCGATTTTACCTTTATGCTTTCATTTTATCGGGAAGATCCTGTATCGATTGAACGACCATATCAAGCTTTGACTCAATCCGGTAAAGTAGATAAAGGGTCACCACGATAGGGAATCCTACCTCGCTGATGATTGGAATGATTTGCTCCACGAGGATTCGCTCCTTTCTATAAAGAGTCTTGAAAAAAAGGCCGGCTTCAACGTGAACGTGAATCCGGCCTCCTCTTATTTATACAAGTTCATATTCAGTTACATTTTGGTCAATGACTCTTGCTCCTTTTGCATCTACAAATTTGCCGCTAGCAGTAGTGAAAACCTCTGATGCAATAATTTGTGCCATTGAAAGTTTAATAACCGCCTCATCAACCGGTTCCTTTGGATTATCGATTGATAAACGAGCTGTCTTGCCAAACTCCGTACCAAATTGCAATTCTAATGTTTTAGCCATTTTTTTCACCTCCTATCGCTTCATTTTGTAAGCTTCATTGATTAAAGGATTTCGGAGCTGTCGTTTCGCTCGACTTTGTTTAGGACGGCGTTGGTTAATGCGCCGATCGCTTGGGCTGCTTGGTTGAACTGGTCAGCCGTTGCTTCTTTTTTGACATTGCTATACGATTTGGCTTTGTAAAGAGGGTTGCCCTTCTCATCCATGCCAGCTTCGAAAACTAAGCGAAGCTTTGTACCTTCTAGTAATGCTTGTGCCATTGTCTCTCACCTCCTTTCACCTTTTATATAGGGATTAGGAGGTAGAAACGACAGGGTGGGGGGGAAACTTTTTTATACAAGAAGGGCTGTGTTAAATTTGGTTGTTGATTTCCGCTCCGGGCACTCGCTTTCCGCGGGGAGGTCCTGGAGCCTCCTCGGCGCTCTGGCGCCTGTGGGGTCTCCAGTGACCTCTCTATCCCGCAGGAGTCGAGTGCCCTCCGCTCCAATCAACAAGGTGCAAATTAAACACTGACTTTAACACAGCTAAATGAAAAAAAGAGCAGGCTGCATGCCGCTCTTTCAATCTTGTAAATAACACAACTCTAGGGTCTTTTGCCAGAGAGTTGTGTTTGTTCATGGATTAAGAGAATAAGAAGGATGTTGACCAATACAAAGACAACAATAATAAAGTAGATCATGACTACTGCGGTGCTCGGGTTTAACATAACGCCTAACATTGCCCCCATCATCCCGCCCATGATGCCGGAGAGGATGCCATTTAATGAGGCCAGGAGGGATACGGGCTTTCCGGTTAGATGACCGATTACCATACCGATCGACACCGCGATCATTGTTGGCAGGATTAAATCATTATCTTTCAGACTAATCGCTAGAATTATTCCCAGTGTCAGGCTTGCCATTGTCGAGCTGGACATGCTGACCATCATGCCGGTCATCGTTGTGATCTTTTTCCTTTTCAGGTACGTTAGGTAGGTAACATAACTTGTTAGGAGGAAAACTAACAGTATACTTAACGAAAGCACCATTTGGCTTCTCCACCTTTTTTGAAAAATAAACCATGTCGACAGCAATATATGATGCTTTTTAGAATTTTATGTTAGCTGCAGTACTTTAGTCATAGTAGGACTGATAAGTGCATAATGTTAATAACGTGTTAAAAAATGTTAGTAATATGTTAAAGTTTCACAAGATATTCACATTTACATGTTGTATAAGGATATAAAGTGTTTTAATCTTACCGTAGGGGGTGTGAAAATGCTGCCAATTGAACGTAGGCAACAATTACTGGAATGGTTGAAGGAAGAAGGCGCACTATCGATAACGGAAATCAGCAGGCGTCTCCATGTATCGGAAATGACCATTTATCGAGACATTAAGCCGCTGATAGATGAAAAAAGAATATTAAAAACTTCAGGTGGAATCAGTTTAGCGCCAGTTACTACTGCTTCATCGACAGCTTGTACATACTGCTTCAAGGAAGCGAATAACCGGCACCCTGTTCAAATCATCACGCATGATTTGCGGGTCGAGCAGTTATGCTGTCCTCATTGCGGTTTATTAAGATACAGGGATATTGAAAAAGAGGTCTCCCAAATTATATGTCGGGATTTCCTTCACAATACGACCATCAGTGCAAAAATGGCCTATTTTTTAATCGACGCAGATTTTAATTTAAATTGCTGCCAGCCCCAAGTTTTGACGTTTGATTCACTCAAACAGGCGGAGCAATTTCAGAAGGGCTTTGGCGGAAGGATCCTTTCCTTTGAGGAAGCAATCGAAGAAATTCAAACAAGGATGAATGGTAAGAAGGGATGTGGTTGTAGTAATCGAGAGGGATTGGTGGAATGAGAGTAAATAGGAATCACATTTTACTTCTAACCATCCTATTTATTTTTCTATTTCCGACCTTTCCATCCGCCCATGCATATATAAAAAAATCGACTCCAACTGAAAATGAGGTATTTGATCAGCCGCCACAGAAGGTAACCATTCAGTTTGATGAAGCCATTCAACCTGATTATCATTCGTTGCAAGTGTTTGATTCGAAGGGGAAAAGGGTGGATCAGAAGAATGAGAGAATTGATCCTGCTAATCCTGCGATCATTGAGGCTGACCTGCAGGGAAACTTGCCGAATGATACCTACAGTATCCAGTGGCGGGTGGTTTCAGGTGACGGACATCCCATTGAAGGGGTGATTCCCTTTCAAATTGGCCAAGAAGCGAAGGGCACAGCAATAGCCCCAGGCTCAAAGGGATATATGCCGAAACTGGATTTAATCATCCTTCGCTGGCTGCAATATATGAGCAGCGCCGTTTATGTCGGAATTCTGTTCTTTTATCTATTCGTACTGCCAAAAGAATTGGGACAGGAGATAAGTGTTCGTAATCGTTTTAGTAAAATCATCGTATATTCCTTCATCACTTTATGCTTTAGCATTATCTTGAGTCTGCCGTTGCAGGCAACGATCGAATCGGGCTTGTCTTGGGGAAAGGTTTTTCACATTAATGTGTTAGGGAATATGTTGACCAACAGTGTATTTGGAAAAACATGGATTACCGCAATTATCATGCTGTTAATTTTGTGGCCATCGACGTTTCTGTTATGTTATAAACCATTTAAAAAAACAATTTGGGCTTGGGTTTCACTGGCACTTGGAATCGGGATGCTAAGAACGAAGACATTCACGAGTCATGCAGCTTCTTCGGAAAAGGGCTTGCTCCCGATAGCGATGGATTTTGTTCATCTATTGTCAGCATCGATCTGGATCGGCAGTTTGATTGCTATGATTGCCTTGCTGACGTATCGCAAAAATCAAGCTTATTTTGAAACAATCCGCAGGTTTTCCAAATGGGGAATTGCTATTGTATTGATTTTATCAGCAACTGGCCTTTACGGCAGCTTGTTATACATTCCTAATTGGCGCTCTCTAGTCGTAACGGATTACGGAAGAGCCTTGTTGGGTAAGGTTATTCTCCTCGTAATTATGGTGTTGTTTGCGGGGGTTAATTTTATAAAAGGAAAGCGCAGCCACGAAAAAGGAATCCAACGTTCCTTGTGGGGAGAATTTTCAGCTGGAATTATCGTTCTGATTCTGTCTGTTATTTTAACAAACCTGCCGACCGCAATGGCATCGCCCGGACCTATAAACGAAACGAATAAGGTTAAAGGTGGAAACTACATCACGTTTGCGGCAACTCCGAATGTGATTGGAAAAAATACTTTCGAAGTAACCTTAAAAGACCGAAATGGCCAACCCATTAAAAAAATCGAGCAGGTAACGCTGACGTTTAAATCGCTCGAGATGAAGATGGGCGACGACACGGTCCAATTGTCACGTGTGAAGGAAGGTAAGTATAGTTTTAAAGGGTTGAATTTCAATATGTCGGGCCGCTGGAATGTTCGCGTTCACGTCCTGACCAAAGATTTAGAAACCATGGATACAGATTTTAAAGTACTAGTAGGAAGTCAATAAAAAGGGGAGATTTCATTATGAAAAAATTATTAAAAGTATTTTTACCAACAGTATTAGGGTTATTCATTTTCTCAAGTGTCGCAAGCGCGCATGTGACCGTTGTTCCAAAATCGTCGACAACAGGGGCATGGGAAACGTATACGGTTAAGGTTCCGGTTGAAAAGGATATAGCGACAACAAAGGTAACGATTAAGGCACCCGCTGGAGTAGAAATTAAGTCATATCAGCCAGTTCCGGGCTGGAAGTATTCTGATGAAAAAGATGCAAAAGGCATTGTTAAATCGTTTACATTTGAAGCTACTGGCGAAGGCATTTTGCCAGGTCAATTCCAATCCTTCACGTTTGTAGGGAAAAATCCTGAAAATGCCACAAAAGCAGCATGGGATGCTTTCCAATATTATAAAGATGGCAGTGTAGTGGAATGGACCGGAGACGAAGGTTCGGATTCTCCACATTCGATTACGGATATCGTGGCAGGCGGAGCAACAGATGATCATCATGCTGCGGATCAAGCCCAAACAGAAAAACCGGCTAAAGAGGAAAAAGTTACTCAAACAACATCTGCGGACCACGAAGATTCCAATTCACTACCGTTGATTTTATCGATTGTGTCTGTAGTTTTATCACTGGGTGCGCTTGTGGTAGCGGCTCGTAAAAAATAATAGAACGATTTACTATCTGAAAAATTCCGCTGTTACCATTTAGCAGCGGAATTTTATATTTAATATGGCAAAAGTTTTATTTGATCTGCAAGTTTTTTTATAGAATGCCCTTGAAATTTTCGTCCTCCTCACCTTCCTCACACTTTAAATTTCAATTTAGTAGAAAGTAAAGAAAGTCAAAGAATAATTAAGAAATATAGGTATTATTGGCTATTTTTATTTAAATTTACTTATTTTTCCTGTTTTTCATTTATTTTCATATCCCCTATAATTATGTTACCTAAATTACTATTTTAAAACCTTTCCTTTAATAGGGGGTCAGGGGGGATTTAGGTTTTTTTAGAAAGGGGGTAATTTAATTGTAATTACTATTTCAAATAAATCTGCAAGGATTTTCTAAACACATTCCTAGGGGGGGTTATATGAAAAGATTTTTACCAATTTTATATACTATGATTTTAATAGTATCTACTTTTCTTTCATCATTTTTACACGCGCCTAAAGTTTTAGCCCAAGAAATTACAAATGGAAGAGTTTCAAATGATTATTTGGAATATTCAGTAGATGGCAATGGAAGGTTTACGATAGGAACCATTAATGGCAACCCTGAAATTACAAAGGATGATTACAAGAATTTACTGTTTGGTCATCCTTCTCCATGGTCATCCTATTCAACCATCAATATTGATGGGGATATCATTCAATACCAGCCCAATGCAAAATTACCGACAACAAACGCTTCCGAATTAAGTAATACCTCGGAGCTAAAGGTTGACAATAAGCAAATTAGTATCCAGCAAATTTTGAAAATTGTTAAAAATCCAAATACTAACAGAGAAGACTCTGTAGAAATCAAGTATGTCATAAAAAATAATGATTCCCAATTGCATGACATCGGCCTGCGAATAATGATGGATACGATGCTTGGTAATAACGACAGTGCACCGTTTCGAATTCCTGGGTTAGGGGCTGTCACAACTGAAAAGGAATTCACAGGAGATAATATACCAGAGTATTGGCAGGCGTTTGACAATTTGGAAAACCCCTCTGTCATTGCCCAAGGTCATTTAACGAAAACGGATAACAAGCCAGACAAAGTTCAATTTACCAATTGGGGAAGGGTGTATGATAATTCGTGGAATTATTCCATTTCTCCAAATTCAAGTAACGGGGATAGTGCGGTTAGTATTTATTGGAATAACAGGCCTATTAATCCAGGAGAGAGCAGAGAGTACACTACATATTATGGGTTAAGTGAGTTCCTTCAAGACCTTCGACCTCCTATTGCCTTAAGTTTATCGGGTCCAAAGGTTATTGAATTGGATGAAGCGGGGAAATACAAACCAAATCCGACTACCATTACGGCTTATTTTCAAAACATCGGGAATCAAACAGCATATGATGTTCAACTCGGTTTAATTCTGCCAGAGGGTTTAAAGTTAAAAGATGGTCAAAAGGAAGTTCAAATTGGAACCCTCAAACAAGGAGAGATTAAACAGGTTTCATGGGAAGTGGAAATTGAACCGCAGGCAGAAGAAAAGCTCCTTGATTATTCGGTAAAGCTGTCAGCTAGCAATGCAGAGACAAAGATTTTAACTCAGCAAGTAAAAGTTCCTGCTTCACCGGATGCGGGAAAAACGGTCATTTTTATCCCAGGAATCATGGGAACAGAAATCTGGACCAATCCCCAAAATGGCGGTGCAGCTGAAAGAAGATGGATGCCGGTTGGTGATGTATCTAATGTCACAAACGTAAGAGAACAGACGAGGGAACTGGCGGTTAATGGAGATGGTGACTCTGTTAACGATCTAGATATCCGGGGCCCGATTGACGAATACTATGGACAAATGGTCAGGTTGCTAAAAAATGAGGGCTATCACGTAGTAGAATTTGGATATGATTGGCGCTTAGGTAATGCTTATAATGCCACTAAATTAGAAGAAACAATTAATAGTTTAAATGTTGAGCATGTATCGATTGTTGCACATAGCATGGGCGGGCTTGTTGCCTCAAAATATATTGCTAATAAACAATCAAATGCAGACAAAGTGGATAAATTTATCACATTGGGAACCCCTTATTATGGAGCTCCAAAAGCATTATACATGATGGAAACAGGAGATATTGCTTCTTGGGGGAAAAATTTAGTTATCAGCAAAGTTATTCGGGAATTGGCTCCTAATATGAAGTCTATTTATCAACTTTTTCCAACCAAAGATTACTTTGATGATGATCAATACTACGTTCAGGTTAGGTATGACAATACATTTAGAAAGAATGAATATAAAAAGTTAAGCTATGCCCAGACACTACAGTTTTATAAGGATTATCGTGACGAATGGCTCAATGAGGACCATTTCAGTTTAGCGGAGTCTTTGGCTAATTCGTTAAACAATAATGCCTCCCGAATCAATTCCGTAGACAGATACTTTATTGTTGGTGATCAAATTTCATCGATTGGTGTAGTCGTTCCGGAGTTGAATGAAACATGGAATCGAGATGGATATAATTATGCCCACATCGATGACACAAAGCCAATTAATGGTGATGGAACTGTACCTGTAAAGAGTGCAAATATGAACGCAAGTACTAATCCAGATAAAACCTATTATATTCAGGCCAAACATGATGAACTAGCAAACAATCAGACGGTCATTAATCAAGTAGTAAATATATTAAATAATCGTCCTGCAAGAATTGAAGGAATGCGGAAAAATCCAAAAGAAACGAAGAAGCTTAAAATAAAGGTCGAATGTCCAGTAGATCTTCATGTATATGATCAAAATGGGAATCATATAGGGCCGGTATCAGAAAATAACCTTGAAGAGAACATTTTATCAGGAACCTATTACTTACTCGGTGACGAAAAAATTGCCTTGCTTAACGATGGGGAATACCAAGTGAAATTGCTTGGTACAGATAATGGTGAGATGACGTTTACATTGGTATGGTATGATGAGAATAATGAGGAAGAAAAAACTGTTCGTTTTGATCATGTTCCTTTAAGTCCTACCACAAAAATCACAACAACAACGACAAGAGAAGGCGAAATTACTCTTTCCCTCGATAAGGATGGGGATAACGTGATTGATGAAACGATTAGTCCTACAGTTGTACTAGACAGTGTGGGTTCTCAGGATATTACTGCTCCAGAATTATCCTACACAATCGATGGGGATGAAGGAGAAAATGGCTGGTACACCTCTGATGTCAAAGTTAACCTAGAGGCTTCCGATCAGGGAGCTGGTGTCCATCAGATTCTATACAACGTAAACAATGGTCAAGAGGAATTATATGACAAGCCTGTATCCATCACTTCAGAAGGTACGATCAATCTCTACATGAAAGCTTTAGATAAAAATCGAAATTATGATGTAAAAACGGCTGAAATAAAAATAGATAAAACGAAACCAAGAATTGAAGTTTCGGAACCACCGCAAAACATAATGGTTGGGGATAAAATAAGCTTTAACTTCCATGCCGCGGATGATATATCTGGAGTTGACTCTATTTCTGCAACTTTAAATGGTCAGCCATATGCAAAAAATGAGGAAGTCACCTTACTTCAACCGGGTGAAAATATTTTAGAAGTAACAGCTGTGGACAAAGCGGGAAATAAAGAAATCCGAAAAGTAAACTTCTCAGTCTATATTCCTGCGGCCATTGAAATTAATCCAAACTCTATAAAGAAAAACAAAAATAACAATGCTATTGGAACAGGTTATATTCAATTAGATTTAAAATATAATCTAGGAGATATCAGACTTTCTTCAATACTTATCAACAATAAAGTGGGTCCAATTACAGATTCTAAATATGGATATGTAAAAAATCCAATTGTTGAAAACAATGGAGATGGAAAGAAACAATTTATGTTTAAGTTTTATCAAGGTACATTGGGAGAATCGTTACCAGTTGGTAATCAAGAGGTCATTATTACGGGTGAGTTACGCACGGGAATCAAGTTTATTGGAAAAGCAAATGTAAAGATTGCTGATTAAGGGTTTATGATAAGGGGATTTATCCGGTCCCCTTATCTTTAAATTTAATGGTTGAAGGGAACATAACCATGTATACACTTATTCAAGTTTTTATCGGAGTAATTGCTGGTTTCATCATGTTTTATATGACAGCTATTGAACGTGTTAAAATTCTGAAGTACTTATTACAATATGTAAATTCAACGCTCTTTTACTTTATTATTGTAATTTTGGTACCAATCATTTGCATGGTCTTTTTTCCAAGGGTAAAAGTTTTTGGGTATTCGACATCCATTACAATGATTATATTATTTATCCTCCTTTATATTGCCTTCAATACAGGGGATATAGGGTTTTAGAAAAAAAGCTGGTTGGAGCTCAACCCCAATCAGCTTTCACTATTTCCGGATAATTCTAGTTGTGTTCTTAATTCATTACGTACACGCTGTTTTTCTTCTGTTGAAACCATTCCATAATAGATGTGATTGATCATTTTTCCTTGTTCTTTTAATTCCATTTGCTGAATCGATGTTCCTACATGTTTATAGCCTCGTTGAATTGCGACCATTTGATCAAAAGTCAGGTTTGTTTTTACGTTTTTACCTAGGACGGTAAAAATATCGGAAAACTTGGTTAAGCTCGAAAGACTCGCCCCTTCTTTCATAATGCCTTCAATAATTTGACGTTGTCTTGATTGACGGCCAAAATCACCTCTAGGATCTTCATATCTCATTCTTGTAAAGCTTAATGCTTCCTTGCCGTTAAGAGTCAGTTCTCCTTTGGCAAAATGGATTCCATCCTGAGTAAAATCTAAATCATTTTGGACTGTAACACCGCCAACCGCATCGACCATTTCAGTGAAGCCTTCCATGTTTACCTGGATATAATAGTCAATTGGTATATCAAGAAAATTTTCCACGGTATCCATCGACATTGGAACTCCGCCAAAGGCGTAGGCGTGGTTAATCTTGTCTTCTTTTCCTTTTCCGACAATTTCAGTTCGAGTATCACGCGGAATACTTAACATTTTCACGGAATTGTTGTTTGGGTTAACGGTTAGAACAATCATGGTATCAGAGCGGCCTTTGTCACCCTTACGCTCGTCCACACCCAGCATTAACACAGAGAAAGGATCTTTTGCCTTTACTTCGACGGGCTTTTCACGTTTATCCGATTTGGTTCGGTCAATCGGTTGATGCATCGAATCAACGGCATTATTAAAAGATTTATATACAGTGTATCCGTACGCTCCTCCGCCAAGTAACATGACGACAAGGATTGCAGCGGTCACTTTCATCCACTTTTTAGATTTCTTTTTTTGAGATCTCATTAGAAAACCTCCTAGAAACTTACAAATTTTATTGCAATTGCTACTTAGTTTAACAAAAAAATTCGATGTACGATATGTAAAAAATATGGAAACTATTCCATTCTATCTTTTTATGATATATCGGCGAATTTCGCAGGTTTATCGGCGAATTTTCCATTTTATCGGCGAATCCAACGACTTTATCGGCGAATTTTCACTTTTATCGGCGAATCATAAAAAAGCAGCCATTTTTTTATAAAAAAAGGCCGGTCACCTGTTAAGGTAAAACCGACCACTCACTCTTTATACTTATATGTTTGAAGCCTCAGCTAACAAGTCCACGATATGAACCGCACGCATTTTAGAAGACAGCCCTTCCCGTTCGATACCTAATTGCATCTGTAAAAGGCAACCGGGATTGGCGGTGACAATGGTGGTGGCATGCGTCGCTTTGGCTTGAGCCATTTTATAGTCGAGCATCACCATCGACATTTCGGATTCGACAATATTATAAATTCCGGCCGAACCGCAGCATCGATCCGCCTCTTTCATTTCTTTATATTCGACCCCCGCAATCGCTTGAATGAGAATGCGTGGTGCAGAGGCCGTCTTCATCACATTGCGAAGATGGCAGGAATCTTGGTACGTGATAACCTGCGCAGGGAGCCCCAATTTGACCTTTTTATGAAACCCAACGGCAACTAAAATCTCGGAAATATCCTTAATCTTCTCCTTAAAATCTTTGGCACGGTCTTTCCAATCTGGCTCATCCTTCAGTAAATGATCGTAATCGATTAAAAAGGCGCCGCATCCCCCGGCATTGGTAATAATATAGTCGACGTCTAAATCCTCGAAGGCCATAATATTCCGTTTCGCCAAATCCTTCGCGGCCTGTTTCTCCCCGCTATGTCCATGGAGCGCGCCGCAGCACGTTTGCCTTTTCGGAATCACAATCTCACAGCCAGCCTTTTGTAGCAGTTTCATAGTGGCATCGTTTGTTTTCAGGAACATCGTATCCATTAAACAGCCGCTGAAGAAAGCAACCCTGTGAACCTTCTCAGATATAGCCGGGAGATAGTCTGGCCGGTTTTTCATTTCTTTCATCATTGGCACTTGCGGCAGCACTTTTTCCATCGTCGCTAAGTGTTCCGGAAGGAGACCAAGAAAACCGATTTTTCGGGCGATCGTTTGAATTCCCGAGCGCTGATAAAACCCAAGTAACCCGACAGCCTGCCTCATTCGGTTTTGATGAGGAAACAATCCATGAAAAACCGTCTTCCTCACAACCCGCGCCGGTAAAGAATGCTTCTTGTTTTGATTGATAATATCCCTTGCGTCCTCCAAGAGATGGCCATAATTCACCCCGGAAGGACAGACCGGTTCACAGGCGCGGCAGCCAAGACAAAGTTCGAGCGAGCGCTCAAAATCCTCATCCGGTTCAATCAGCCCATCCACTACGGCTTTCATTAAAGCAATCCGGCCTCTTGGCGAATGAGATTCTTTGTAGCCTGATTCGATATAGGTCGGACAGGTCGGCAGGCAGAAGCCGCAGCGCATACAGTTTAGTAGTTCATCTTCGTTCATACGGGCTTTAAATTGCTCTTGAATCTTTTCTTGTTCCATTAAAGTTGTCATCTTGTGATCACCACGCGTTTCTTGCTGTCTTTAGCAAAAACCTTCCCTGGATTCATGATATTATGGGGATCAAAGGCCTGTTTAATCGCCTTCATCGCCGCGATTCCTTCGGCTTTCAGCTTCCATTCCAGATACGGAGCCTTCATCGCACCGACTCCATGTTCGCCGGTAATCGTTCCACCTAATTCGATCGCTTTTTCAAAAATTTCCGCAAAGGCTTGTTCGACCCGTTCCATTTCTTCATGATTCCTTGCATCCGTGGCGCAAGTAGGATGCAGGTTCCCATCCCCGGCATGGCCAAAGGTACAAATAGTCAACTTGTATTTCTCCGTAATCTCGTTGATTGCCTTCACCATATTGGCAATTTCGGACCTTGGCACGGTCGCGTCCTCAAGAATGGTTGTCGGCTTTAAGCGGGCAATCGCAGAAAGGGCTGCGCGCCGTGCTGTTCTTAAGGCATCGGCTTCCTGTTCGGATGCGGCGATTTGAATCGAGACTGCCTGTTCCTGTTTACAAACCTCAGCCATTCTTTTTAAATCACGCTCCACGACTTCTGGTGGGCCATCCTGTTCGATTAAGAGGACGGCTTTTACATCTGTCGGCAATCCAATTTGGGCAAAATCTTCAACCACCTTTAAAGTAGGCTGGTCCAGGAACTCTAGTGTTGTCGGGATGATTTTATTGGCAATGATCTTTGAAACTGATTTTGCAGCCGCCGATAAATCCTGGTAGAGTGCCAGCATCGTTTTTTTCGTTTCCGGCATCGGAACTAATTTAAGTGTGGCTTCGGTAATCACTGCTAATGTTCCTTCCGAGCCGACCAACAGCCGAGTTAAATCATAACCGGCCACATCCTTTGCCAGCTTCCCACCGGTTCGGATCATATCGCCATTCGGCATAACCGCTTCGAGTGCGATGACATAATCGCGGGTAACCCCATATTTAAGTCCGCGTAAACCACCGGAGTTTTCATTAATATTGCCGCCAATGGTCGAGATTTTCATTGAACTTGGGTCTGGTGGATAAAACAGCCCTTTTTCTTCAACAGCATGGATCATATCAAGGGTGACGACACCAGGCTGTACGGTGACGGTCAAATTTTCCTCATCGATCTCAAGGATTCTGTTCATATGTTTAAAAAGCAGGACAATCCCGCCTTCGGTCGGGCAGGTCCCGGCACAAAGGTTCGTCCCGGAGCCCCGAGGTACAATCGGAACCCGATATTCATGGCAAACCTTCAAAATTTGTGAAACCTCCGCTGTATTTCTCGGACTGACGACAGCATCCGGCATCGACTGGAAGTTCGGTGTGGCATCATACGAGTAAACTAAACGTTCTATTTTAGAATCATCATAATTCTTTTTCGTGACAATCGAGATAAGCTTTTCTTTTACTTCATTCGAAAGCATTCTTCTTCCCCCATTCCCTTACTTGTTTAAATTCTATGTTTTTGGTGATAAACCTTTAGGTGATTATCATTTTTATTACAGTGTAAATCATAATAAAGGTGTCGAATACCATTTGATTTTAAAATAAAATTTCAATAAAATTATATTAAAAATAAAACAAAATTACAAAGGGGAAATTAACCATGGAGTATCCACTATTAGCAACAGACTTGGATGGCACCTTATTAAACAGTCAAAAAGAGATTGATATCGAGACGATTCAGGCGATTGATGAGTATCGCAAACGAGGAGGGAGGGTCGTGATTTGCAGCGGGCGCTCTCCTCTGTCAACGAAGTGGATTGCTCGTACCATTGGGTTAAAGGGTGAACCGATCATTGCTTATAATGGGGCGATTCTCCTTGATGAGAATGGAGAGGTCAGTGAGCAATCGGTTTTTCAGCATGGGCCTCTAGTAAGTTTCTGGGAGTTATGTCAAAGTGAGGGCATTTATGCCCATTTTTATGAAGGGGACATGCTCTTGGTCCCAAGCAGGAATAAATGGAACGAGAAATGGATTGAAAACAATATCCCTGCCCTTGAAAAAACAGGGGCCAAGCTCAATCACTGTATAAGTGTCCGGGAAAAATGCTGTGTAAAGGTGATAGATGATTTTTACGGATACTTTAAGGAGCATCAGCCCAAAATTACCAAAATCGCCGTTTTTGATGACGGTGACAAGCTGAATGGTTTTACCAAGAGGATTTCAGAACAGATTGAGGATTTGGAAATTAGCAGCAGTTTCGATTTTGTTAATTTAGAAATTACCCCCGGCGGCGTGACCAAGGCATCAGCGCTGATGAAGCTTACGGAGCAGCTGGAGATTCCCATCGCAAAAACGGCTGCGATTGGCGATAATTTTAATGACTCGCTTATGCTTTCGGTTGCAGGTCTGGGGATTGCGATGGGAAATGCCCCTGATAAGGTGAAACAATTAGCGGATCAGGTGACCGGGAATAATAATGAAGCAGGTGTTGCGCAAGCTATTCGCCGCTTTTTACTTTATTAAGGGACAAATCGATTCGTTAAAATATTGTTTTAAAATAACATTTTAGTATTTATATAAAAATGTTGAAATTAAATTTCAATAAAGATATAATATGAGTGTGGGTAATCGCTTTCAACTCAGAAAAAACTAACGGAGGAGAACGATACAATGGCAGAAAATCTCGAATTATTAACGACAGAATCGCGAAATGAACAAACCATGCAAATAGATACCGCCAGTCCGCTTGATATATTACGAATGATGAATGAGCAAGATCAATTAGTAGCTTTAGCAGTTAAAGAAGTCTTATCTGATGTGGAGGCCGCTGTTCAATTCGTTGTTGAATCCTTTAAAAACGGCGGACGCCTCATTTATGTCGGGGCAGGAACGAGCGGAAGATTAGGGGTACTGGATGCCGTCGAATGTCCTCCAACCTTCAGTACGGAGCCTGAAATGGTCCAAGGACTAATCGCCGGAGGGGAAGGAGCCTTCCTGAAAGCGGTAGAAGGAGCTGAGGATCAACCAGCCTTCGGTGTTAACGATTTAAAGGAAATCGGATTAACCAAAAATGATACCGTGATTGGTATCGCGGCGAGCGGCCGAACCCCATATGTCATCGGCGCTTTACAATATGCGCGAAGCATTGGAGCGAAAACGGTTGCCCTTTCCTGCAATAAAAATGCTTTGATCAGCAAAGAAGCGGACCAAGCCATCGAAGTGATTGTCGGTCCAGAGGTACTCACTGGTTCTACAAGGTTGAAATCGGGGACAGCCCATAAAATGATTTTAAATATGATTTCGACCTCCTCGATGATTCTGTTAGGAAAAGCCTATGAAAACTTAATGGTTGACGTCCACGTCAGCAACCAAAAGCTGAAGGAACGGGCCATTGGCATCATCCGAAAAATTACCGGTGTTTCATATGAGCAGGCTTTGGAAACATTAGAAAAAGCAGACCTGCAAGTGAAAACGGCAATCGTCATGATTAAAACGGAAACGACAAAACAAGAAGCGGAACAATTATTGGCGGATGCCAATGGTTATGTAAAAATAGCAATCCAAAAGTAATTTTTTAAAAAAGGTGGTCTTTGGTGTGGCAGCAGGCGGTTTGAAAATGATCCAAAATATGCTGGAACAGCTTCCAGCTTCTGAGCGGAAAATTGCTGAGTTTATTCTTGAAAATCCGCACACGATTTTAAATAGTACCGTCCATGACATTGGAATGCAGGCCCATACAAGTGGTGCCGCTGTTATTCGGCTTTGCAAATCACTGGGCTTGAACGGTTTTCAAGATTTAAAGGTACGAATTGCCGGGGATTTAGTAAAGCCAGTCGAACAAGGGTATCGAGATATCGAACCTGGTGAATCTTTTTTCTCCATTGTTCAGAAAACAACCAGCAATAGTATCCAAAGCATCCGCGATTCAGAAGAGATGATCAATTATGAAGAATTAGAACGCGCTGTCCACACCTTGTCTGGCGCCCAAAATGTCCATTTTTTTGGCATTGGCGCTTCCAACATTATCGCTAAGGATGCACAGCAAAAGCTTCTTAGGGTTCATAAAAATGCAACCGCTTTTACCGATACCCACCTTGTGGCAACCTTAATTGCAAATGCCAATAAGGATGACGTGGTGTTTGGGATTTCCCACTCAGGGGAAACATCCGAAGTGATCAAAATTATGACACTTGCTAAAGAGCGAAGTATTAAAACGATTAGTCTAACGAAGTACGGACAATCATCTGTCTCATCCCTAGCGGATATCAAATTGTTTACCTCTTATTCCGGTGAAGCACCATTTCGAAGCGCGGCCACTTCATCACGGCTGGCACAGTTATACATGATGGATATTTTGTTTTTATCGATGGCAACCGTGCAATATGAGGACACGATTCATTCGATTGATAAAACAAGAGAAGCCATTCGGTTTATTAAAGAAGGTAAATAATCCTTATAGGGGGTGATGTGCACTTATTGTCCTTTTGCAAGGAGCAGTTTTAGGGAAATAGGGTCATTATTTAAAAAAATAAAGAGCAACAGAGAGAGGGGAAGTACCATGGCTGGAGAGAATAAAATTTTAGCAGAAAAGATTCTGGAACAATTAGGCGGCCCGGCGAACATTGGCAATTACACACATTGTATGACAAGACTTCGTGTGACACCAAAGGATGATTCGATTGTCAATAAAGCGGCTATTAAGAAAATAGATGGGGTACTTGGGGTTGTCGAAGAGGAAACCCTGCAAATTATCATTGGTCCTGGAAAAGTTAATAAAGTAACAGAAGAGTTTGGTAGATTAGTTGATGCTGCAGGCGGGATTGATTTAAAAGAAAAGGCCGCCAGCAAGAAAGCAGAAATTAACCAAAAGAATGCCACACCATTTAAATTGTTTTTACGAAAAATCTCAAGCATTTTCATCCCGTTAATCCCGGCCCTCGTGGCATCCGGTTTGATTACAGGGATTACAAAAGCGATCATTCAAGCTGGCTGGCTGGCAGGGGATTCCCAGCTTGCGACGATTTTATCCGTCATTGGCGGTGGATTATTTGGTTACCTAGGAATTCTGGTTGGCACGAATGCAGCGAAAGAATTCGGCGGTTCACCAGCACTTGGGGCGATTGCCGGTATCTTAATCATTAACCCGGCAGTTGCTGGAATTAAATTATTTGATACAGCGCTGCTTCCTGGGCGCGGCGGTTTAATCGGTGTCTTATTTGCCGCGATTTTTATCGCCCTTGTTGAAAAACGAGTTCGTCGTTGGGTTCCACAATCTCTTGATCTATTTATCACACCAACGGTTGCTTTATTGATTACTGGTATTGTAACTTATCTTGTTTTTATGCCGCTTGGTGGTTTCGTTTCCGATGCGATTACAAAAGGTTTAACTTCTTTACTGGATATGGGTGGCGTCGTTGCAGGCTTTGTCCTCGGGGCAACCTTCCTGCCGCTTGTTGTAACGGGTTTACATCAAGGCTTAACACCGATACACCTTGAATTAATAAATTCACTTGGCAATGACCCGCTTCTTCCAATCTTGGCTATGGGTGGTGCCGCACAAGTAGGAGCAGCGTTTGCAATTTACTTTAAAACAAAGAAAACACGTTTAAAAAGAGCGATTGGCGGGGGACTTCCTGCTGGAATTCTTGGAATCGGGGAGCCATTAATCTTTGGTGTAACGTTACCATTAGGCCGTCCATTCTTAACTGCTTGTCTAGGAGCTGGTGTCGGCGGTGCCTTCCAAGCAGCCTTCCATGTGGCTACAATCGCTGTAGGGGTATCCGGTTTACCACTTGCTTTCCTAGTTGTGACGGGTCAAGTTCTACTCTATTTAGCTGGAGTTTTAATTTCCTACGCAGCAGGTTTTGCGTTCACGTATTTGTTCGGTTTCAAAGATGAGATGGCTGGTGAATTTGATTGATCGGCATTTCCTTCTATTTGAATGATCCATTAGCTGAAGAGCGGATTATTCTTGCTGGTAAAATGGGTGTGAAGCGGGCGTTTACCTCGCTTCATATTCCTGAAGAGTCTGGGGATTTAGCAGCTCGCGCTAAAAAGCTGCTGCAAACAGCGAAGGAAGTTGGAATAGAAGTTTATGCGGATGTATCAGCGCGGACTCCCGCCCATTTAGGATTGGAGAGCTTGTCTTCGTTAAAATCCTTAGGGGTTGGCGGTTTGCGGTTGGATGATTTTTTTGACAATGAGACGATTTTGGGGCTAGCGAAGGATTTCAAGCTGGCACTGAATGCTAGCATTTTGTTTGAAAAAGATTTACGGGCGCTGTTGGGTGGCGGACTTGAGACTAGTCAATTGCTTGCCTGGCATAATTTTTATCCAAGACGGGAAACG
The DNA here is from genome assembly GCF_050477905.1 of Neobacillus pocheonensis. Lineage (NCBI taxonomy): Bacteria > Bacillati > Bacillota > Bacilli > Caryophanales > Bacillaceae > Neobacillus > Neobacillus pocheonensis. The sequence continues at coordinate 153,199 of NZ_JBCNAD010000001.1, read as the reverse complement.
GGTTTAGCAGAATCGTTTTTTCATTCGCAAAATGAACTTTATGCGCGTTTTGGAATTCCTGTTAGTGCTTATATTCCAGGTGACGGCGAGAAACGCGGTCCGCTGTTTGAAGGGCTGCCAACTCTGGAAAAACATCGTGAAGCGGACCCGTTTGTGGCAGCATTGGAGTTGTTCAAGGCGGGTGTTGAGGATGTGTATATCGGTGACCCGGAGGTAAGTGCAAATCTTTTGGAAAAATTAATGGCATTCGATCGCGATGCTTTTGTTTCGGTTCGAATCGTAGGGTTTCAAGAGGGAGAGTTCCGACTTCGCCCTGATTTTTCACGAGATGTCTTAAGGCTTATGGATACGAGGAGTTCGGAGCCGGTACCTCCTGAAAATACCGGGGCACGCCCAATTGGAACGATCACCATCGATAATGACCGCTATGGCCGCTATCGGGGCGAGGTGCAAATTGCGATTCAGGATCTTCCTGCGGATGAACGGGTCAATGTGGCAGGAAGAGTTGAGGAAGAGGATTTGCCACTGCTTTCTTTTCTGCTGCCGGGTCAAAAAGTGAAACTAATCCACTAGGAAAAATAACTGAAAAAAGACTGTTCGTGCTATTCCTGCATGGACAGTCTTTTTTTCGTCAACGCTCTGTAAATACGATTGTTACTTGTTGCTGTAGTATGCCTTTACTTTTTTGATTTCTAATTGGATTTCCTCATCTAAATCGGCATAGAATAACACAGCGGCAAACTGTTCAGGAGTGATAAAGGCAGACCCCACTTCCATTTCTTTTATACGAATGCCTTCAGATGTTTTCTCCATCTCCAAAACTCCAAAACTATCTCCGGAATTCAACTTCGCAGTTTTGCGTCCGCTTTTATTAACGGATACCACAATATTTCGATCTCCTAATTGGACAGAATCGACTGTTTTCGTCATTAACTGACGCACTTTTTTAAGCGAAGCCAATAGGTCATCTGCTAGATTCGTATGATGAAGTAAAATGGCCACTTGTTCAGCCGTCACATAGGCAGAGCCGAGCTCCATTTCTTTCAATCGGATGTCGCCTTTCTCCGTTTTCTCAAGCTCTAAGACGCCAAATGATAATCCGGATTTAAGTTTGGCGACTACACTGCCTTCTTTTGTTTCTTTTATGTCGATGGTGTGCTGGCCCATGTGGATGGTTTGTTGTTTCGCAGCCGTCATTTTTATTCCCCCGTTCCCTTGTTTTATTGGGTTATTTTACCTATTCAAAAGTGATAATATCAGTTTTTTTTGAATTTGTGTAAAATTAATTCTCTTTCTAATGAAATTTTAATAAATTATAAAAATTGGTTTTGATACACTGTTTTTTAGACAAAAAACCGCCATATGTATTATCTGTGAACTGTATTGTTGGTATGAAAAGTATGAATTATCCTACAAGAGAGGTGATTGATGATGATGAATCATGGGAAAATTTATGGAACCACGAGTATGGGCGAAAGAGGCCAAGTGGTCATTCCATCGGAAGCAAGAGAGGAACTGGGAATCAAGTCAGGCGAAAAGTTTGTTGTGTTTGGGAATGCCCATAAGGGAACTGTTATTCTCGTGAAATCAGAGATTATGAACAAGTTTGCGAACTTCTTTTTTAACAAGTCAAAGAAATTTGAAAAAATAGCGAATGAGATTTTTGAAAAAACAGAAACGGAAATAGAAGCCGAAGAAAAAGAATAATTCATGGAGAACACCACGCAGGCTTGTCCCGTGGAGAATGGCATGGAAAGAGGTGGACAAGGATGCGTGAAATTACACGCTTACTATTCAACAAGAGATTTCGTAAAACGTTTTTCATGTTTATCGGTTTCTTTTGGCAGTTTTGGTGGTTAGGAAAAACAAAGAGTTTTTTACATAAAGAAAAAGTCAACGAAAAATATAAGGCCATCTATACGTCTCAAGCGAACAAGTTTGCTAGAATTGCCGTAGAAATGGGCGGCCTCATCATTAAATTAGGTCAATTTGTCAGCTCAAGGGTTGATATTTTACCAAAGGAATACACCTACATCTTGTCACAGCTTCAGGACTCGGTTGCTCCTGTACCATCAGAGGATGCCATCCTTCGTATTGAGCAAGAACTGTCCGGAACGGTTTTCGATTTGTTTGCTTCCTTTGAAAAGAAGCCTGTTGCTGCGGCATCGTTAGGCCAGGTGCATCAAGCCGTATTGAAAAATGGTGAGAAGGTTGCGGTTAAGGTGATGCGCCCTGGAATCGAGGCGACGGTTGCTCTTGATTTGGTAACATTGAAGGTATTAATGGCATTTGCCAAGCGCTTTACAAAAGTGAGTAAGTTTGTTGATTTAAAGGATGTCTATGATGAATTTGAAGAAGTGATAACAGAAGAACTGGATTATATGAAGGAAGCAGGGAATATTGAGACATTCCAATATTCCTTTAGTGAATTTCCAGGTGTCACGACGCCGAAGGTTTATTGGGAACTAACAACCAGTAAAGTGCTCGTGATGGAGTTTATTGAAGGTGTGAAAATTAATGAAATCGGTCCTTCAATTGATAAAAAGAAACTGGCTTCGATTCTGTTTTTGTCCTATCTAAAACAATTGCTCGAGGATGGTTTCTTTCATGCCGACCCCCATCCTGGCAACCTGTTAGTCAAAAGTGACGGCACGCTTGCTTATATTGATTTTGGCATGGTAGGCAGGGTTTCCGATTCTTTAAGGGAAAACATGGTCAAGCTGGCGATGTCCATCTACTTGAAGGATGCCGGAGGGATTGTTGAAGCGTTCGATGAGCTTGGATTTTTGCGGAAAAATGCCGATAAATCGGCTTTATCGAAAAATATAAAAGTGGTTCTTGCAGGTTTTTCAGACGGCCGGTTTAACATTGAGAAGCTCAAAAATGACGGAGTTCTTGAGGAGTTGCGTGAATTTCTCTATGAACAACCCTTTCAAATTCCGTCGAGAATGACTTTTTTGGGAAAGGCAATACTGACTGTTTTTAGTATTTGCAATGGGCTAGATAAGGATTTCGACATCATCGCCAGTACCAAGCCATATGTGGAGGATATCATGAACAACGGTGAGGCTAACTCTGCGAAAGAAACGGTGCTTGAACAGGTTAAGAGTACGTTCTTAAAGGTCATCCCAGCGTCCCGAAAAGTATTAACGCTTGTTGACCAGTTGGAATCAGGAGAAATTCGCCTTCAGCCTTCGAAGGCTTTTGAAAAAAAGATTTTGGATCAGCAAGCTTTTCAAACAAGAAAAATTGTATTCGCCATCCTTGGTGTTGGTTTAATGATTTCCGGCGCACAGATTTTTGCTGCGAATGATTTGGCTGGAATCATTATGATGGTCAGCGGTGGCTTGATGACTATTTTACAGGCAGGGAAAAAAGCTTCTCCCAGAAGGAGAAGACCACATCCTAAATTCGGAGGCCGGGCTCATGAAAGGTGAGCCGGCCTTTTTGTTTTGACTATTTTTCTAACGTGGTTATCACTATCTGTGTGATGTAAATCAATGTTCCAATGTTAACAGGTATGATTTAATGAAATAAAAACGATATACTAAAAGAGGGTAGGTGGATAAATGATGGATAAAGATGGATTGACTTGTCATATACAGAAGGCTCCGTTATCGAATACGGGAAATCGCCGCAGCCTAATTGCTGATTTAAAAGCTCTTTTTAAGGCGAGTGTTTTAATTGCTAATGTACTGCCTGTCTTTTCCGGATTCTGGCTCGCCTTATATTTTACGGATGCATCCTTAAATGATCATTGGGGAGATTTTTTCCTCATCATGATTGGAAGTACCTTGGTGATGGCCGGAGCACTTGTCCTTAATAACTGGTACGATGTGGACATTGATTCGGTCATGGACAGAACCAAAAATCGACCAACGGTGACGGGTACCATTTCTCTGAATATCGTTTTAACCATGGGCATTGTTTTTACGGCCATTGGATTCATTCTTTTACTTTTTACCACTTTAGAAGCAGCGATATATGGATTTGTTGGATGGTTCACCTATGTGTTTTTGTATACGATGTGGTCAAAACGGAGGTATACCTTTAATACGGTGATTGGCAGTGTTTCTGGTGCGGTTTCACCTTTGATTGGCTGGACAGCGATTGAATCTGGTTTTCATGTTGTCCCTATGATGTTGTTTCTCATTTTGTTTATTTGGCAAATGCCGCATACTTTTGCGATCGCGATGCGAAAATATAATGAGTATAAAGCGGCAGGGGTGGCGATGCTTCCTGTCGTGCGTGGTTTTGCAGTTACAAAGCGGCAAATTTTAGCGTATGCCGTATGCTTGCTGCCGCTGCCATTTTTCTTAATGTCAATCGGGATGACCTTTGTAATCATTGCCACATTGCTGAACGTCGGCTGGTTAGTGGTGAGTATCTATGGATTTTTTACACAAAAGAATCAACAATGGGCTCGCTTGGTTTTTCTCTATTCGGTCAATTACATCATGATTATTTTTCTGCTTGTGGTGATCGTGACATTACCTATTTTTTAAGTTCATATCTAAGTGTGGCTGTCTCAGATTGAGGCAGTTTTTTTGCATTTACCCAAAAATGAAAAAGTTAGCCGCTACTGTAAATGGAAGAGCGTTGCATTTACCCAAAAGCGAAAAAGGGAGTCTCTACGGTAAAAGGAAGAGCGATGCATTTACCCAAAAGGGAAAAAGTAAGCCCCTTCGGTAAAAGGAAGAACGATGCATTTACCCAAAAAGGGAAAAGTGGGCAACTTCGGTAAATGGAAGAGCGATGCATTTACCCAAAAACGAAAAAGTAAGCCTCTACGGTAAAAGGAAGAGTGTTGCATTTACCCAAAAACAAAAAAGTGGGCATCTACGGTAAAAGGAAGAGCGTTGCATTTACCCAAAAGCGAAAAAGTGAGCCTTTACGGTAAAAGGAAAAGCGTTGCATTTACCCAAAAGCGAAAAAGTAAGCATTTACGGTAAAAGGAAGAGCGATGCATTTACCCAAAAACGAAAAAGTAAGCCTCTACGGTAAATGGAAAAGCATTGCATTTACCCAAACCGGTAAAAGTGGGCATCTACGGTAAAAGAAAGTCCAAAACCGCGCATTTCTTATTGTTCACGGAATTGCCATTATTGTTCATTTCTCATACAACCATATTGGAAACCGTGAAACGACGCGGTTTGGAACATTCTTTTTACATACCTGTCAAGAAAAATGCATCCTATTTTTTCGAATTCCAAACTTTGTGTGACGCAGTTCACTACGATGAAAATCATTCCCAATTATGATGTAATCAAGAACTAAATAGGGGGTTGATTTTGGATGGGAGAAGCAAAAGTTAACCAAGGAAAAAAGGCAGAAAAAGAAACACATGTGGGCACCTGGATATCAGTCGGGGTCGTCACAGCCGTGATTCTTGTTACGTATTTTGTCCTATTCGGACTATACATGGGTAGAGTATAGGGGGGAGAAGAAGATGAAGATGCATCTGGATGAAAAGATATGGCTGACCTTAAGCTTTGGGATCATCGTAATTTTTATGCTCATCACAGGCTATCAAGCATTTGCGTTAGATATGGCACCACCAAGTAATAAAGAACTCATCGATCCACAAAAGGTTGATCAAACTGCACCATTCGATAAACCTGGTATTACCAAAGTGGGCGATAAGGAATATAACGTCGTCATGACGCTGCAAGTTTTTAGTTTTAATCCAGGCAATATTGAAGTACCTGCAGGATCCACCATTCATTTTACCTTAACTTCAAAAGACGTCGTCCATGGATTTGAAGTAGCTGGAACGAATTTAAATGCGATGGTACCGCCTGGGCACATTCAAAAAATCAGCCAGAAATTTGATAAGCCAGGAAAATATTTAGTGTTATGTAATGAATATTGCGGTGCAGGCCACCAAATGATGAGTACCACCATTACGGTTAAATAAAGGGGGGAAGCAAAGTGCAAACAGCAAAATTAAACACATTTAATGATAATGCAAATAGAGTAATGGGAATCAGCAATGAGGACGCAAGATTAACAAAATCATATATTTTTGTCGCATTTGTCGCCTTATTTTTGGGCGGATTGTTAGGACTCTTACAAGGGTTAAACCGGGCTGGTATGCTGGAGCTGCCAACATGGCTTAATTACTATAAAGTTTTAACCGCACATGGGCTATTATTGGTGGTTGTTTTAACCGCTTTCTTCACAATAGGATACTTTTATGCTGTTATGTCCCATAATTTAGGCGGACTGCTTCCTAAAGTAAGAAAAATCGCTTGGACTGGGTTTGGACTGAAGATCATTGGCTTCGTTTTAGCGGTTATTCCGATTTTAATGGGCGATGCCTCTGTCATGTATACCTTCTATCCGCCAATGGCAGCAGCACCTATCTTCTATATCGCTTTAGTATTCATTGTATTAGGCGTATGGGCTTGTTGCATCGGAGGCTTTATCAATGTAGCAAATTGGCGGAAAAATCATAAAGGACAGCATGTTCCCATTCTTTCCTACTTTGCAACTGGTGTGTTTGTCCTATTGTTCTTCGCTCTTTTACCTGTAGCAGTCGAAGTTATCGTGTTAATTATTCCATGGTCATTCGGCTGGGTGAAAACGATCAATGTCATGCTTGCTCGTACCCTGTTTTGGGCCTTCGGTCATACGTTAGTTAATATTTGGTATTTAACAGCTACTTCTGCTTGGTATGTCATAGTTCCAAAAATTATGGGCGGCAGACGCTGGAGTGACACGCTCACTCGCGTCGTGATCATCGCCTTAGTGGTCATGAACATTACCGGTGGATTCCATCACCAGATTATTGACCCAGGTATTGCACCAGCGGTTAAGTTCCTGCATGTATTTATGAGTTTAGCGATTGGCTTCCCGTCCTTAATGACCGCATGGGCCATGTTTGCCATATTTGAACGTACTGCTAGAAAACAGGGCGGAAAGGGATGGATTGGCTGGTATAAAAAAATGCCGTGGGGCGATGTTCGTTTCCTTGCACCGTTTATCGCGATGGTTGCCTTTATCCCAGCAGGTGCAGGTGGTATTGCGCAATCAACGAACCAATTGGACCAAGTTGTTCATAATACCATGTGGATTGTGGGACATTTCCACTTAACATTAGGGATGTCCGTTGTGATGACGTTCTTTGGCATCAGTTATTGGTTAGTTCCATACATTTCTAAACGGGTGTTAACACCTCAAATTAATCGCTTAGGTGTGATCCAAACTTGGATCTGGACAGTCGGTATGGTGTTAATGTCAGGGGCTATGCATACGGTTGGCTTACTCGGCTCACCACGTAGAACTTCTTTTACAACCTATGGAGATAACGCAACTGCGTTAAGCTGGAATCCATATTTATTGTTCTTAGCGATTGGTGGAACGTTGTTAGTCATCGGCGTGATTCTTCAAGTGTATGCCGTTATCAACATGATGTTTTTTGCACCAAAAGGAGAAACTGAATTCCCAATTGCCGAACCAGAAGAAGATGGATCAACTACTCCATATTGGACTGAGCGCTGGGGAATGTGGATTGTCGTGATGCTGTTAGTGGTCGCAATGGCATATGTCATCCCAATCACCGATTTTATCGTCAATGCACCTCCAGGGTCACCCCCGTTTAAGACATGGTAATTTTTCAAAAAAAGAGATAGCTCGAATTGGAGGGCTGTCTCTTTCTGCTTTATAAGTATAATAGATTTGGGAAGTGGTCGTAATGATCAAGGATTGGCGTACAACCTTAGCTTGTTTCCTCATCCTGCTATTCGGATTGACAATGTACTATATCGGCACAGATGGGTTTAGCGCGTTTACGGCGGAAACGGCAAGGGTGAATAAACTAGTTCAAGAGAAGCCTAAATTCCCTGATGTAACCTTTGAGGATAGTAAAGGGCGCGAGTATTCAATTTCGGAGTTTAAGGGGAAATATGTCTTCATTACCTTTCTTTATACCTCCTGTACAACGGTTTGCCCGCAATTGGAAATGAATATGTCCAAGGTGTATGAGCAGCTGCCGCAAAAATATTTCGGGAAAGATATTACTTTTTTAAGTATTAGCTTTGACCCAACGCGGGATGATCCAACCACTCTCGAAAAATATCGCGGCTATTTTCATAGTGATGGAGAAACGTGGAGAATGGCTCGTATTCCAAATAAAGCAGAATTGGATGCTCTGTTAAAAGCGTTTGGTGTCATCGTGATTCCTGATGGGTATGGAAATTTCACTCATAATTCAGCCTTCTATTTGGTGGACCCTAAAGGTGTGTTAGTGGATGTAATGGATTATAAAAAGACCGATGAAGCGGCGAAGAAGATTATGGAGATTCTGAAAAGGGAAACGGGGGAATAAGCAATGAAACAGGCAGTCTATGGTTTACTAATCTACTTCGTTTTAGCTCTTCCTCCAGTTGCTCATTTATTGGAATCTATCATGATTGTTCACATGCATATGCAAATGCCTTTGCTCGTTTTTTCCGGATTTTTAATGGCCCGGTTTTTTCAATTGAAGTTCCCCGGCTTCTTTGAAAAATGGAATCGGAACGGAATTCCAGGTGTACTATTATTTATCTTTGTGATGGTATACTGGACGATTCCGAAAACGATGGATGAGACGCTAACGGTTCAAAGTGCGGAAGTATTTAAATTTATGACGTTGCCATTTTTGGCTGGAGTTTCATTAAGGGACAGCTGGAAAAAGTTAAGCCCGCGCGGGAAAAATATCCTGATTATCATTTTTACTGTGAAATATTTTGGAATGGGCTTACTGTACGTCAATGTGCCGATCCAATTGTGCAACAACTACCTCGTGATCGACCAATTAACCCTGGGTTGGGGATTTTTGACGACAGCCATCTGTATGGCCATCTACTTGGTCTATGTTGCTTTTACCGATCGGTCGAAATATGAATAGTTTTTTTAATGAATCCCCTTGTTTTGAATGACAAGGGGATGTTTATTTTATATGAAAATACAATCAGGATATTTAAATTTTTTTCTTGTAGGCTGTGTTATGTGCATTTTTCCGGATTAATCGTGGTGAACCTTACCATAAGTAACGGCGAAAAAATTTGAATGAATTATTATGAACCTTATTATTAATAAGTATTCTTTTTACACCGCCCGTTTTTCATATGTAACCTATGAATAATGGAAAATCCATCTTATACCTTACTTTAAATATGAATATTTTATAAAGAACCTGAATAATATTTTGGAAGGATTAGAATGGAGAATCAGGAGCTATTTTAAGCAAAAGAGGGTGAAAAATACATGGGATCCATTGGAAATTACTATCGTATTTTAGATGTACCCTATGATGCAGATTTTAGTGAAATTAAAGAAGCTTATCGAAGAAAAGTAAAAGAAGTACATCCAGATAAGGACAAAGGGAATTCTGAACAGTTTAAAAGAGTTAAAGAAGCATATGAAGTTCTTAAAAATGTTGAAAAAAGAAAGAAGTATGACGATCTTCTTTTCAAAACAGTTCATAACTTCACACATAATCTAAAACAGGAATCTCCTGCTACGAATCCTTCTATAAAAATACTAAATATACTGAATAAAAATCGAAAACAAGTTGCCCTTTCACCTGTGCTAATAGATGCAGCTCTTCTTTTAATTGAAGTTTTAGGAAATTCGTATTTAAATAAAAAGAAATAGAACAGCAGCGGTTGGACAACAGATTTTATTGTCCATCGCTGCTGTTTTTGTACTTGTTTTTTCAGATTCAGGCAAGGCTTGTCGGATCCTCTAAAACTTGAACGTAACCATGAGTACCATCTATCCGAATGTAAGATCCATCTTTTAGAATTGTGGTAGCATTATCAATACTTGCTACTGCGGGTATTCCATATTCACGGGCTACGACAGCCCCATGCGTCATCATACCGCCGACTTCCATCACCAAACCCTTTGCGGAGTGGAACAATGGTGTCCATCCTGGGTCTGTAAACGGAGCAATCATGATTTCTCCAGAATTGAGTTTCGCATCTTCAGGACGAAGCACTACCTTAGCAAATCCCTCGACCATTCCAGATGAAACGGGTGTTCCAATTAATGCACCGTCCGGGGCTTTCACATCACGCCTTTCCCCTGTAATGACTTCACCATCACTGGTCATGACCCGGGGAGGTATGAGTTTTATATTTCCTTGATGTTGCCCTATGCGATGTACAATCAGTTTTTGAATGACCCCATCTAATGTACCGTCCTTAACGGCTAAGAGCTCACTTAAGGAAAGGTAGAATACTTCTGATTCTCTATACAGTTTTCCATGCTTTACAAGTACACTGGCTTCGTCCAAGATTGCGCGCTTATAGATGTCAAAATGACGAATAATGGTGTATTTGGGAAACTCCCGAAGCCCTGCCAAATTTCGATAGTTACGTATCAGCCGAGAAAGGATTCGGGCCTTAAAGCTCCCCCCGGGGGTCCTGCGTACGTCGGAGATGATTTGCTTTTCGGCCTCCTGTGCTTCTTTTTCGCCTTGGAGGAATTTATCCCGATGTTCTCCAGGTGCAAGACTGTGAATGTGACTGATAATAGAGGGAACAAGTGCCGTTGGTGACTCCCGCCACCTTGTATTCGCAATATCGATTTCCCCCGGACACCGCATACCGTATTGGCGCATGAAGTGCTCGAATTCCTTCACGAATGCCTTTCCTCCTTGAACCTGACACAAACCATCAAAGAATGTGTTATCCTCGGCTCTCTGTAGATACTCTACGACCTGGGGATATTCTCTTGCAATATCAGCAAGATCGCCAATCATTAGACCGAGTTCGCTAGTAACGTTGCCGGACAAGGATTTGTTAAGTATATGCACTCTCTCATCATTACCCAGCCATTTTCTTACCAAAGTCTCAGTCAACACTTTCGAAGCCAGACCCGAGAACATGTAAGGGGCTATTTTCCTTATAACTGATAAGATTAAGTTGCCGAGGTTTTCTTGGAGTCTCGAAATACGTTCAGTACCTGACACCTCAAACAGAAGGCGTTCAGTCTCTTGAATTCTCTGGTTCATGAAATGGCTGATATCCTGCCTAGCAGCGGCGTAATCCTTTACAAACAAACCGGGAAGAACGGTCCGAAAAGCGGTTCGGGCGGTTCGATAAAATGCCTTTTTAACATGTTTATCTGCTGGATGCTTAAATTCGGGAAGATGAACCAATTGTCCGATGGCGCTGCCAATTCGTTCGTCAATGAGACGCAGTAATCGAGGCAGCATTCGTTTGACTGGTTTTAGAAATAGCAATTCAGTCGGGTCGAAAAACAAATGACCTCCTGCTTCCAGGATTGATGAACTCTCAGACCCGATAGATCCTGATTTGCCAAGTGGAAACATCGTCCTGAGAATAGAAATGCCCAAAGGACTAATGGCATCTGTCATCATTTGCTGATGCCCCATCGAGATAAAGGCATGAAGACGATTATCAGTAATCTTCGGTAAGGGGTAGAGCGACGTGATTGGGCGGCTTTGAACAATGTAAAACTCGCCGTTTTCGAAACACCACTCAATGTCCTGTTCGGTTCCGTAATGATCTTCAATCTCCCTCCCGAGCCCCGCTAACCGTAGGATCTGTTCATCCGAAAGAGCTTGGGACTGTTGCTGCTCCAGAGATAAATCCTTTGTTAATGTGCCGCCATCTGGAACGGGGTAGATTGCAATTTTTTTATCGGAAATCTTCTTTTGGATGATTTGACCGCCTTTAACCTGATAGAGGTCTGCTGATACCAGTCCGGATACTAAGGCTTCGCCTAATCCAAAACTGGCATCAATAGAGGTTATTTTCCGATTTCCCGTAATGGGGTCCGCTGTGAACATAATGCCGGATACGGCCGGGAAGACCATTTCTTGAACCACCACGGATAGAAATACCTGCCGGTGATTAAAACCGTTCTTCGCCCGGTATGAAATGGCCCTGTCCGTGAACAGCGATGCCCAGCAGCGACGAACGGAATCAAGGAGTTGTTGCAAGCCTCGCACATTAAGATAAGTTTCTTGTTGACCGGCAAAAGAAGCTCCAGGCAAATCTTCAGCGGTTGCACTCGAACGAACCGCATAGGCTTTCCCCATCCCATAATGCTGCCATGCTTCTACGATGGCTGTCTGTACTTCCCAAGGAATGGATAGGTGCTCTATAGATTTACGAATTTTTTGCCCCAATATGCGAATTTGTTCGAGGCTATCCGCATGAACATGGTCAAGCTCAGTAAGGAACCGATCCATCTCCGTACCTTTTTCCAAATGAGCCTGATATGCTGATATAGTCACGCAAAAGCCTTGCGGCACAGAGAAGCCAGCCTTCGTCATTTCACCAAGGTTTGCCCCCTTTCCGCCAACATACGGTAATGAATCTTTGTCAACTTCATTAAGGTGCAAAACGAATTTCTCCATTCCGATCACCCTTTCCAACTTAACACCACTGATATCAATTTTATTTTGAGATTCAGAATAAATAACCAAAAACCAAACCCCTGCACTTATGGATCGTGATGGATCAATTAGGACAGGCTGGCTGTAATACCGCTGCAAATGATTCTAGCATAGCGGTTCTTTTCTTGTTAAGGAAGGATTATTTGTATCTTTAATGGTAGTGAGCATTTCTTTTCTCTATAAAATATTTGAAACTAATCTATCAGAGGGCTATCATGGATGTAGTATCTATTATTACCATTATCAAATAAAGGCAGGAAAAATTAGCATGTCAGAAAATTATAATTCTCGCACTGAGCGAAGAAAAAAAATGCAAGAACAGCAAAAAAGTTCTTCTAATAAGAAAGAGAACAAGAAGCCAAGAAAAGGGTTTTGGAAAAAATTCTTATATACTTGTCTTACACTTGGATTGGTTATGATCTTGTTTGGGGTGGGCGCTTTTTTCTGGATCATTAAAGACGCTCCTAAGTTTGACGAAACTCTATTAAAGGATCCCTTATCGTCTAAAGTATATGCTAGTGACGGGAAAACCATTATTGCCGAGGTCGGCAGGGAAAAACGGGATGAAATCACGATTAAGCAAATCCCTGATGTCTTAAAAAATGCGGTTCTGGCAACAGAGGATGCCCGTTTTTATCAGCATCATGGAATAGATGTGAAACGTACCCTCGTTGCCATTTGGACGAATATCACTTCTGGTACATCTCAAGGAGGGAGTACGATTACACAGCAGGTTGTGAAAAATTCCTTTTTATCAATCGAAAAAACCAAGACAAGAAAAGTGCAGGAATGGTATTTAGCCATTCAATTGGAAAGAAGGTTCTCGAAAGATCAAATTCTCGAAATGTATTTTAATAAAAATTTATATGGTAATGATGTCTATGGTGTCGCAAAGGCAGCTGAACGATTCTACGGGCTTGGTCCTGATGAGCTAAATAAATTAACGCTGGAACAAGCTGCACTCCTGGCAGGGATTCCGCAGAGTCCAAATAACTATATGCCTACGGTTGAAAGTAACCTGCCTGTAGCCAAAAAGCGCCGAGATATGGTTCTTTACTATATGAATAGACATGGATATATTTCCAAAGCAGAAATGGAGAAAGCACAAAGTACTCCTATTGAAAAGACATTAAATATTCAACAACCACCGGCAAAGAAATATCAGGCCTTTGTGGATACAGCCATTACTGAAGTGCAGGAAAAAACAGGTGCCAATATTTTTGAAGATGGTTTGGAAATTTATACAACCATTGATCCGGAAATCCAGCAAGTAACGGAAAATGTTCTGTCAACAAATGACTATATCAGCTTTCCTAATAATGATAAGCTGCAAACAGCGGTTGTGATTACAGATACACAAACGGGAGCCATTAAAGCCATTGGTGGAGGCAGAAATTATCAAACCGGCAGCTTTAACTATGCAACCAAGATTAAACGTCACCCTGGTTCAACGATTAAACCGATTCTTGACTACGGCCCAGCCATTGAAAAATTCAACTGGTCGACTGGGCACTTGATAAAAGATGAAAAGTATCAATACTCGAATGGAACCCCGATTCGAAATGCAAACAAATCCTATGCAGGAACGAAGACGATTCGGGATCACTTGGCATGGTCACGTAATATTCCGGCCTTAAAAACGTATCAGGAAGTAGGGGCAGACTATGCCACAGATTTTGCCAATAGCCTTGGTTTTCCGATTACAGATACACAAAAAGCCAATGAATCGAATGCCATTGGTGCCATTGATGCAGCATCTCCTCTCATTATGGCTGGAGCGTATGGCGCATTTGGGAATGGTGGTTACTATGCTGAACCCTATACGGTTTCCAAAATCATTTATCCTGATGGAACAGAAAAGGATTTAGCTTCAACGAAGAAAAAGGTAATGGAAGATTCGACTGCCTTCCTCATTACCGATATGTTACGGACAGTTGTGGATTCAGGTACAGGAACAATGGCAAATGTTCGAAATCTTGATTTAGCTGGAAAAACCGGAACAACCAGCTTCGATCCGTCAGCTATTAAAAAATATGGTTTACCAAATAATGCGACAAGAGATGCCTGGTTTGTAGGCTATACGCCGCAATACACCGGTGCGGCTTGGACCGGCTATACACAAACTACGACTTCTGATGACTTTTTAGGAAGCAATAGCGCTAACTTCTCGAAATTGGCGTTTAAAGCGATTATGTCACAAGTAGCTACTAGCACGGAAAATTTCGAACAGCCAAGCAGTGTTGGAAAATTAGGCAAGGAATACTATGTAAAAGGCGGAGAAAAGCCACAGGCGCCTAAGGCTGATAAACCAACGAATCTTCAAGCGAAATATGATGAAGCTTCAGATAGCATTCAATTATCATGGAATTTCGCTTCTGAATCGGGTTCAGATACAACCTTTGATGTCTCATATACAGTGGATGGAAATACAACCAACCTAACATCTACAAGTGATAGGCAAGCAGTGCTTCAAAGCCCGGAAAAAGGAAAAACATATGTATTTACGGTTGTTGCTAATTCAGGAGGCACCAAAAGCAATCCAGCCTCTGCATCCCTAACGGTTGAAGCAAAACAAGAAGCACCTGGCAGCCCAAGTAATTTACAAGCTAACTATGACAAAAATTCGAATAGTATTGTGATTAATTGGAGCAACAATAATGCCAATACTCAAAATACCCAATTTACCGTTACTTATTCTGTGAATGGAAGTACGCAAACTTTAACAACCACATCAGAATCAGGAGCAACGTTAAGTAACCCGGTGCCAGGTCAAACTTATGTCATTACTGTAACAGCATCAAATGACACAGGTACCAGTGCCCCAGCCTCTACTTCAGTGACTGTTGATAGTGCTGAAGGTGGTAATGTGAATGGTACTGATACAGGTAACGGTAATGGTAATAATGGTAATGGTAATGGCGGATGATGCTTGAATGAGGGTCTCATTCAGTCAATATGAATGTTCGGTTAGCAATTTTCACGATCCCTGGATTTAATTCAACTTGAATAGTATACAAAAAAACACTGAAACCCTGATATATTAAGGGGTTTCAGTGTTTTTTATATCCCTAGGATAGGATGTTTCGAACGTTAGTTTAATATCGTTACCTTTACTTGTTTTACTCCAAAATTAACGGCATCATGTTCGGAAGGAATGAAGATATCAATCCGGTTGCCTTTAATGGCTCCACCGGTATCTCCGGCGATTGCTTCACCATAGCCTTCTACATACACTTTACTGCCAAGTGGTATAACAGATGGGTCAACTGCGATGACCTTTGCATTTGGGTTTGTTTTAAGGTTAATTCCAGTAGCCGTAGTACCGGAACATCCCTCACAGGAAGCCGTATAGGCTGTAGCTTTTACTGTCATTTCCTTCGAACTTGTATTACCCGTTGATGCAACCGGTGCCGCAGGTGCACTTTCCTTTGTTGCCTGTGCAGCAGGCTCCGTTGTTTTTTCTGTTACAGTCTTATTAGTATTATTTAAACTATCAAAGATTAATAGATTTAATCCAGGATGGATAAGATCGGTATGTAATTCGTTCCACTCTTTAAGTTGCAGAACCGTTATGTGATTATCCTTTGCTATGTTCCATAATGTGTCACCCTGTTTAACCGTATATTGCTTTTTAGGTGAAATAGTTAGTATATCTCCTGGGTGGATGAGGTCCATATTAAGACGATTCCACTTTTGGATATTTTTTAAGGATATATTATTTTCGCGTGATAGATCCCAAAGGGTATCTCCTTTTTGTACTGTTACCGTTGCTGCTTGTACATTAGCACTTACAGTTACTGAGAGTACAGCAACTGCTATCAATGATATAATTTTTTTTAGCATTCTTTTACCCTCCATATTCTTTGGTTGCTATGTTTTTTTCATCGTAACATAGAATTTTCTGAGAAAAAGAACAGGGAGAAGTTAAATCGTTTACATCCGTGGCATTTATATTGCAGAAATATGTCTAAAATCAACGAATAATCAGATAATGTGGCGTTTCTAAAGCCCTTTTCAAAGAAAAAGCTCAGTAGTATGTCTCTCAGGGTATTAGAAAGATTATGTAGTTATTTTAAGATTTTGGGGGTAGGCTGAAAAAGTTCTTTTCATTGTAATGGGAAATGGAGGTTAGGAAAAAAGCTAGAGGCCAGTGTTTCCACACTGGCCCCTTTGTTTTTTCAATATTTTTGAAGGTCGGAAAAATTGTAAACGCATGATAATATGTGTACTTGTACCTGCTCTCTGATGGTGATTTTTATTAAAATTCCCTATTTAATTAGATAGGGGATTGTAAGCGTAAATTTTGTTCCTTCGCCAACCTTTGTTGAAACTTCAAGATTCCCCTGAAGCTTTTCTATACTTTGTTTCATGAGAAATAATCCGATGCCCCGGTCGTTTCCTTTCGTCGAAACGCCCTTCAAAAAGATTTTTTCAGCCAGTTCTTCGTCAATCCCAGGCCCGTTGTCGGCGACTTCGATGAAAATTTCGTGGTCGTAATAATCAACATGAACCGATACCTGTTTGTGTTCCTGGTCTGTAAAGGCTTCTAAAGAGTTATCGATTAAATTGCCGATAATGGTGATTAATTTATGAGTGATTTCTGGTGACGCGGGTTCAGGCAGAACTCCTTCTCCAGTGAAGGTCAGCTCCGCTCCCATCTCTCTGGCGTAGCTCATTTTCCCGAGAATGAATCCTGCTAATGCCGGATCCTTTATTTTACTGATGAGATAACCGACCTCGTTTTGAAGGTGGTCGGAAATCTGATCAATATACTCGGCCAGCTTTTCATAACGCTTTAAATGCACTAACCCTAGAATCACATGAAGCTTGTTCAGGAATTCGTGGGATTGGGCCCTTAAGGCTTCCGCATAGAGAGTGACTCCCGTAAGCTCTTTGGCGAGTTTATTGATTTCCGTTTTGTTGCGGAAGGTCGTAATCGCCCCGACCATTTCATTTCCGAGTCTTATGGGCAGTTGATTCGTTAACAGGGTAATCCCTGATAAGTCAATTTCTTCATTAAGTCGTGGCTCTCCGGTTTCCAGAACATTTTTAATATGAAGCTGAGGGATGTATTCATCTGCCAAACGGCCTGCTGGATTGTCCTTGATCCCTGCTTCTTCAAATAAACGAAGTGCTTCGTTATTAATGAGTGTGATTCGGGCATCCTGGTCAACCGCCAGAATTCCTTCCTTAGTCGATTGAAGCATCGCACTTCGCTCTTCAAGTAATGTTCCAATTTCAAATGGCTCAAGCCCAAACATGCTTTTTTTAATTTTTCTTGCTAAAAAAACAGCTCCGATTACGCCGATGAGGACCCCAAAAATAACGGCAAGCAATATAACCTTCTTGCTGTTTTTAACATCCTGTTTGACCTTATCAAGGGAAATTCCGACTGCAACCGCTCCGATTTGTTTCCCATTGCTGGCAAAAATGGGCGTAAACGCTCTTAAAGAGTAACCTAATGTCCCTTTGGCCGTTGAAATATGTTCATGGCCTTGGAGGACGGGCCCCTCATCCCCGCCAACAAACCGTTCGCCAATTTTATCTGGATTCGGATGTGATTTCCGAATTCCCTTCATATCAAGCACCACAATAAATTCGACATTAGTCGCTTTCGCCATATCATTGGTGTAGCCTTGGATGTCACCCTCGCTCCGCTTTTGCTCAAGGGCTTCGATGACAAGGGGAGAATGAGCGGTCATCCTGGCAATATTCATCGCCTTTTCCGACTGATTGGTTTTGGTCGTATTCCCGATTTCCTGACTAATAAGTAAATCAGTTACCATTAGAGCTAATGCTACAACCCCGCAGACGAGGAAGGTAATCGTCGTTTGCAGACGAAACCGAGGTTTTTTATTTCGCACAGGACCCCCTCTTTCTATAACCGGTATTTATTCATAGGCCTGCCCACGGAACCATATTGAATTTCCATGACGATGGAGCCTTTTTTCTCCAGATATTCTAAATAACGGCGAACGGTAACCCGCGCTAATCCTGTTCCCGCTGCAACCTCATCAGAAGACAGAAGTTCTGATTGTCCTTTTAAAAATTGCAAAACCTGCTTCATGGTCCGGTCATTTAATCCTTTTGGCAAGGAATCCTCCACCTCAGGCCGCTTTGTCTGGACCTTTGTCATCGCATCCAAATCTGCCTGCTCAAGCGGTTGATTTTCCTTGAATTTTTCAAATGTATAGCGGTACTGTTCGAGCGCGGATTGGAATCGGTCGAACCGGAACGGCTTGACGATATAATCGACAACCCCGGCGCGGAAGATTTCCTGGATATGCTGGGGCTCACGGTTGGCCGTTAATAGAATGACATCTAAGGGATAGTTTTCGTTTCGAATCAACTGCAACAGGGAAAGCCCGTTCATGTCCGGCAAAAAGTAATCGAGTAAGACGAACTGGGGATGGACTTCTTTTATTAAAGATAGGGCCTCTTTAGCCGTAAAGGCTTTTCCCACTAACACAAAGCCTGCCAGCTTCGATACAAATTCCGCGTTAATTTCCATGACCATCGGATCATCCTCAACAATTAAAACTCGGATTGGCTCCATGGATTCGCTCCTTTCCTTGCTTTTTTGCCATTATAGCTTAAATTTTAGGGGATAACCAAAGAAACAGCCACGGATTCCGTGGCTGATCGCTATTTATTTAACGCGATGGATTTGTTATGCCGTTTTGCTCAACGATGACTTTATTTCCGCATTCTCATCAAACTCATTTTCCATTTTGGAGACAACCACGGTTGCAACCCCATTGCCAATGAGATTTGTCAGGGCACGAGCTGTTGACATAAAGCGGTCGACCCCAAGAAGGAGGGCAATTCCTTCGACTGGAACAGTTGGGAACGCTGCTAGGGTTGCTGCCAGGGTAACAAATCCGGAGCCGGTTACACCTGCAGCTCCTTTAGAGGTAAGCATTAATACACCCAATAGTGTGATTTCTTGCCCAATGGTTAAGTCAACCCCAAAAGCTTGAGCGATGAATAGTGCTGCCATGGAAAGATAGATGGAGGTCCCATCTAGATTAAAGGAATAGCCAGTCGGAATAACGAGACCGACGACGGATTTTGAACAGCCGTAGTTTTCAAGCTTCTCTACCATTTTAGGAAGTGCCGATTCTGATGAAGATGTCCCAAGCACCAAAAAGATTTCATCTTTAATATAGTTGATAAACTTGAAGAGATTAAAACGATAAAACTTTGCAATTCCACCGAGAATGACCACAATAAATAAGACCATGGCCAATACTGTTAAGCCGAACAATTTTCCAAGGGATACTAGAGAACCAATCCCGAATTGGCCAATCGTATAGGAAATGGCCCCGAAAGCCGCAATGGGCGAATAATACATAATAATGTTCACGATGCGGAAGAAGGTTTCAGATAGCTTTTCGAATAGATTGATTACGGATTTCCCATTTTCGCCAAGTCCGGATAAGGCAATTCCGAAAAGGACGGCCAAGAATAGAATCGGCAGGAGCTGGCCGTTTACCATAGCCCCCATAAAGTTATCAGGGATGATGCCCATGATAAAATCCATGAAGCTATGACTTCCTTCGGCTGCTTGCTTGGTAAATTGGGTAATGTCACCTTTGGCGCTGTGGGCATTGACGCCTGCCCCCGGCTTGAAAATCGTAGCAAACAGAATGCCGATGGCTAAAGATATAGTGGAAACGATTTCAAAATAGAGTAAGGCTTTCCCGCCAATCCGGCCGACCTTCTTCATATCTCCCATACCGGCAATGCCGACGACAATGGTTAAGAAAATGATCGGTGCAATCACCATTTTAATCATTTTGACAAAAATATCGGATAATACCTTAAGTTCAGCGCCTTCTTTCGGAAATAGGGCACCAAAGATAATCCCAAGAACGATGGCGAGCAAAACCTGCGTAGTCAGACTTTTTAAATTGATTTTCATTAACAATCCTCCTAATCTGTTAAGTTTAAATAATTGTAAACACTTACAAGTTTAGCAATGTGAAATTGATAGAAACTCGTTATCAATAAATGAAGTATAAATTTTAGAGAATAGTCTGACAATATTTTGGTTATATCGTTCTTTTTGGTTATTTTGGTCTGAAGCTGGATGACTATTTATAGAGGTTATTTCTCAATGATTAATAGAGTTAATTTTTACGAAGGTAAATTTATCCTTTATGTAGAGGTTAAATTGACTCTTACTACCCCCATAATACATTTTGATTTGTTCGTATTCTATTAATACGATCACAAAAGAACACGAGGGGAATAATATGAACAAACTAACCAAGGGAGCCCTTTCAATGGTATTAGCTGGATCTGTAACGTTTTCTATCGCAAATGCCTTGTTAGTCCATCCATCAACTATAAGAGTAGCAAAACAAAATGCTTTAACTATATCCGAAGAGCCAAAAAAAGCGGAAGTAATTGCTGAAAAAACGGTGAAAGCTCAACCGCCAACAACGAATACGAAACCCGTAGAAACAAAGCTCTCTCAAAATATTGCCGCCGTCTCTTTAAAAAATACAAACAAGAGTGGTATGACTGTTGCAACCATTCAACAAAATACGGAATCAACCAGCAATAGAACTACAACAATCTCTGCCAATACGAGTGCTACAAAGAGCCCTGCGACAAGCGCAAAAGCACCAGCGACAACATCAACAACGACGGGAACGAATACAACAAGTACACCACCACCAAAACCATCGACGCCGACGGGAACGAATACAACAGCTTCAACCACCACAGCAACCAACCATGGACAAGAAGTTTCTCAAGCCGCAAAAGAAAAGGCTGCGAGCAATCGGGATAAAAATGAAAACAACGGTAAGAAAATGTAATTCCTTCAAAAAGGGTCACCAAAAAATGCTGGTGATCCTTTTAATTTATTTAATCATATAAAAAAGGCCTTCCCAAAATAAAATGGGAAAGACCTGTGCAAAGATTCCGTTATGCAGTTTCCTTACCCTTCACAATAGAGGTTTCCTGAGTTACATTACCTTTGCGTTTTAGTTTGCCCCAACCAACGGTCACTCCCTTTATTGCCGAGAAGATGGATTTTATCACCACATAAGTCATAAGCTGTTTGTACAAGATTCGTTGCAGAAACAATGAGACTAGTGGTTTGGGACTTTCTTTCTCCAATCGAAACGCATAAAGAGAAGTTAAGAAATCCAGCAAGTAAAAAAGAACAAATCCAATCGCTGCTCTTTCCGGATGTGAGTTAAAAAGGGCAAAAATGAACAATATATCTGCAATAGGTGAGATGGTTTGATAAATATATTGGAAAAGCCACATGTTTGGGAGGGCAATATATCCTAATGAGTGATGTTTTTTATTAAATAAAGCATCCCGATGTTTCCATAAACATTGTAACGTCCCATAAACCCATCGGTAACGCTGTTTTGCTAGACTTTTCATATCTTCCGGCACTTCTGTATAGGCATAAGCCTTTTCTTCAAATTCAATCTTTTTTCCATGACGTAAAAGAGTAAGAGTGATATCGGTATCCTCTGCCAGCGTATCCTCTTGAAAGTACCCTGCTTCTTCTACCGCCGTCTTTCTCCATGCGCCGATCGCACCTGGTACAACCGTAATGCAATTTAGAGCGGCAAAAGCCCTTCTCTCCAGGTTAAAGCCTGTCACATATTCGATATGCTGCCAGTTTGTCAGGAGATTTCCCTTATTTCCGACCTTCACATTACCTGAAACAGCAGCCACATTTTCATTTTTAAAATGGTTAACCAGCAATGAGATGGCATTTTCAGCGATGAGCGTATCTGCGTCAAGTGCCACCACGACTTCGCCGTTTGCCTCTTTAAAACCAAGATTAACAGCCGATGATTTGCCCCCATTGGCTTTTCTAATTAATCTGACAAGAGGATGGTTTGCATAAGTTTCTTGAACCACAAGCGCGGTATCATCTTTTGATCCGTCGTCGATAATCAGTATCTCGAAGCTTGAGTAATCGCTGGATAAAATAGAATCTACTGTTTTACAAATTACTTTTTCCTCGTTATAAGCCGCAATAACGACACTAACAAAAGGTGTAAAGCTAGGGTCGATCTCGGTCTCTTTATACCTTTTTACCTGCTTTCTCGAAAGGAAAACGAAGATAACCAGACGCAAGATTCCTAAAAGGATTGCTGAGTAGAACAGGAAACTTAAACCTACTTTCCAGCCTTGCATTACCATGAATACGGCCTTATTATAAACCAAATATGGGCTGTCCTTAACAGGAGGCATAATCTGACTATCACTTTTTCCAATTAGATCAGCAATGGTGGTAAATGTGTAGCCGCGCTTTTTGAGTTCTTTAATAATAATAGGCAAGGCTTTTACAGTGTTGGAGCGATCACCGCCAGAATCATGCATCAAGATAACATTTCCTTCTGGCAACTGTTCCAATACCCGCTTCACTATTTTCTCACTAGAGAGCCCTTGCCAATCATCTGAGTCAATAAATTCACTGACCGTGGTATAGCCCATATTCTGTGCTCGCCATATAGGCTTCAGTTCGCTTCCTGTGGTCGGTTCCGCATCGGCCACATACGGCGGTCGGAAGAGGGTCATCGAATGACCCGTAATTTCCTCAAATAAACGCTGATTTGCATTTAGCTCCATTTTCGTTTGAAATGGTGAGATGGATGCTATATTAGGATGGGTAAAGGTATGGTTGCCAATTTCATGGCCATATTTATACATTCTTTTAACCAGTTCTGGATGCTGCATTGTGTTTTCTCCAAGGATAAAGAAGGTCCCTTTGATATGATTCTTTTCCAAAATGTCCAATATTTGAGGTGTATAGGCAGGATCCGGACCGTCATCAAAGGAAAGCACAACCTCCTTATTTTTCGGTTTGCCATACCGTTCCACCTCGATAGGTTTTGGTAACTTCATATAGGTTTCGGTTTGAATCATCCCTTGTGGATCTAATTGAATCGTTCTTTTTCCTTTTTCTGATTGAGAATCAATTTTCAAAATCTCTCCAGCGCCAGTAAAATGAACAGGCTGATGACTGTCTAACGTTTTAAGGGCATTGGTTGGATCAGTCATTTCTTTTGGTTTATTCATGTAATTCCAAATAGAAGGATCTTCAGAACCGAGACGCCAAACCGCTATTCCTCTTGATCCGCTATCAATCGATAACTTCATTTGATTATAAAATGTAGCCGCATCTAAAAACCAAACGATATGGTTTTTTCCGTTCAATTTGTAGCGTAAATAAGGGTTGCCTGCTTGTTCATTCCAATGGATTTGGAGTTTGGTTCCAATTCCCAGATTCATGATATCGCCGAACGTCATCGTTTTTGCGGGCTGCTTGGAGTGTTCTTCCCAGTCGTAACCGTAGCTTCCTAAACTCACAATTAACTTTTGGGAAGGAATATGGAGCTGGTTTATGCTCTCTTTTACCCAATCGGCTTGAGCGACAGGCCCTGGTTTACTCATGGAGCTATGCTGGTCATACACCATGACAATCATTCGATCAACATTTGTTACCAAAGAGGCATAGTCAAAACTATTGTTCTTCGGAGGGACATCCAGTGTGACCATGAGACCATGTTGTTGAAAAGCTTCATAAACTTTATCCATAAAATGAGTGAAATGATCTTTGTCCTTTTGATTGATTTCTTCAAAATCTATATTTATGCCATCAAAGTCATTTGTTCTCACATAAGCCAACATATTTTTAATAAAAAGATCTTCAGCGCCGGGTGCAGTAAATAACCGGTGAAGAGTTTCGGCATCCCATTCATTATCAATATAATTAGTAACTAATGGGAGAACTTTTATATGATGTTCTTTTGCCACTGCAACAATGGACTTGTCAGTGCTGGTTTTAAGGGTAAGGCTAGGGGTTAGCTGCAGCCACTCCGGCACTAATGTTGTAATAGAATGGATATTCTTTTTAAAAGAAGTTTTGCTGTTTTCATCCCAATTCACGTAAAAACTATAAACTTCTTGTTTTTTGTTCAATAGACTCATATTTTTCTGAATAAGAGGTGAAGTACTTGTTTTTTGTATTTGTGAGGCGAGCTCAACTTCATTGAAACTTTTATTAATCGGCTCGATTCCGCTTGCGCTTTTATTCAATTGTAACTCCGGAAATTCTGGGTTCGAATTCAGGCTTTCAATAAAAATAGTCGATATTAAAATAATGAAAACAATAAATCCTACACTCATTCGTTTAATAATGGACCAGCGTCTTTTTGTAGGATCAAGGAAAACATGTTCTTGATCTCGCTCCCTTTTTTTTAGCCCTAAATTGTAAAACCAATGGAAGAAAAAATAGCAGAGAAGACCAATCAGACCTCCAAAGGCCCCTGATACAATGGTTTGTGAAGATTGTATTTTCGTTTTCAGGGCAGAAAATAACCAGTAATCTTCCAATACATGTATGTCCAGGAATGGTAAATGACGAATATTAGGAATAAAAATCGGAATCAACGTTCCAAGGAATAGGGCGACGATATTTAGACGAAACAAAAGTGAAAAAACAAATAATAGTGGAATCCTTAAACTATATAAAGGCAAAAAGGCCAGAAAAAAACCAATTGTACTTGCAACTGCACCAGCATTTCCAGTGACAGGTGCAAACAATGATCTAACAATCCATCTGAAAACTCGATTCACTTAGACTCCTCCCTCTAGGTGTAGTGTCGAAAAATGTATAACCATTTTAGATAGTTTGATTTTGTAAAAAGGAACGTTTACTAGAATTTATCCTAATGTTGTCCACTCAGCGGACAGTTTTTTCGACAAAAAATGACTAATCTTTAAAAGTTTAGGTTGAGAATTTAAGATTTTGGGGGTAGGCTGGCAAAGTCTTATTCATTTTTATATGGCAATAATTCAAATTATTGCCACAATTATATTTCCATGATAATCTTGATTCGGTACGAATTGATGGAGGTGAGAAGAATTGAACACCAAAGCTTTTATCATGGCATCGATCACGGTCATCATTTGGGGGTCGACTTTTGCTGCGATTCGGATCGGCTTACAAGGGGGCTATTCATCCGGCCACTTAATTCTCAGCCGTTACCTGATTGCGTCAGTTCTTTTTGCTATATATGCCTTATGGCCTGGTGTGAAATTTAGGCTGCCGAAAAAAGAAGACTTGCTGCGAGTTCTAGTTCTTGGCTGGGTTGGCATCAGCATTTATCATATCGGGGTTACGTTTGGTGAACAAACTGTATCAGCGGGGACTGCTGGTATGTTAGTATCTTCTGCACCTATTTTTACTGCACTTATTTCTGTATTTATTTTAAAAGAACGTATGGGTTTGTTTGGCTGGATTGGATTGGCTTTAGGTTTTGTGGGAATCGCTATTATTACATTGGGAACTGCAGGCCCGTCTTTCCAAATATCCAAAGGCGCCTTTTTAGTTCTCATGTCTGCCGTGGCGACGTCTGTGTTGTTTGCCTACCAAAAACCTCTCTTGAGACGCTATACATCGATGGAATTAACCGTGTATTTTACGTGGGCTGGAACGCTGCCATTTTTTATTTTTTTTCCAGGGCTGCTTGAGGATATTCAACATGCGACAATGGAGGCCAATATATCCGCGCTTTATATCGGTATTTTTCCGACGGCTATTGGTTATGTCACATGGGCAATCGCGCTCGGGGCGGGAAAGGCAGGGGCTGTTACGAGTATGTTATATATTGAACCGGTATTTGCGGTCCTAGTTGCGGGTATTTTGCTACAAGAATGGCCAACGATGCTTTCCATTAATGGCGGTGTTATTGCAATTGCTGGAGT
The DNA here is from genome assembly GCF_050477905.1 of Neobacillus pocheonensis. NCBI lineage: Bacteria > Bacillati > Bacillota > Bacilli > Caryophanales > Bacillaceae > Neobacillus > Neobacillus pocheonensis. The sequence goes on along the minus strand of NZ_JBCNAD010000001.1, from coordinate 127,032 downwards.
CATCGTTGTTAATTTACTAGGTTCCAAGAACCAATCTACCGCAAAAAAGGATCATAAGGTTGAAATAACCTAAATTTGGTATCATGTTCGAAAGGTTGTTGATGTTTCCGTAGTTCTATGGGACATTATCAAGTATAGAACGTGGAGTTTGTCCCATAGCGAGGTTCTATGGGACATTTTTCAAGTATAGAAAGTGGAGTTTGTCCCATAGGGAGGTTCTATGGAACATTTTTCAAGTATAGAAAGTAGAGTTTGTCCCATAGAGTGGTTCTATGGGACATTTTCAAATTTTAGAAAGGAGAGTTTGTCCCATAGAGTGGTTCTATGGGACAGTTTTCAAGTATAGAAAGTAGAGTTTGTCCCATAGGGAGGTTCTATGGGACAATTTCCAAGATTAATAGTTGATTTTGTCCCAAAGGGCTCTTCTATTTTTTCAATAACGTATTTCGATTCCATCCTCTTTGCCCGCCAATTATCTTTGAAAAACTAGATTCCCAGCCATGTAAGTTTCCTCAACCCGAATTCTATCAATCTTGTCATTATCCATTTCCAATATGTCCTGTTCAAGCACGATAAAGTCAGCATGATAGCCTGGAGCCAGCTGACCAACGTCGGGGATTCCTGTAATCTCGGCTGCTTCTTTTGTGTAAAGCCTAATGGCGGTGGCGACGTCGATTCGTTGTTCTTGACCAGTATCCGCCCCATTATAGGACAAACGGGTGACTGCTGACTTGATTCCAACAAACGGATTTGCAGGATCTGCCCAGGCAGTACATGGGGCATCGGAAGAAAGTGCCACTTTTACACCTGCTTCCAGCATTGATGGAATTGGATAGGTCTGCTTGGTCCGCTCCAACCCAAGATTATTATGGTAGCTTTCAATTTCGGCAAAGATAAAAATAGATTGGGTCACAATCGCCATGCCCATTTCAGCAGCGCGCCTAAGGGCCCGAGGTGTTGGCATTGCTGCATGTTCCATTCGAATCGATGGCGTATCGGTCAACCAGCCTTCTTCGCCATAGAAAGTATCAATGATTAAGTCAATCGCCTGTCCGCCCATCGCGTGGATGACCAATTGGACATGGTGCTGTTTGGCTGCTTTTGCCGCAGCGACTAACTCTTCCTTAGACGTCGTTAGAATCCCGTAATTTTCTTCTTCTCCTAAAAATGGCGTATGGGCCCAGGCCGTTTTTCCAGAGACGCTGCCGTCTGAAAACAGCTTGATGCCTCCGATATGAATTTGATTTTCTCGATTAAGATGATCGGGATTCAATCGTGGCTGCTCCTTCAAATCCTCCCAAAGATAATAAAGCACCGACCGCTGTTTTAGCCCTTTTTTGACCGCTGTTTTATACAACTCGATGTAATCTTCAGGTTCAGTTCTGCTCGAAAGATCCGTTATCGCGGTAATTCCATGTGAGAGCAGGAAGGAGCCTAACGCAGCAAGGGATACGGCGGTATCTTCAAGAGATTTCGCCGGCATGATGCGATGAACGAGATCTTTGGCATTTTCCCGTAAGATTCCTGTTGGTTCGCCACTAGAATCCCGGTCAATCTCTCCGCCTTCAGGGTCAGCTGTCTCTTTCGTAATGCCTGCAAGTTTTAATGCTTTACTGTTTACAACGGCAATATGAGTACATGTCCGAGTAATAAAAATCGGAATGTCTGATGTAGCTTGGTCTAAATCCCAGCGTGTTGGTGCTCTTTGCTCGAGCAATTTCCCTTCATCATACCCCCAGCCTTCAATCCATTGGCCTTTTTCCAGGGTTTTAGATACATTCCGAATTTGTTCAATTAAATCTGTGATGGAATTAACGAGTGGAGGGGTACAGGCGATTTGAGTCGAAGCATTGGCAAGCCAGAGAGGGTGCAAGTGGGCATCAATCAGTCCCGGAAGCACTCTTCTGCCGTTTAGGTCCACAATATCCCCTTCGATTTTTTCTAATTCTGTTTGTTCACCAATCCAGAAAATCCTACCATCACGTACGATCATGGCACTGGCATAGGGTTGCTCAGGATTTGCGGTAAATATTTTTCCATTAATAAACGTTTTTTTCATTTCATGTTTTCCCCTTTCTATTCATTTAAATATCCCCCTTCGCGACAATTAAGTGAAGGGGGATAATCTGAAGTACCATTGACGTATGCGGTTATCTATTCTAATTTGAAAAGTGAAAAGCGTATAAGCAGTGAAGGAAATCATCAAATGGAAGAGACGACTCACCCTCAAGCTCGCCATTGTCGGAAACGCTAGTTCGAATGGAGTTGCCCCACACTTGAAGACTGTCGTTATTGGGATTGTAAAAATAAACGCGCAGGCAGCCTTTTGGGTCAAGGCCAACCCTTTGAATCAGGACAGCATGGGCTCCAAGCGCTTGACCAGATTGGCTGTAAATAATAATGCCGGCCGGCTGAGGGAGCCCTTCATTTATCGTTGGATTGCACAGAGGGTGATAGTAACGGCGGAATTTGGCGATAAACTCTAAGTCATTAAAGGCATCAGAAAACTCATTCCAGATTCCTTTGATATGAAAAGCCGGGTTGATCCATTTATGGGGATCCTGCCCGCGTCCTTTAGCAGCGTTTAACATCTCAAAATAAATGGAATCAAGGTGAGGAATCAAGAGCAGCGAAACGGTATCGATATTATCTTCATCGTCCATAGGTGCTTGCGTGAGCAAATCAGAGGAAAGGGTCCTTCCCTCAAATTCGATGGTGATTTTGCCGTGTTCGAGGAACTCGTTAAACATGTTGAGGAGCTTGACTGGCTCCTTTTGTGACCAATAGCTGATGGCTCTTGTCGATTGGCAGGTTGGGTTAAATCCTTGACCAATACCAAGCGGCTGCCCTAGAACACTAATCATTTCTGAGACTAGCAAGGAACGATGCACAGCTTGATTTTTATGAACTCCAGTCAGTCTTGAGTTGATTTTTTTATGAAGGGGAACCTTCATCAGCTTTTCTAGTTCTTCCATCAATTCTTTTGAAAAAATATCCCTCTGCAGGAGGCGGATTAACCCATAAACGCTTCTCCGTGTTTTGATGGTGACGGCTGTGTCAATTAATTTTGATATAAACGACTGATTTAAACGTATGTTTTTTCGGGCTGTTTCGTCCAGACACAACATACTTTGCAGTAAATCTTGCTTTTCTTTATTGATATAGGTTAAGAAAATGGCATGGAACGGTGAAACTAAACCGGTTTTCTGCATGGATTCCCTCAGCTGCCCCGCTTCCCGAATTAATACTAAATCGTTACTCGCTTTCAATATCAATTCATACTTTTCGATGGAAGTTGACTCCGATAGCTCGGATGGCGAATATACTGCTTTTTCGTAATGCATCAAGCTGGAATCTTTTTCTTCGAGGCCGCCGGCTAATCTTTTGGCGCTGGCAATCAATTTCAGTATTTTGTCCGTTACGATCGGCCTTTGGACGGCTAGATTATCGACCTCCTGATACAGGCTTTGAAAAACGAGCGGCGAAAAGCAGTGGTCTGAGATAAATCCTAAAATCTCCGACGCCTGTTTATCTTTGTACAACTGCATGACGCGATTTTCTTCCGTTTCCCTCATTAATAATAGATCCAGGTTTAGTGCCATTACCTTTGTCAAAAATTCAGTTGCTTCAAACGCTGACATTTCCGGATGGACATAATCACCTCTAGCAATGGCGAGAATTCGTAGCTCGCTTAAGGCTTCGGCTGCTGCCATAGTCCCGCCGGCATGGAAGGTACCTCGCACGAGAACTGGGTTGAGCTTTTTGACATTCTCCCATGGCTTTCCGGCAAATAGCCCGGCTTCGTCCAAGAGATGTGCATATTTAAAAAGCTTTACCAATCCATTGGGCTCGATGAGCAGGGCAGCTGCTTCTTCTAGAACGGCTTGTTGAAAAAAACTTTTATTGGATGCTTGCCGCAGCTGATGTAATGCTTTTTGAAACGAATTCTCTGAAGAATACAGAAAAAGTCCCATATGTCCATTTTCCTTTCCAGAAAATTTCTTCTACAGTATCTTATTGATGATATTTATTGTGCATGACAAATAAGAGGAAAAAACAAAAAGGAATAAATATTAATTTATTTAATTTTATGAATATTACAAAAATTAAAGTGATTATTCATTAATGTAACATATAGATAATGGATAATTCAAATAAAATATTTTTACACAAAAAGATCAGAGGTAATTTCCAATTAAAATCCAGCAAATGTCGTAAGTATTGTAAAATATGTAGTAAGTGTTCGAATATATGTTGTAAGTGCTAAAAATTATGTAATAAGTATTTAAGGATTTGTTTAATTTCCAGTTAAAATCCAGGAAATGTCGTAAGTATTGTAAAATATGTAGTAAGTGTTCGAAAATATGTAGTAAGTGCTAAAAATTATGTAATAAGTATTTAAGGATTTGTTTAATTTCCAGTTAAAATCCAGGAAATGTCGTAAGTATTGTAAAATATGTAGTAAGTGTCCGAAAAAAGGTAGTAAGCGGCTAAAAATAGGTTATAAGGGGCCAAAAATATGTAATAAATATTTGAAGGTCTAGGAGCCACGAATAAAAGTATTTCTTTTTACAAAATAAAACAAAAAAAGGACCACGAAAATGATATTTCGGGTCCCTTTTTACTAGAATTAAATAACCATTTTTTTATTTTCATTCAAATCTATTTCATGTTTATCTTCAAGGTCCTGTTCACGATGCTTTTTAATTCTAAAATGATAGATGAGGTAGCATGCTCCCACAAACGGTGCACCAAGATAAAGGGCTAATCGCTGTGCAGGGTCAAAGGCTAAGCTTACCAGTACAGAAATGTTTAACAACAATCCAATGAGAGGCAGCACTGGGAAAAACGGTGTTTTGAATTTAAGGTCAGCCACATCGCCGCCTTCACGGATAAATCTTCGGCGGAAGGCGATTTGCGAGGCTGAAATAGAAATCCAGCCAACCTGAGCACCTAATCCTGCTACAGACAAGAGCCACATAAATACCGTTTCCTCTGCAAAGAATCCTGAAAGGAGTGATAATAGAGCAATTCCGAGCGTAAACAAAAGGGCGTTAATTGGTACGCCGCGTTTATTTACTTTGGTAAGATAAGGACTTGCCATTTTTTCTTTTGACATCGCGTACAACATCCGAGTGGCAGCATATAGACCAGAGTTAGCAACGGAAAGCAGGGCAGTAAGAATGACAAAATTCATAATGTCCGCAGCGTAAGGAATTCCGATACTATCAAATACGACGACAAAGGGACTTTCGACCACTCCGGCTTTTTCCATCGGGATTAAACCGGCTACGACAAATATCGCTAAAACAAAGAAGAAGAGGGTACGCCAGACAGTTTGTTTAATCGATTTCGGAATCGTCTTTTCCGGCTCTTCACTTTCCCCAGAAGCAATCCCAATTAATTCGGTACCTTGGAAGGAAAAATTCACTGCGATCATCGTCACAATTAACGCTGAAAATCCGTGAGGTAAAAGCCCGTGTGATGTGAAATTCGTTAAAAATGGTGCCGTATGGCCGCCTTTCATTTCGATGAATCCAAACATTGCGGCTCCACCTAAGACGATAAACAGAATAATTGCGGTGATTTTAATACTTGAAAACCAAAATTCTGCTTCACCAAACGCTCTTGCTGAAAGAGCATTTAGTAAGAATAATAAGACGGCAAAAATAGCACTCCAGATCCAAACAGGTGCATCAGGAAACCATCTTTGCATCAGCTGTCCAGCAGCTAAAAATTCTAATGCCACCGTAACAGCCCAGCCTAACCAATAAAGCCAGCCCAGGGCAAAGCCAGTTCCAGGACCAATGAATTTTGTTGTATACGTTTGGAACGATCCAGAAACCGGCATAGCGACAGACAATTCGCCGAGACATAGCATCGTTAGAAACATGATAAAGCCTCCCACGATATAAGAAAGAATCGCCCCTGTCGGCCCAGCTTGACTGATGGTGTAGCCCGAGCCTAAGAAAAGTCCCGATCCAATGACCCCTCCAAGTGAGATCATAAATAAATGCCTTGTCTTCATGGTCCTCTTTAGTTCATGTGTTCCGTTGTTTTCCTGTAAATGCATAAAATCCCTCTTTCCTATTTTTGAGAATATGCTTTCTTTATCGTTGGATGATAGCTTTATCTCAGGAAGTGCGGTCTAGTCCATATGCATCAATCCAAAGCCTGGACTTCTCGTATCAAGCCCAAACGTAATTTTTCCCCCAACTTTCTTTTGCTAATGCTTCCACTTCTTCCACTAGGCGGTCTTCCACCATATAAGTGTCGCCTTGCACAAAGGGGTTATAGTGGAAAGCATACATTCTAGAAATAAACTCATGGAACGGCAAGGATGATTCTCCTTCGAGTTCACCGAATCCTGAGACACTTGCCTTGATGCCCTGACCCCAATTCTGGGACGAATCGTTGTGAGGATTGTAAAAATAAATCCGGTATTCACCGTTCTTGTCTTTCTTAATCCTTTGGATGGAAACAGCGTGAAGCCCTAGCAGTTCCCCGTGTACGTTTGTACTGAAAATGCCAACAGGATTTGGATAAATCAATTCAAAGCCTTCATTATATTCTGGGTGGTGGGTGGCATAGAATAACTTGACGAAAGCTGGATAATTTGTGACATTAAGTGTTATTTGGTCAATCACATTAATAAAGCCTCTTGGAATCCACTCACCGTAAAATTCCGGATTCACCCACTTATGTCCATCCTCACCGCGAAGAAGGGTCCGTCTCAACATTTCTTTATAAATTTTATCGAGATGTGGTACTAGAATAATCGATACCGGATCCAAATCGTGATGGCTTTCACTTGCCGCTTCGCCTAAAAGCAGACTTGAATGGATGGGTTCTCCTTCAAATGTCATGTTGATGTCATGGTCACGTGCGGCGCGAATAATGTGTTCCAATAGCTGTCCGATTGCATGCTGAGACCAGAGGGAAATGGCCCTCGCTGAATGGCAGGTTGGATTATGACCTTGTCCCACTCCAAGCGGCTGTCCAATCACACTCATGACTCCGGCAATAAGCAATCCGTTGATGCTGATTCCACCATGTTCCATCTCAGAATTTGTGAGCGCTTGACGTACAAGAGCATGAATAGGAAGCTCGAACAGGCTGCTTAAGGCATATCGGGTGGAGTCAAGCGCTAGCACTCCACGGTCAAGCATCCTTGCAAGACCATAAATGGCCTGCCGGGTTTCAGGATAAATGGAAATCTGGATGATGTCATGGATGAGTTTTTGATTGGCCGTATAGCTGGCCAGTCCTGTTTCGGATAAATCAAGGGACGCTGGAATCAGCGTGCTATTCTTCCGATTAAGGAAGCGAAGCAGAACCGCATGATAAGGGGAAACAAGCCCCGTATCTTTCATCGCTTTTGCAAAAACTTTAGCCTCATCCTCAAGCTTATCTTCAGAAGCGTTTTCTAAGTTAAGTCTGTAATCTCTTTGATTTGCCACATTCTTGCTTAGCGGTGTTGGCGCATTAGCAGCACGTGAGTACTTTTCAAGCGCTTCTGCGGTATCTTCCTCAATGCCGCTTTTAATTAGTGGACCTGACATGTTGATCATATTTAAGATCCGGCCTGTGATGATCGGCCGCTGTACGGTAAGACGTTCTATTTCTTGAACAATCTTCGCCGCTATAGCTTTAAAGGAAAGCTCCTGACCAAGGTAATGGAACAAGCGCTGCGCTCGGATGATATGATCTTCAACCACTACATCCGCCGGGAATAACAGATCAAGATTAAGAGCAAGAACTTCATTTAAAAAGGAACTTGCCTCTCCCATGCTCATGTCTTTATGTATGTAATCGCCTTTGGCAATCGAAAGGATTCTCATTTCATTTAATAATTCAAGAATGGAATTGAACCCTTCTTTTAATTTTAATGAACCGCCAACGAACGGTGGCTGCATTTTAGTCGGGTCCTCCCATAGGCCGCCGTGGAAGACACCCGCATGATCAAACCGATTGGCATTTTCATAAAGGACGGAAAGTCCATCATCTGACCCGGCAAGCTCAATCGCCAGTTGGCAGACCTCTGTCTGATAGAGGCTTTTCGCGAAAGGCTTTGCCTGTTCAAGCTTGTCTAGCGCCGTTTCAAATTTATTTTTTAAAACGAAAGTTTGTTTGTTCATCTTTTTCTTCATTGTTACTGTGCTCATGTTTCTATTCCCCCCTTATAGATAGAAATCATAATTTTCATATTTTTTCATGAGCGACCTGATTTCTTCGCTGTCTTTTCCAAAAAAGAAAATGGTGCCGTAGTGATTTCCAAAGCCCACTCGTTCGGCCACCTTCGAGGTGACTGGAATGAACATATCATGTTTATCAAAATAGGAATGCGTTTTCAGTTCTTCAGGCAGATTGAGTTTGTTGATGGATTTTACATTTGGATAAACCATTAAACTGCCGGCATGGCCTTGTGCTGAAACGACTTCTTTAGGGAAAAAGGCTTTCAATTCTTCTTCGGTTGTGTCAGGATCGCTGCAAAGCACCTGGGCTTGAAACGGACTAAAGCCATATGCTTTTTCTATTAATTCAAAAATATGGCCGCCAGGAACACGCGCCGCTACTTCCCCGAAATACAAAGTTCCATCTGGTGTAACGAAATATTCAGGATGGATAATGCCGTATTCGATCTCAAAAGCAGCTACTAGTTTCTCAATTGCTACGGTAATTTGCGGCCGCCATTTTTCAAGGGAAGGAGAAGCAGGGATGAAATTGGAATGGCCAAGCTCAACATATTCGGTAATATTTAAAAATCGTACCTTGCCATTATGTATAAAGGCTTCACACGAAAATTCCTGGCCCTCCAAGTGACTTTCCATTAGAAGAGGAAATTCAGAATCATTAATTTTATCCACATCTCGTGGGTCCCTAATCATGTGGTGGCCGACTGTACCGGCTTTATCAAAAGGTTTGACATGAATCGGTTCATTGACTTCTCCATCAAGCTTCAGTAATGCTTCATTCACTCGTTTGAAAAACCAATAAATATCATCTTTTGAGTAGGCTTCTTCAAATATTCCGACTCGGATGCCGGCTAATTGTGCTCTACGCTTCATTAAGCCCTTGTCTCTTAAAAGCAGGGATTTTTTGTAAAGTCGGGGGTTATTTCTCAGCTTCGCATTCAGGATACCAGCCCATTCAACGGTTTCTTCATAAATTGGAACCGTTACTTTCGTATTGAACTCGTTTAATTTTTCACAAAGTTCGTCAGATCTTTCGATTGAAAGGTCAAATTGCCATGGAATAAACGGGATCCCATTTGTGTCTGCAAAATCTTTAAATTCAGGAGGACCAACGACAACATACGGACGTTTCATTTTGTCTATTGCTTCAATGGCTTGCAGGCTCCAGCCCAACAATGCTGTTCTACTACCTTTTTTCTCTACCATTCCATAACACCCCTACCTTTTGATGTATGTACGTGTAACCAGTGATAATTTTATCAAAAAACTATTTATTGAATAATAAAAAATATTTACAATATTCGACGAAAATCTAGCTTATGACACGAGTGTAATGCCGTTTTCCTGATATTTCGGCAAAAAATCCAGTTATTTTGTCGATTTTATGTTGGAAAAATTGTTTTATTGTTGGAATATGTTAGAAATTTTCGACAATATCTCCGTAGGAAAATTATTGTCATCGTTTTAGAATAGGTGGTGTTGTGAACAAATGTTATTGGGAGGGTAATATTGATGAGCGACTGGTATAGTAGATTAACAGAGTATTTTCCAGAAAAAGAAATGAAATCAAAAAGGCATTTTGAGTTACTTTTTCAAGAAAAGCAAGGAATCTATCAATTACTAGAAGGTCCAGACTACGTGGTTGTTTATTTCGAAAAAGCAGATTATTTGTTTATTGATTTTATTATCGTGTTCGGAAGCAACCGGGGTAAGGGCAGGGGCAGCGTGATTCTTAATGAGCTAAAACAAAAGGGGAAAGCCATCATATTGGAGGTTGAGCCGGCTACACCAAGGGATCCTGATTCGGAAAAAAGAATCCGGTTTTATGAAAAGAATGGTTTCTTAAAGATGGATGGCATTGGTTATGAAAGAATCCATGTGGTCACAAAAGAGTTGAATAAAATGGACATTTTCTGCTGGTCGCCCGTACATACACCGGAACATTGGGTCTATGATCGAATCAAAGATACATATGTAGAAGTACATGCTTTTAAAGTTAGTGAACTGTATGGGTGCAATCCCCAGCATGTGTCAGAGGTACTTTGGCTGAAGGAGCCGACGTATAGTTAAACTTGCAGGAGAAATCATCAGAGATTACCACCTTAAACAACATTAATACTATGTTTATATATTTTTTTAGAAAAATTTCTGTTTTTTTGAGTTGGAAAAGAAATAAGCTCCCGATTTTTATGGCGGGGAGCTTACTTCTTTAACATGGTAAAGCACCTAATTTCATGGGTGTTTTTTCAGAATGGAATTAAACTTCAATCAACTTTCACTATTCTTTAATTCAAGTTGATTTTTTAATTCATTTTGGACTCTTTGCTTTTCTTCAGGAGAAACTAGTCCGTAATAAATGCCATCAATAATTTTTCCTTGTTCTTCTAGCTCCATTTGCTGAATAGATGAGCCGATATGTTTATAGCCTTTTTGAATCGAGACGATTTGGTCAAAGGTAAGGTTTGTTTTTACGTTCTCTCCGAGGACAGTAAAAATATCGGAAAACTTTGTTAAGCTTGAAATACTAGCTCCTTTTTTGACCACGCCTTCAATAATTTGGCGCTGTCTTGATTGGCGGCCAAAGTCGCCTCGCGGATCTTCATGTCGCATTCTTGTATAGCTTAAGGCTTCTTTTCCATCAAGAGTTAATTTCCCTTTGGCAAAATGGAATCCGTCCTCGGTGAAATCTAAATCATTTTGAACCTTTACACCGCCAACGGCATCGACCATATCGGTGAAGCCTTCCATATTAACCTCGATATAATAGTCTATCGGAATATCAAGGAAGTTTTCAACCGTCCTCATCGCCATTGGAATACCGCCAAATGCATAGGCGTGGTTAATTTTATCTTTTTTTTCTTTACCGATTATTTCAGTCAGAGTGTCACGCGGAATGCTAAGCATTTTCACTGATTTATTGTTTGGGTTGACCGTCAGTAGGATCATCGTATCAGAGCGGCCCCGGTCGCCTTCACGCTCATCAACCCCCAGCATTAATACCGAAAACGGATCCTTTGCTTTGACTGATACCGGTTCCTTCCGTTTTTCAGAGTGTTTTAGCTCAAGCGGCTGCTGCATCGCTTCAACGGCATGATATAAAGATTTATAGACAGAGTATCCGTAAACTCCTCCGCCAATTAGCATCAGAAGAAGAATGGTGCCCGTCACCTTCACCCATTTTCTAAGTCTACGCTTCTTTTTCTTTTTTTGAGATCTCAACTGATCAAACCTCCTAATATCTTATATTGCTTTATAGATTTTTGAATAAGAGAGTGGTTAAAAAAATAGAATGTATATGTAAGTTTGTTTTCGGCTTAAAATTTTGCCTTATATAATTCGAGAAAAAACTTAAGAAGTTTGTCCGTTTTTTGCGGTTTTTGAAAAAATGTGTCGAATTCCCTAACCTATTTCCATGGATTTGGACAAATTTAACCACCGTCTGAAGGGCGTAGATAGGTTTTGTAGGATATTCTAAATAGGAATAGCAGTACATGAATGAAAACCATTTCTTTAAATATCAAATTTTTGAGTTAATATTTGCTTAATAGAATTTAAATTTTGGTAATAGGGAGAGATATGATCAATGACTATTGTGGACCAGTTTGAGAAAGTACCAACAACATGTATATCTGATACCATGCAAGGCCTCAACAATTTGGATCCAGCGATTAAGCCATTAAAAGATGAGTATCGAGTGGCAGGTAGGGCTTTTACTGTGAAAATGCCTGTAGGAGACAACCTGGTTGTACTAAAGGCCATCAGAGAAGCGAAGCCAGGAGATGTTTTAGTGATTGATGCCAAAGGGGACACTTACCGGGCAATCGCGGGAGACTTTATTGTTGGCTTGGCACAGACATTGGGGATTAAAGGCATCATTGTCGACGGCGTTATTCGGGATATTCAGGGGATAAAAGCGTTGAATTATCCGGTGTTTTGCAAAGGAACGGCTGTTGCAGCCAGTGGAAAAGCAGGTATGGGAGAAATTAATGTTCCTATCTCGTGCGGTGGAACGACTGTCCATCCGGGAGATATCGTTGTTGGTGATGCCGATGGCGTCGTGATCATTCCTCAAGAAGTAGAACAAGAAATTTTAAAGGGATCCTTAGAGAAGTTCGATAAAGACGAAAAGCGGGCAGCAAAAGTGTCGGGTAAGCGAGAGGAAGTCATAAAATATTTAGATGATTTTCTTTCAAAGTAGGATTTACCAAAAGGGCAGACGATACGTTCGTCTGCCCTTTTACCTGTATTAGAAGTAATCGGCTGCTAATCTTTGATAATAGCTTTTCCTTTGACATAAAATCTATAGAAAATTTCTTCTCCGCTTTTTTTGTCTTTTACAGAAATGTCCAAAGCAAGTTCTTTTGGAATGCCTTTTAGTTCGTTGTTTATCTTAAGGGCAATTTCATCCATCAGCATGATGGTTTCATCATTGCTAAGTCCAGTGTCTACCCAAGAAATATTGGTCGAAAAATAATTCTTTTCTAATCTTATCTGAGGATTTGAAGCAAAAAAGGCAAATTCAACACCCGCAACATCTATATCATGTTGCTCCTCAACCTGAAGTGTAAACTTAATCTCTGGATAATCTTTAGCAATAATTTCAAGCATTCTCGATTTTAATTCCTCTTGAGCCAAATACGCACCGTATGAGTCAAACCTTTTTAATTCATATCTAGAGGTTTCAAAGACAACTTCTTGATCATCACTAGGTCCCATCTTAATGTTATAATCTGGAATTAAAAAATTATAGTTAGAAGAATAAACTTGAAAGTCCTTGTTATATTTTTCTTCAAAATAGGTTAAAACTTCTTTTTCAGCAATACTCTTACTTATGGGATTTCCAAATAATCCATTTAGGAAATACCCTATTATAACAATGATAGCAATTAATATGATAGCGATTATAATTTTCTTTAATTTCATTATCATCACCGCCATTTGCAAATATTTATTTATCGTTTAGAGAAATAATGTGATTCTTCGTTATCCGCTGAGGGTTGGAGATATTAGGGTAATTTTACACTTTATGTAACCTTTTGGCAATATAAAAAAGTATTGTTTTATAAGAATGGGGTCTTGCAACAATATAGGTCCTTGAATCATAAGCGATCCTTCCATTAGGCCTATTTTTTTTAGTTTTTACCGCTGCTTAATATGTTGTTGTTATGTAATACACTTGAATTAGCAAATGAAAAATCCTGGTATGGAAGGGGATATTTTAATGACTGAATCAAAGCTGAAATGCAGTGTGTGTGGGGATATTGGAATTATGTAGTTTTATGAACCAGAGAAAGAATATCTCGAAATTTTAAATATTAAAAGAGACACATTAGTATATTAAAATGTGTCTCTTTTTGTCGGATATTCCAATGAATAGGCACTCAATACCAACTTATTCTAGCCAAAATTTGAAATCGATATGTCTGTGGAGACGGTGAAATATAAACTCATTAATAATGAACTAATTACAGGAAATTTAAATATTTTAATGTTTTTCTTACAATCGTAACGAAAATATGGACTATTTTCATTGTTTTGATATTTACATTTTTTCATGCTGATTTTACAAAATTTCATATATTTTAGATAAATTTGAACATTTTATGATAAAATGGGCATTTTTAAAGAAAATGGTAAAAAATTAATTTAAATTTTGTTCAAATATGATTTAACATTTGTTCAAAATATATGATATATTAGTGAGGTATTAAAAAGTGAAAGCGTTTCATGAAGAATCTGTTGGTGTTAGTAAATTAAAGAAAATGCCGCGATTAAGGCGAAGGAGGGAAAGTTGTGAAAATGGTTTTTCACAACATTTAATATGGGTTTTGTTGGTTTATTTCTTTCAGGTGCAGTCTTATTTCTAAACAGTCTCATGCTATTAGGAAAAGCCGATGCAAAAAGTGTAGGGATCTTTAATATTTTCATTGGAACCATTCAAATGATTATCCCATTTTATTTAATCGTTGTTTCGAGTCAAGATCATTGGGAACTTTATAATGATGCATCAATTTTTCTATTTGGCTTAACCTATTTATATGTTGGTTTCACTTTATTGAAGGGACTTGATGGCAGCGGACTCGGATGGTTTAGTCTATGGGTTGCTGTTATAGGAATTGTATATACCTTAACATCTTTTATTCACTTTCATAATGTTGTCAATGCATTAACATGGGGCATGTGGGCATTTTTATGGTTTTTGTTCTTTTTAGCCAACGCACTTAATAAGAAAATTGACCATTATATTGGCAGAGTTGCATTTGTTCAGTCATGGGTAACCTTGACCATACCTGCGCTCCTGTATTTTTTAGGTGTTTGGAGTTCAAAAATGGTCAATCAAATCTGGACTTGTGTATTAATTCTAGCTATTGCGTATTTTATTGTTAGTTTTTTCAAATTGAAATTCTTATATAAAAAAGAAAAAAGTATTCAAACAATCCATGTGAATAATGCTTTGGAGGTAAAATAATATGTCAATCATAATCGGAATCATTGGAATCCTAGCTCTAGTAGGTATAGCTTGGTTAATGTCAAATGATAAGAAAAACATCAACTATCGTGCTGTTGGTGTCATGGCAGCTGTTCAGTTGATTTTAGCTTGGTTTATGCTTAATACTTCAATCGGTAAAAAAGTTCTGCACAAGGTCGTAGATGGATTTAACAAAGTTCTTTCTTTTGGTAATGACGGTATCTCATTCGTATTTGGTGATCTTGCAGGAAAGCATTTATTCTTTGTAGATGTTCTCATGATGATTGTATTCGTCACAGCTCTTCTAGGTATCTTAACTTATTCAAGAATATTACCATTAGCGATTAAATACATTGGTGGTGCAGTAAGTAAAATCACAGGTCTACCAAAAGTGGAATCATTTGTTGCGGTGAATTCTATGGTATTTGGTGATACATCTGCTATTCTTTCTGTTAAGTCATTTATTCCTAAGCTTTCTGGTAACCGTTTGTTCGTTGTTGTTACTTCTTCTCTTGTTGCGGTAAGCTGTTCGATCTTAGGTGCTTACATGCAAATGATTCCTGCGGAATTCGTATTGGTTGCGTTACCAATTAACGTATTCTCTGGACTTATCTTATCAACGATCGTATGTCCTGTTCGTAAAGAAGAAGATGAACAAATCGATATTAAGGGAATGATCCCTGAAAAATCTCTTTTCGAAGCAATCGGCAACTGGACCTTGCTAGGCGGAAAGACGGCCTTAATCGTAGGCGCTATGCTTATCACTTATGTAGGATTGATTGCGGCAGTTAACTGGATTTTCACTTCAATCTTTGGTATCTCTTTCACTGGCGTACTTGGATATGTATTCGCGCCAATCGCTTGGATCATGGGTATTCCTGCAAATGAAATTGTTAAAGCTGGCTCAGTCATGGGTACTAAGGTAGCCGCAAACGAGTTCGTTGCAATGTTAGACTTTATGAAAATGATCCCTCATATGTCTCATAAGACTGTAGGTATCGTATCATCATTCTTAGTTTCATTCGCTAACTTCTCTTCGATTGGAATTATTTTAGGAACTGTACAAGCTATCAATAATGAAAAGGCAAGTGAGTTAGCTAAAGTTGGTTTAAAGGTATTGTTAGTCGCAACAATGGGATCAGTCTTAACTGGAACGATTGTAGGTTTGTTCCTATAATAATTGACAAGTAAAAACAACATGTTGATTTTTTTAGCAAATTTCAACATGTTGTTTTTTATTTGTTTAATATCCAATTTATCATATCACATATAAAAGACAGCATTTCGCATAAATAGGAACGGTGCTTTGCAATAGGATTCTTTTTGTGATCTTATAACATATATCATTCCAGGGCATATCATTTTCTGCTTACAGTGGTTGAAAAATACAAATGTCACCTAACGTTTGTTTATTGAATTTTCTTGACCCGTCCTTGGATTGAATAGGAAATTGGCTGCTTCAGCTGTTTAACGAAATTTTCAAACACATCGATGTCAACGGGACCAACCACTTTGTCTGTCCCTTCACGAAAAACGCTGAAATCGTCACCGCCATTAGCCAGGTATTCGGGTACCGTAACAGTATATTTTGCTTTAGGATCGATAGGGGTTCCATCAGCACGGTAGATATCAATGACTTTGCTTCCAACACCTTTCGTTCCGTCCCAGGTATATTTCAAACCGGAAATTTGCAGCATTCGCACTGTACCCTGCGGCTGCCATTGCTGATTCAAGAGACGGCGGATCTGGTCGCCGGTTAAATTCAATTTGATAAGATTTTCTTTAAAAGGTTGAATGGTGAACAACTCTCCCCAAGTGACTTCTCCAGCTAGGATGTCCCCCCGGATTCCACCAGGGTTCATAAAAGCGAGGTCAGAGTTCATTGCTATTCGTTCCGAATCTGCAATCAGATTGCCTATTGCGGATTCACCGTCTTTGTTCTTAGTGCTGGTAATGTCGTTTACAGCCTTCCCAACCAATTTATTAACGATGGGAGCGACTTTAGCTTCGTACTTTTTCATTAATTCCTTGATTTCTGGGTCTGGTTTAATGGCGTCCTGATAGACGTTTACAATTTCAGCTTTTTTGGCTACGATATCTTTAGTTGCCGGATCAAGCTCCAAGTGGACGTCTGAGAAAGCAGTCCCGTAAGAGTAAGCTTCAACTATCAACTTTCTGTCCACTTCTGTGTTAAGATACGTGTGAGTATGTCCGCCAAACAACACGTCTACTTCATCGTCTATCTTTTTGGCGATATCAATGATTTCTCCATTAGCGGCACCGGTCAAAGCGGACTGACTGCCGCCATTGTGGGCAAGAACGACAATCGCTTTAACGCCTTGTTTTTTCAGATTTGCCACCGCTTTATTAATGGCTTTCACTTCATCTGTGAACTTTACTCCTGCTAATACACTCGCAGTCTCAATCTTGGGTGTATCGCTCAATACTACGCCGATAAAGCCAATCGGTATGCCATGAAACTTTTTAATTTCATAGGGAGGGAGTATCAGTTTACCCGTCTTTTCGTCAATAACGTTGGCACATACATAAGGGAATTGAGCACCTTCAAAGGTTCCAGTCTTCGGGTTGTTTCCACCGTGGATCAGCCGCATCATTTCTTTAACACCGCGATCGAATTCGTGATTTCCTAATGTTCCTAAATTAAAGCCGATTTTGTTCAACACTTCAATCGTCGGTTCCTCTTCTAAAAGCGAAGATACGGGTGCACTGCCGCCAACCATGTCACCTGCATGGACCAAAAGGGTGTTTTTGTTTTCCGCTTTCCTTTGCTTCAAATAGGCCGCGAGATATTCAACTCTGCCAATATACCTTCCGTTAAATTTACGGGTAATGTCCAATTGTCCATGTAAATCGTTAATGCCGAGTAATTGTACTTGAATGAAACGGTTCTTATCATTCTCGGTGTTTTTGAGGCCGTAAGGCGTTTCCGGATTCCCGGAGGCCAAACACAAGCCCGCAGATAATGAGGCCGTAAGAACAAAAGCAGGAACTGCTTTTTTCAATGCGTTCCAATTCAAAGTTTCTCTCACTCTTTCTTCTCCCTCCAAATCCGTTATTAGGTTACTACTTTAGCATATGGAGGGATTGTGAATATCAGTGTAAAATTTTCGTGAATTTTCAGTTAATTATAGTTTAATAGCAATAAATTTCAGGTGAAAACCCGGGTAACAAACCAATACGCTCCAGCAAGTCCCACAAGAATGGAACCAATCTGTACAGCTCTTGGCCACCACCGGGAATTTCCCACTTTTTTTAACAGTGGGTAAATGCAAACCACTATGAGCAATTGGCCCAACTCAACCCCAAGGTTGAATGAAAGCAGGGCAGTAAGCTCGTGATTTTTAGGCAAACCGATTTCCTGCAGCACTCCGGCAAAACCAAACCCGTGAATCAATCCGAAGGCAAACGTTAAAGCCCAGCGGTGCCCATGAGCCCTTGACCAAAGATTTTCCAAAGCTACGTAAACGATGGTTAAAGCAATTGTTGCTTCAACAAAACGGGATTCCAGCGACACGATGTCCAAAGCTGCTAAAATCAGGGTGATGCTGTGCGCCAAAGTAAAGGAGGTAACGACTGCTGCCATACTTCGAAACTTTATTTTTACCAAAAGTAAGGCAATCAGAAACAACATATGGTCGTACCCGGTTAAGATGTGTTCGAGGCCAAGCTGAATAAACTGCCCGGCCGTGTCAAAAAATCCCGCAGCTTTTCCAAATGTTCCTGTCCACACTTTTTTATCATTAGAAAATATATATTCGAACGACTTTCCGTCTAACGTTTCAAACGTGGCTACATTCGTATGTTTGTTTTCGGACCGCTCAAAAAACAAATCATAGCTGATTGACACTGTTCCGATCTTGGAAACATCCTTAAATAATAAATCGATCTGAATCATCGATTGTTGGGGGACGGATTGCCCTACATGGGACATAGGCAAAACGCGGCCATTATTTTTCACTACCAGTCCTTTTTCAATATAGGAACGGATTACCTTGTCGTAGGTGCTTTTCAATTCATTTTGATCGACGATCTCATCATGATTGGTATCTACATCCGGGAATTCGGAGATGGATAATGAATCGATAAGGAGGGTGATGTATACCGTGTCTCCTTCAGCTGTGATTTTGGCAAAGCCGTAGCTTCCGGCATGCGCGGACGCATGATAGTTATTGGATAAGCAGAATAATCCGAGAAAAATGAGAATCACAAGGAGAAGTGAATAAGTTTTTTTCATTAGGAACCCCCCTTAAAATCTATTCAATAATGTTAAATTCGATAATCTATTTAAAGCAGCACGAAAAACAAATGATACTAGGGTTTGATTTTTACATAAGAGATAGCGTAATTGATAGATTGATAAAAAAACTCCCTGCAAGTACAGGGAGGCTAAATTAAATAATATTTGATAGGTGAATTCATGACTGCTTTTAAAACCCTTATGAATCGTTTATGTTTGATTTTTCGGTGCCAGGACATGTACATAAATCCAATCTTTAAATCGTGAAATTAATGGATATGCTAGGACATAATGCATCCGTTTCGTATATTTGTCCCAACAAGCAAATAAGATAACCGTTAAAAATCCTATTTGCGGTGAAAATAGAGGCTCGTCAAAGACTCCCGTGAGAAGGACAATGGGTAAGCCAAGCAAAAAGCTGTCCAATAAACATTTATTACTGCGTATTGGAAAGAATAAATGAAAACACTTTACAAAGTTTAGACAGATAACAAATAAAAAAGCTAATCCCCCTAGTGTCCCGTACTCTGCAAACATCCCAATTAATATATTGTGGGCATGTGGTACGAATTCATTGTAATTGATTAAATATTCTTGGCCAAAGCCGATTGGAGTAACACCAAAGAAGGAATGATTCTGCCAGATCTTAATTGCGCATTTCCAGATGTCCAGCCTAACTTGCATTGATTGATTCACCAACTCGTTTCTAGGCATAAAATCCAGCAGCCATTTAGAAAGCGACAAGCTGAAGATTGTACTAATAATAAAGGCAGTTCGGTTTAATCGTAATAAAAATAAAAGAAAAATCAAAATCATTGACGCAAAGCCTGCCCTTGAACCGGTTTGAATAACACCATAGCTTAGCAGGAGTATCATCGGAAGTGCCCACACCAAACTGATGAATCGATAGTTTCGCAAACAAGTAAGCAGGTAAGCTAAAAGAAAGGAAATGGCAATTAACAGAATATAGACAGTAAAGTTTGGGTTGTAGGACTGCCAACTAGCCGGTTAAAATCAAAATGGCCTAAGCCTAAGGGAACAGTGCCCGTTAAATAGCCGAGGGCTGGAGGAAAGGTCCACCATTGTGAGACCCACCCAATCACACAGTTGTACACCCCTCCAAAAATCATGATCAATCGAAAATGATGTAATAATTGATGCTTTTCCGTTTCCAAGATTCTTACATGTAAACCCCAGTATCCTAGAATCATCACACTTATATTTAAATAAGATATCTCCTTCATGGAAATGGCAGCTCCAATGGTTGAGATAAATAGGCATAGGAAAAAAGAGGAGCTCAAGGAAAAGACGAACCGCTTTTTTTCCTTCCAGTATTTACTGATGGTTTGTAAACCGCTAAGTAATAACAGAAAAATGCCTAATGGCGGTAAAAGGAAACATAGTATTAAGCTTAATTCTAATGTTGATAATTTTCTTAATGACTGAAAAAATATGCTCATGAAATCCTCCTAATTTAAAATGATGAGACTCTTAATCCTTTAGAGATTGAGATTTAACTATTTGCATTACCATTCGTATAAATTAGGTTGAAAGTATCAAAATTTCATGAAAACTGGTGTATGGACTAGTAGAACAATGGAAAAAGGCTAATGAATAAAAATAATAGGTTAAAAATAACATATGTTTTTCTCTATTGTGTTTCTAAAACGTAAATTGGATGTTAATTTTAAACAAGGAATTTGTGAAGCGATTTTCTTTGAAAAATTAAGTTGATGTTTTCTGCATCCTCATGTTCCGATTGATAAATAATAAGACAACTTATTAATTCGTTGAGGAGAGGAACACGTTGACTGTCTTTGGATTGAATCAAACCTACATTAAAGTAGCTGATATCAACTTGTACTGCGAATACATATTGAATGATAAACCACCCATTCTTCTAATCCACGGTTTTGCATCTTCGACTTATACGTTTCGTCGTATCATTCCTTTACTACAAAAGCAGTTTTCCATCCTCGCCGTCGATCTCCCCGGCTTTGGAAAAAGTGAGAAGTCGACATCGTTTATTTATAGTTTTGAAAACTATGCGAAGTTAATGATTGAATGCATCCATCAGTTTGGGTACTCTAACACTTATATTGTGGCTCATTCAATGGGAGGTCAAATCGCTTTAAATATGGCTCTAATCGCTCCAGAGAAAATTAACAAATTATTTTTGTTATGCAGTTCAGGATATTTAAAGCGGGCAAAAAAACTTCTCATTTACAGTTCCTATTTACCTTTCTTTGAAAAATTCCTTCATTATTACATTCGAAGAAAGGACGTCACACATCACTTGCGAAACGTCTTTTTTAACCAAACATTGATCAATGATGAATTGATTGAAGAATTCGGTAAACCACTTGCGGAAAAAGGGTTTTATAAAGCTTTAATTCGACTGTTGCGTCATCGTGAGGGTGATTTACTGCCGCAACAACTTCAGGATATTCAAGTCCCAACATTATTAATATGGGGAGAGGAAGACCGAGTTGTTCCTGTGGAAGTGGGTCAACGACTAGTTCGAGATTTGCCGGATGCCCAGTTAATTACGTATGAAAAAACAGGACATTTAATTACGGAGGAAAGACCAGAGCTTGTTTTTAAGAATATATTGATGCATACAATCTAGCAATGGTTACGAATGTTAATTTGTTTTAAAGAGTTAAGGAAAAAAGAAAAGCTGACTCTAAAAAGTGGTTCATCAATGACCTTTTAAGTCAGCTTATTTTTTAAGAAAGTTTTACTTTGGCTTCTTCATAGTAAGGCTCTCCGACCTTCAGAATGAATTGTAAAATATCTTCAGCTGCATTTGCATTTATAAATTTCCTTTGACTGTATATCATTTCATTTAGTTTTTCTCCATCATTTCCTAGTAATTCAGTTATGGTATCTTTAATTTCCTTTGGGTTTTTGCATACCACTCCCAAATTGAAATTCTCGGCAAAGGTTGGATTATCCTCTTCCTGACCTGGCAAAGCCCCAGTAATAATAAGCGGTGTATTGGTAGCTATTGCCTCAAACATGACATTGGGACTGCCTCTGGTAAAAGCGATGTCAGAAGTAAGCATTAAATCTTGGATATTTTGGGTGAAACCGTAAATCTCTACTCGATCACCATATTTGGCCTTAAGGGATCTTTCCAGCTTAGTTTTGAGTTTTTCATTTTTCCCAGCTACAATTTTTACTTTACAATCAAAATCATTAAGGAGGTTTTCAGCTATTTTCTTCATATTTCCTACACCTTCACCACCGCTCATGATTAAGCATGTTAAAGATTGTTCTTTATTATAGAATTTTCGTTGTTTATAGTTCTTCGGAAAAAATCGGGATCGGACTGGAAATCCGGAAACCTTGATTTTTTCATTCGGAATCCCAAATTCAATACACTTATTTTGGGCTTCAAAAGTGGGGCTAATAATGAAATTGGCCCTTTTATCAGCCCAAAGGGGATAAATGTTTACAAGATCGGCAATGAGAGTAAAGAAAGGGATATTTATATTTTGCTTTTCTAAAATGTTCAAGATGGAGCCATTAAAATTAGGATGAACGGATAAAATCATATCTGGTTTCACTTCGTCCAGTAATTTTAGAAAGTTATCCCTTATCAGTAATTCAATAAAATTGTCTACTAAATGGGGTTTTAAAGCAGATAGTTTCCAAATCATCTTCCATAGATTTTCTGAATTTCTCGTAATGGGACCGTAGGATTTGCCGATATTTAACAGCAATCGTTTACCAAGCGAAAATCCATCTACAACATGTATTTTTACTTCATTATGAGTTTGGACTTTCTCACACAGAGATTCTGTGATACTTTTATGCCCATGCCCTGTAATATCGGATGAAATAATCAGTAATTTCTTTTCCATAACATCAGCCCTTTTTTAAGAATATATTAAAACTTTAATGTTACAAAAATGTAAATTGCATATAAAGTTTTGAAAAATCCATTTAAGAGATTAAAAACTTAGATAAAATTGTAAATAAAAAATGTTTACAAAGGGGCATTAGTGTCTTTGAAAAGCTCAAACTGGAAAATCACTTATACAATATTTGTCATTATTCTACTTGCAGCTTTTGAACATATCGTAATTGGATTATTTCCTCCTATTATCCAATACATAGCAAAGGATTTACATGTAGATATTGCAAGTTTGGGTTTTGTTTCAGCTGCCAATATATTGGTTACTTCCATTTCCTCTATTTATTGGGGATACCTATCAGGGAAATATCATCGTAAAAAAATGTTGATTATAGGTACACTCATTTGGACACTATCGATATTCTTGACTTCATTTAGTAATAGTTATTTTGAACTATTGATCTTTCAAATAGGAACCGGATTAGGCTTAGGCTGTATTGGATCCATTGGTTTCAGTGTTTTAACGGATTATATTCCCTATCAAAAAAGGGGCTTCATATTAAGTTTTTGGGGCATGGCCCAAGGTATGGGCGGAATAGCTGGATCTATTTTGGCTTCATTAACTACTGCAAACAACAGCTGGAGAATGCCTTTTGAAATAGTAGGTTTTATAGGCTTGGTTGTTATCATTAGTTTTCTTTTTGTGCAAGAGCCAATCCGAGTGGAATCAGAACCAAAGTCAAAAGAATGGATAAAAAATACAAATTCCTACATCTATAATCTGGAAGCCAGAAATATTAAATTTCTTATCTTAAATGGCAGCAATGTCTATTTGTTTTTACAGACATTCTTTATGAATATTGCTACAGGTAGCCTGATTTGGATTCCAACCTTATATATCTATAAAATCATGCAGCAAGGCTACAGCCTGGAAATAGCTGTGATGGTCTCAGGCTATCTTTTTGCCATTTTTCAGATTGGAGGCATTTCGTCTTTTTTATTCGGGCATCTGGGCGATTATTTCCAAAGGAAAACCTTTAAAGGGAGAGCCTATTTAACCGCATTTTTTGTTTTTATGACAATGCCCCTTTATATTTTGTTATTTATTGTACCAATGACTAACCTATCATTACCAAATGATAAAAATGAATTCATCATTTTAGTCAGCATTTTAAGGCAAATATTCATAAATCCGTGGATGACGCTTATGTTTGTTGTATCTCTTTTTGCTTCCGCTGCCCAATCGGCCAACACACCCAATTGGATGGCACTTTTAACAGATGTAAATCTTCCTGAACATAGAGGGATTGCCTTTAGTATCGGAAACCTTTTCAATAGTCTGGGCAGAACAGTAGGAAACGCAGGAGTTGGCATTATGCTTGGCATTTTATCTACCCGATTCACTCAGCCTTATAGCTATATCTATACTTTATCGATCCTGCAAATCTTTCTAATACCATCTGCCGTTTGTTATATGAAAATGTCCAAAAATAATGTGATTGATATCAAGTATGTTATAAAAATTCTAAAGGAAAGAGCAGGAAAAGTGTAAAGGTAACATCCCAATGGGAAATGCATAGAACGCCCATTTTTGGGTCCTTAAGCTGTCGGTTCTTCGATAAGTGTAGTAGTATTTTTTAATTTTCTTATTACCTGTTTGTATTGTTTTAAGGAGTGTATAGTACCGATAAAACAATTTTTAATCTTGTAATCGGACGATAAATATATGATGGCAAGAGTGGGAAAAAATTTATTGTTACGAAAACGAAGGTCCTTCCAATAGATCAAATAGCCATTTTTTCTTGCACGAACAAATGGATAGGCATAATGAGTACTAGACAGAAAATCGGAAACGGAAGGGTGGCTTTTACTGTCAGAAACTAATTCCGGGAAGTCTATTTTCTTTAAAAGGGAATGCTCAATTGCTAAACTGCCTTTTGAAAGAACTCCAAATAAAAAGTCTTCTTTTGTTTCAATGATAATGTCCCATTTAAACAAGAACATCCGTGGAATCAATTTGATTCGGATGGCGTGCTGAAAATGGTGACGTAATTTTCTCTTGGCTGCGACTGTCGAAAGAGTCCGGACAGCAAGATACAGAAATATAGATATATAGATGATGAGGAAGACTCTTCCTGGTTCAAAGAATGGAAGGAGGCAAAAACCCAGCAAGTGTGACAATAAAATATTGGGATCCACTAATGGGAGCGAATCAAAGGCGATCCATTTTTTTGAGAAGGGAAGTAAAATTTGAGTTCCATGCACATTAAATAAATCAAAAAACACATGCAGAATAACGGCTAATAATGTCCATAAAAATAGATGGAGAAAAGATGATTCTGGAAAAAATGAATAAATAATACCTGAAACTGCGATGCTCCATAAAGGTAAGACCGGAAGGGAATGAGATATGGCTCTGTGATTCCGAAAATAGCTGCCCTTACCTTTCACTCGATAGATAAAGTCAAAATCAGGGGCGTTCGAACCAATTACTGTACCTAAAATAACGGCTTGTGATAGGGTATTATGATCAGCGACAACGGGATCCATTTGAGCGAGGGCAGCTAATCCTAACCCCATAATGATGTGAGAACTCGTATCCATACAATCACTCCTTATCAATGTTTGAATGTTATATCTCACAAAACTCACGCCTATAGTTCCGTTTTTGGTTGTAATCAAAGTAAGATTGATATAATACGTTTACTACGTACCCTCCAAAGAATTTTTATCAAATCCCTCTCAATATAGTAAATTCCTCTTAATTATATTAGGTGTTCGGTACTTCTTTCTTAAGTTCATGTAAAATTTATGTATATATTTTGTATATTGAAATTAGATGGATGGCACACGATTAAAGAGACTCCCTAAAAAACTTTTAAAAATCCCCTCTTGAAAAACGCTTACATTAGGATTATACTATTGATAAATCGATTTACTAAATCGATTTAGTAAAGCAGTTTAGTTTAAAATTACATCATAGAAAGGATCTTTAAAATGCAAAAGGTGATTATCCCGTTAAATGCTTTTGATAGATTCGAAGTGTTAGAGAATGGGCAAGAATCTTTTATTGAACTCATTGCCCAATCAGGAGCTTTTGGGGTTGAGATTCGCCGTGAATTATTGCCGGTCCCAGAATCAAAGCTAGGTCGGATTCGAAATGAAATCGACAATCATAGACTTTTTACTGTATACTCTGCTCCGATTGAATTATGGAAAGAGGATTATCAATTAAATGTTAGCGCTTTAGCAGAAGTTTTTCAGGAGGCGATGCTACTTGGGGCAAAGTGGGTCAAGGTTTCACTTGGGCAATATCAGAAAAATGCATCAAACATCCGTGAACTTGCCGCTTTCTTAAACCAACATAAAGAAATTCAATTGTTGGTTGAAAATGATCAGACACTCCATGGCGGGAATGTCAGATTGTTAACATCCTTTTTTGAAAACGTTACCGAACAGCAGGTTCCCGTCAAAATGACTTTCGATGCTGGGAATTGGTATTATTCTGGGCAAAGAGTAGAAGAGGCGCTCGAACAGCTTTCTCCATATGTCATCTATCTTCATTTAAAGCAAGTGGAAGAGGGTCCAGTAACCGTCCCGCTTCAAAGGGAAGGAAATCATAGCTGGAAACAGGTATTGCGGAATTTTCCTGCGGAGATGCTGAAAGCGCTTGAATTCCCAATCGAGCCAAAAGAAAGAACGAAGGATTATATTCATCTTATTTCGGAATTAGCTGTAGAAAGCGAGGCGATCTCATGCAACAGTTAGATGTCATTACTTTCGGGGAAGCGATGGCCATGTTTATGGCCAATCAGCCAGGTCCCTTACATGAAGTCAGTCAATTCACCCGTGAACTTGCCGGTGCAGAAACCAATGTGGCCATTGGACTTGCCAGACTCGGGCTGCGCTCTGGTTGGGCGAGTAAAGTAGGAAACGATGCGTTTGGAAGATTTGTCATTGAAAGGATCAAAAATGAAAACGTTGACATTGAACATGTCTTAATCGACCAAAAGTATCCCACCGGTTTTCAATTAAAATCAATGGTGTTAGAGGGTGACCCCGAGGTGCAATATTTCCGCAAAGGATCGGCGGCAAGCCATCTGACTAATGATGATTTCAATGAAGAGTACTTTCAACGTGCGAAGCACATGCATATAACGGGGATTCCACTAGCCCTCTCAGAAAGTGCAAGAGCCTTTGCCAAACACGCTTTAGCGTTTATGAAAAAGAATGGCAAGAAGGTTTCCTTTGACCCGAATTTGCGACCTACCCTTTGGGCATCACAAGAGGAAATGGTAAAGGAAATCAATGAGGCAGCGTTCCAAGCAGATTATGTGTTACCGGGCATCACGGAGGGTGAAATCTTAACAGGTTTTAAGGAACCTCGTGAAATCGCTTCCTTCTATATAGAAAAGGGCGTAGAGCTGGTTGTCATTAAGCTCGGGGCTGAGGGAGCTTTTTATAAAACAGCAACAAAGGAGGGTACGGTTTGCGGTTTCCATGTGGAAAAAGTGGTTGATACCGTTGGTGCCGGCGATGGTTTTGCGGTTGGGGTGATAAGTGGATTACTCGAAGGTCTTGAAGTTCAAGATGCGGTAACAAGGGGAAATGCGATTGGTGCCTTAGCCGTTCAATCACCGGGCGACAACGATGGTTATCCAACCATGAATCAGCTTCAAAAATATATAAAAGAAAATTTACAGGGAGTGAAATAACATGAAACAAACGATTGCGAAACAAAGATGGCTGCGCTTAATTCCGATTGCTTTTATTACTTACAGTCTTGCCTATCTTGACCGTGCTAACTATGGATTCGGTGCCGCTTCAGGATTAGCGGAGGATCTTCACATTACAGCAGGAACTTCTTCCTTACTTGGTTCTCTTTTCTTCTTAGGATATTTCTTTTTCCAAGTGCCTGGTGCTGCATTTGCTGAGAAAAAGAGTGCGAAGGTCCTCATTTTCTGGTCATTGATTGCCTGGGGGTTATTAGCTTCCTTCACAGGTATGATCACGAATATTAAATTATTATTTGGGATTCGCTTTGCGCTTGGCGTCGTGGAAAGTGCCGTTATGCCGTCGATGCTAGTCCTTTTAAGTAACTGGTTTACTAAGCAAGAACGTTCTCGTGCGAATACGTTCTTAATTTTAGGAAATCCGGCAACGGTATTATGGATGTCAATTGTTTCTGGTTATTTAGTTAACTCAGTGGGTTGGAGATGGATGTTTATTGCTGAAGGCCTCCCTGCCGTGATTTGGGCATTTATTTGGTGGAAAATTGTAAATGACAAACCAAGAGAAGCAAAATGGTTAACGGAACAAGAAAAAATCGATTTTGAAAATCAATTAGCAAAAGAACAAGAAGGTATTAAACCTGTAAAAAATTACAGCGAAGCCTTTAAATCAAAACCAGTTATTTTGTTAAGTGCGCAATATTTCCTTTGGAGCATTGGGGTATATGGATTTGTTATGTGGCTGCCATCGATTCTTAAATCGGCGCCAAATATGGATATTGTCAAAACAGGCTGGTTATCTTCTGTCCCTTATATTTTAGCCATTATTCTTATGTTAGTAGCTTCTTATTTCTCTGATAAAACTTTAAACCGTAACGCGTTTGTTTGGCCGTTCCTATTAATTGGGGCAGTGGCGTTTTATGCTTCTTACGCGATTGGAACAAATCATTTCTGGCTTTCGTTCATCCTGTTAGTCATTGCCGGTGGTGCGATGTACGCTCCATATGGTCCATTCTTCGCAATTATTCCTGAAATTCTGCCGCGTAATGTTGCAGGTGGAGCGATGGCGCTTATTAACAGCATGGGAGCGTTAGGTTCTTTTGCAGGTTCCTATATTGTTGGATATTTAAATGGAGCAACAGGTGGATTTGGAGCTTCTTACATCTTTATGGCTGGGTCTTTATTCCTTTCCGCGATTTTCACTGTTTTGGCGGTAAAGGCAGCAAAAAAACCAAGTGCAACTAAAAACGTCAAAATAGGTGCATAAAAAACAGGCAGCGGCTTTAGAGTATTCTCTAAAGCTGTTGGCTATTAAGGGAGAGATTTTATTATGAGTATAGCGGAAATAAAAAATAGATCGGTGGTTGCCGTTATTCGCGGCGCCACACTCGAATCGATCATTCCAATGGCCAATGCCCTAAAAGAGGGAGGCGTCACGGCACTTGAAATTACGATGGAAACGCCGAAAGCATTAGCGATTATTGAAAAAGCAGCGGATGAATTTGGGGATGAACTTTTAGTAGGCGCTGGAACGGTTCTTGACCCAGAGACCGCTAGAGCCGCCATCATGGCGGGGTCAAAATTTATTTTTTCCCCAACTGTTAATCCAGAAACGATACGAATGACAAAACGTTATGGGACCATTAGTGTACCGGGTGCCTTTACACCAACAGAAATTCTCCACGCTTATGAGCATGGTGCCGATGTAATCAAAGTGTTTCCGGCAGGAACTGTCGGTCCCGGGTATTTTAAAAATATTGCGGGACCACTGCCACATATCCCGCTCATGCCAACAGGCGGCATAAACATACAAAATGCTAAGGATTATATCAAGGCGGGAGCGGTTGCGGTCGGAGTAGGAACTTCTTTAGTTGATCCTTCAAGAACATTCACGAACGAATATTTAATGGAAGTAACCCAAAATGCTAAAAAACTGATGGAAGAGATTCAGGTTGCCCGTGAAGAACGAATCCGTCAGCTCGCTTTTTAAGAAACTGGAAAATTGGTTGGTTTATCGCTAAAATGAAGTCATTGAGGCAGAGTGAAAGAGGAAGATTGTATGGAAAAAGTAACAATGGCCGATGTAGCGAAAGAAGCAGGTGTCTCCAAAAGTACCGTTTCCCAATATTTAAATAAACGGTTTGAATACATGGGAGAAAAAACAAAGCAAAAGATTGAAGAAGCGATTGAAAGGCTTGGATATCAACCCAATTATGTGGCCAGAAGTTTAAAGCAAAAGCGGACCTCGATGGTTGGAATCATCGTTGCGAATATCATGCATTATTTATCAACAGAGATTAGCCGCGCGATAGAGGATTTCTGTCAGGAATATGATTGTCATGCTATCGTGTGTAACGCCGATGATAATCCGGAAAAAGAAAAGAAATATATTGAAATGCTGCGGGCTAAGCAAGTGGACGGCCTGATTATTTTTCCAACCGGACAAAATCATGATTTATATGAACGCATGATTAAGGCTGGCTATCCAGTTGTGTTTGTCGATCGCAGGGTAGAAAATCTGGAGGCGTTTTCGGTGTTAACCGACAATGTCATGTCCACCTATAAGGCGATTCAAACCTTCATTGAAAAAGGGCATCGAAACATTGCCTTCGCTGTGCAGCCTTTAACCGTCAGTACACGAAAAGATCGATTGGAAGGCTATAAACAGGCCATGGCCGATTCCGGATTACCATTAAACAATGATTTTATAATTGAATCTAGCATTGATGGAATGAAGGATAAACTAGAAGGGCTGTTTTCCTTGGAGGAGCGGCCGACGGCCTTGTTTGCTGGAAATGACCGTGTTTTTCTGAAGGTGGTCGAATTTTTAAAGGAAAAAGGACTTAAAGTGGGCGAAGATGTGGAACTGATTGTCTTCGATAATATTCCGTTTGCGCATCTAGTCGAAAAACCGATTTCTTTTATTGTTCAGCCAGCGACTGAAATGGGGCGAAAAGCAGCGGAATTGTTGTTTGATCAAATCAATAAAGTAGAGCGGGAGCCTGAAGAGTTTGTGTTTCCAAGTCAGATGGTGTAGGCAGTGCCTGACACCATCTACTTTTCAATTTTAACTAAACCGGTTTAGTAAAGAGGAGGAGATTAAGCTTATGAAATTACAGCTTGCTTTGGATCGGATGACGATCGCCAATGCCATTGAATTAACGAAGAAAGTCGAGGATTCCATCGATTGGGTCGAGGTCGGAACCTCTTTAATCAAGGAATATGGCATGAAAAGTGTAAAAGAACTGAAACAGGCCTTTCCCAATAAAGTGATTGTGGCTGACATCAAAACGATTGACAATGCCCGTTATGAATTCGAAATGGCTTTTAAGGCCGGGGCAGATGTCGCTACTGTCATGGGGGTGTCACCAATAGTCACGATTGAGGTGTGCCTGGAGGTTGCTAACCGTTATAACAAATTGGTGATGGTTGATTTATTGAATACGTCAGAAGAACAAGTCCGAGAATTACGGAAATATAACCAAGCCATTTTTTGTGCGCATGTAAGTAAGGATGAACAAGAGGAAGCCGGAGCACAGAACCTGGGAACAAAGAACGGAAGTCTTCTGACTGATGGCTCACTTCAGCTGGCAGCAGCGGGTGGAATTACGATGGATTCGTTGGAAAGTCTAAGAAAGACCTTAAATCCAGCGGTTGTGATTGTAGGTTCAGCGATTACAAAAGCAAGCAATCCATCAGAGGCGGCAGGGAAATTTAAACAAGCGATTCAAATGGGGGAATAGAAAATGTCAGTGGTACAAACGATTTTAAAAGAAGTGGAAATGGTCGTTAGTCAGGTGCAAGAGGAACAACTCAAGTCAGTAGCAGTGCAACTAAAACATGCCAAGCGGATTTTCATTATTGGGGAAGGCCGATCCGGATTCATGGCTAAATCGTTCGCGATGAGGTTGATGCATTTAGGGGCAGCCGTTTATGTAGTTGGAGAAACAATCACACCATCGATTGAACAAGGGGACCTGCTTGTAGCGGTTTCGGGTTCCGGAACCACAAAGAGCGTGGTATGGACAGCTGAAAAAACAAAATCACTCGGCTGCTCGGTTATCGCCGTTACCACAAATCCTGAGTCACCGCTGGCAGTTGCATCGACTCATCTCCTTCATGTACCGGCAGCAACTAAGTATCGGCGCGAAAATGAATTAAAAACGATTCAGCCTCTTGGATCTCTTTTTGACCAAAGTGTTCATATCTTGTTTGATACGATTTGCTTGGAGTTTGCTAAGCTGAATGAAGTTAATCATAACGAAGCGTTTAGCCGCCATAGCAATTTGGAATAATAAACAGCTATAAAAAAGGCACATCTTTAAATTGGATGTGCCTTCTTGCTTTTATAGAGTTCTACGGCAGAATGTTGCCAGCGGCACGATAGATACTATACCATTCTTCCCGTGTCAGGCGGATTTCGCTCGCCTTAATACAGTCTCTTAATCTGTCCATATTCATTGTTCCTGTGACTGGCTGCATTTTTGCCGGATGGCGTAAAATCCAAGCAATGGCAATAGTCGTGTTACTTACTTCATATTTAGCCGCAATTTCATCGATCTGCTGATTCAATTCAGGGAACTTCTCGTTACCAAGGAATACACCTTCAAAGAATCCGAATTGGAATGGAGACCATGGCTGAATGGTTATATCATTCAATCTGCAAAAATCGAGCACACTTCCATCCCGGTTGATCGCAGCATCATTTTCCATATTTACATTGATTCCATTCGAGATCATTGTGGCGTTGGTGATGCTTAATTGCAGCTGATTGGCCACAAGGGGCTGTTTTACATATTTCTTTAACAGCTGAATTTGCATTGGGTTTTGGTTAGAGACACCAAAGTGGCGTACTTTTCCAGAAGTTTCAAGTAGTTCAAATGCTTCCGCTACTTCTTCCGGTTCAACAAGTGCATCTGGACGGTGGAGAAGAAGAACGTCAAGATACTCTGTTTTTAGGCGTTTCAAGATCCCGTCTACTGACTCTAAAATATACTCCTTGGAAAAATCGAACATTCCTTTACGAATGCCGCATTTCGATTGCAAAATGATTTTCTCGCGAATGTCTGCATTCATATTTATGGCATCAGCGAATATTTCCTCACATGTTCCGCCGCCATAAATATCGGCGTGATCGAAGAAATTCGCCCCTTCTTCTAAAGCGGAATGGACAAAGCGTTCTGCCTCGGCTTTTTCAAGCGATTTAATTCGCATACAGCCGACTGCAACGACAGGCACCTCTAATGAACTGCTTCCTAGTTTCATGGTTTTCATGATTAAATTCCTCCAATCGTATCCATATACTCCTATTTTGACACACGTCTTAAGTATTGTACAAATTTCACACAAGAAAAAACAAAAGTTTGCAAATGGATAGATGCTGAATTATGCTTTATTTACCATAATAAAAGGAGAAAGTGCGAAAATGTCATTGCCAAATTGTCCTAAATGCCAATCAGAATATACATACGAAGATGGAAGTCTGTTTGTTTGTCCGGAATGTGCGCATGAGTGGTCTGGAGAATTAGAAACAGCTGAAGATGAAAAGATTTTCAAAGATGCCAATGGAAATGTCTTACACGATGGCGATACCATTAGCATCATTAAGGACCTGAAAGTAAAAGGAAGTTCCTCTGTCTTAAAAATTGGGACCAGAGTCAAAAATATTCGATTAGTGGATGGCGACCACGATATTGATTGCAAAATCGAAGGCTTCGGAGCGATGAAATTAAAATCTGAGTTTGTTAAGAAGGTTTAACATCAGTTTTTATGGAGAAATCGCATCTTTTTAGAAGAAATCTCTAAAATTTAGCGGATTTTCTGATCGTTTTTGAGGTTATCTCATGAAAAGCCAGCTGAATTTGATTTAATTGTGTAAATAATGGAAGATAATTTTCCCCTTGAGCTACTTATCGGCGGAAATACCCATTTTATCGGCGAATTTTAATGTTTATCGGCGAATATTGAGATTTATCGGCGAATCTATCCACTTTATCGGCGAATTGCTATTTATCACTTAAAATTTCTGTGGATAGAAATTAAATAATAACTTTATAGCTTGAAAGTTGATTGAGAATTTGATAAATTAAGATAAATGAAAAGGCTATGTGTAACTGGCGAAGCGCGGATAACCGCGGGGGAGCACATAGTGTCGCAGCCGTTCGCCTGGGCAGAGGTAAGGGATTTATCCCTTACCTCTTTCTGTTTATTTAGGACAACAACATTAGCCAAAAGGGGAGAAAAAGCATGAGCACAACCACTTTAGAAAAAGTTAAAACGATTAAAACTTTAAATAATATAGCCGAAAGAGGGCTTAAGGTATTCAATAAGGACCACTATGCAATTGACAATGGCTATGACAATCCGGATGCCATTGTGCTTCGGAGTTTTAACATGCATTCATTGGAATTTGGCGATCATTTAAAAGCCATTGCACGAGCTGGAGCGGGTGTCAATAATATTCCGGTCGACAGATGCACAGACAAAGGAATCGTCGTTTTTAATACACCTGGCGCGAATGCAAACGCCGTAAAAGAAATGGTCCTTACCTCATTAATGGCTTCCTCTCGTAATCTATTTGATGGTGTGGCCTGGACAAAGACATTAGCAGATGAAGGTGAACAAGTTCCAAAGTTGGTCGAAGCAGGAAAGAAGCAATTTGTTGGAAAAGAAATTAAGGGGAAAACTTTGGGGGTAATCGGACTAGGAGCGATCGGTGCCCTTGTAGCGAATGATGCGATTGGTTTAGATATGGATGTCATCGGCTATGACCCGTTCATATCTGTCGATACGGCTTGGAATTTGTCCCGTAATGTTCAACGCGCGATGACGATTGAGCAGCTGTTTGCTGAGTCTGATTATATTACAGTACACGTTCCGTTAACCGATGATACAAGAGGAATGTTTAACCGCCAGACATTTAGCATAATGAAAACGGGTGTGCATATTTTGAACTTCTCTCGCGGCGAACTTGTGAACGAACCGGATATGGAAAGTGCACTCGAAAGTGGAATGGTCGGAAAATATATTACAGATTTTCCAAATGAATATGTGTTGAAAATGAAAAATACGGTGCCAATCCCTCATCTTGGTGCCTCTACACAAGAGTCTGAAGAAAACTGTGCGGTTATGGCAGCTCGTCAAGTAAAGGAATTTCTTGAGACTGGTAACATTAAAAACTCCGTGAATTTCCCAAATGCGTCCCTTCCTTATACAGGAAAACGACGGGTGGCGGCATTCCACAAAAACGTTCCTAATATGGTGGGACAAATCACTTCAGCGATATCAAGCTATGATTTAAACATCGCTGATATGGTGAACAGAAGCCGGGGGGAGTACGCTTATACGATGATCGATATCGACAGTAAAGTTAACGGAGATGTTATTCCAGGTTTAGAAGAAAAAATCAAACAGATTGAAGGCATTGTAACAGCCCGTATGATTTAACATAAAATCTATTAAAATTGGCTTACGTTCAGTGCCAAACAAGATATATTCAAAAAGGGTGAGCATACGTGGCTCACCCTTTTATAGTACCCAATAAAAATTTAATAAGAGGGCCATAAAAAATTAAATTTTTATCAAACCGTTTTCAAACATTGTCCGTTTCCTAAAGTGTAAACAATTTAAAAGGGGGAACTTCCATGAAAAAATGGGCATTTTTGATCACCGTTTTCTCAGTCTTCATAGTATTAGCTGCTTGCAATAGTCAGAAGGAAGAAGGTACGAAAAAGAATGAGCCGAAAAGTGAAACGGTATCGGGTGACACAGGAAGCAAAACCGAGAATAATGGTTTACAATTATTAGATAATGTAAATGTCGGAAAATACTTAGCGGATTCCAAAGGTATGGCGTTGTATTGGTTTACAAAGGATCAAACTGGAAAGAGCAATTGCAGCGGGCAATGTTTAGAAAACTGGCCAGCGTTTTCTGCTAAAGATTTTGTAGTGCCGGAGGGCTTTAACAAAAGTGATTTTGGTACCATCAAGCGTGAAGATAATGGAGTTGAACAAGTTACTTACAAAGGATTTCCACTTTATTATTGGGTAAAAGACAAAGCAAAAGGCGATGTAACAGGTCAGGGCGTCGGTAATGTTTGGTTTATCGTCAACAGCCAAACCACATTCGAAACGGCAGTTAGCAATCAATTACAACTATTGGAGAGCGCCAATATCGGAAAATATTTAGCAGATTCAAAGGGCATGACTTTATATTATTTTACAAAAGATCAACCTGGTAAAAGCAACTGCAGCGGGCAATGTCTCATCAACTGGCCTGCTTTTTC
Organism: Neobacillus pocheonensis; assembly: GCF_050477905.1. Lineage (NCBI taxonomy): Bacteria > Bacillati > Bacillota > Bacilli > Caryophanales > Bacillaceae > Neobacillus > Neobacillus pocheonensis. Next base: position 91,234 of record NZ_JBCNAD010000001.1, on the reverse strand, counting down.
TGCAAAAGATTTTGCAGTGCCGGCAGGTTTTAACAAAAGTGATTTTGGTACCATTGTGAGGGAAGATAATGGGGCCGAGCAAGTGACATACAAAGGCTTCCCGCTCTATTATTGGATAAAAGACAAAGCAAAAGGCGATGTAACAGGTCAGGGCGTCGGCAATGTTTGGTATATTGTCAATACGGAAACCAAATTTTAATGAAGGTAAATCAGAAAAAGTCTTGCTCACTTAGGTTCAAGTTAGCAAGACTTTTTCTATATTATTCTATTTGTTTTGTTGATTTTGCAAGTAGATATTTCAGTTTCATGCATCGTCCATGCTTACAGCACAAACTTTTTTTTCTTGCGGACAAGGGTAGCCAGGTCGATTTGAAGTATTTCGGCACACCGTTTCATGGGACGATAAGTAGATAAATAGGAAGCTAATAGGGTCTTTTCATATTCATTTACCAAATCTTTTAGGGAAAGCATTGGATCTATTGCAGCCCTTATGTCCTGGGATACAGGAAACGGCTTCTCCGGATTGTGCTGATAGATAGTAGGCGGAAGCAAGGATTCATGGATGAAATCGTCATCGGATAAGATGACAAGCCGCTCCACTACATTTCTCAGTTCCCGAACGGTTCCGGGCCATGGATAGGAAAGAAGCTGTTCAATCACATGGGGGGAGAACGTTTTTTTCCTGCCGTGTTTTTCGTTAAACATCTGAAGAAAATGCATAAGCAATACAAAGATATCCTCCGGCCTCTCCCTTAGCGGCGGGACGTGGATGGGCAGCACGTTGATTCGGAAGAATAGGTCCTCGCGGAATTTTTTTGCTTGGATCAGCTCTTCCAGATTTGCATTTGTGGCCGCGATAATCCGGACATCGATGGGAATCGAGTTCGTTCCACCCACTCTTTGAATCTTCATATCCTGCAAAACCCCCAGCAATGCCGCGTGAACAAGCTGGGACGCTAATGGTCTCATTAATCTGTGCGGGAATTTCGGCGGAATTGTCGGTCCTATCGTTGTCGGTGCGGTGGCACATGATGGTAATTAATCAATGGATTTTACGTATTAGGTTTTGCGATGGTCGTAGGAGCTCTCATTACCGCTTTTGTTGAAGGACGCTTTAAGGCAAACGATTCAGCAGAACATGAAACAAGCGGGAAACCAGTTCAAGTGTCATGAATACATGAAAGATCTTAAAAAAGCGTGTGTTTAAGCACGCTTTTTTTCTGTCTATGTAAAGATTTTGGTGTGTTTAGCTAATGACTCCCAAAATGGAATCGAATGGCTTTTTTCGGACATGAATCTACACATTCCCCGCAGAGGATGCATTCGGAGTGGTTGATGTCTCCTTTTTGGACCATTTTTTTTACATCCAAGCTCATCGAACAATTTTTTGTGCAGAGATTACAGCCGCTACAGACAGATGGCTCACATTTTAAGTGGAGAGAAGGGATTTTTAATCGGTTTTTTATGATGTTTCCTAAAACCATAAATGGGGACATCCAACAAATTATATGGCAAAAAACCCTTTTACCGAAGGTTAGGGTCAGAACGATAATTAGCAATGTTAATGAAAAATAAACAAATAACGCATACTCCTCGAGTATTGAAATTTTTGAAGAAAGCTGATAAAAGAATTGGATTTTTTTTTCACCGGCCGCTAGCAAAAATAAGACAATGATACTACTAAACCAAGGGATCCAAAGGGCGTATTTAATCCCATTTTTTTTGCCTAAATGGAACCGTTTATTCCCGCTTGCGGTCGAGAAGCTTTCTTGCATTCCTCCAGCCGGGCAAAGCCAACCGCAAAATCCCCTGCCAACTATGAAGGAGCTAATAAATAGTAATCCAAATACAACACAACTGCCTGACACTATCCCAAAATAAGCACCCGATAAACTTAACATTGGTGATAAATAATATATGGTAATAGGAAAAAGTAAAAATGAGACGAAAATGACCGATTTTCTTACTGACTGTCTTTTCATATCCCACACCTCAATTTTATTAGCTTATTTCCATATTACACCAAAAAGCAGCGATGAATTGTGATGATATTATGACAGATATTTATGAATATTCTTTGTTTTGTTAAAAGTATTCCGATTATAAAATCAATAGGATAATTTATCTATTTTTGGAGGAATTGGAAGGGTTCTGTCGAATAATTAATTTAGTATTTCGACTTTTTCCGGAGCGATGGAGATGTAATTAATTTAATTGTGAAAGGTGCATTATGTATGATACCTAAACTAAAACCAATCGATTCACAAGTGGTGACCAGAGACAACCATTTATACATTCCAGTTGTAGGTAAATTTTGGATAAGTCATGGTTTTGCACTTCTATGGTTAGGCGCTTCGATTTATATAGCTTACCCTTGGTTAAAAGATTTAGCTTATCATGTATCCTTTCCACTGGCATTACTTATTATTGGTGGGCTTGCATACATTCCCGGTTATATGAATGCTTTTTTGGTCATTAGCCTCATTTTAGATCGGCAGCCGCCCTTTAAAATGGATTCTCCGCATGAAGAGATTACTATCCTTATCGCTGCGCATAATGAAGAAGATAAAATTTTTCAAACGCTGCAATATATAGATAAACAAGACTATTTAGGAAAAATAAAAGTAACAGTTATTAATAATTGTTCAACTGATCGAACGATTAATGAAGTATTAAAGGCAAAGAATAAATTGTCAACTAAAATTGAGTTGCTTCATGAAGAGAAGCCGGGAAAATTTCATGCTTTAAATCACGCATTAAAGTCTGTTTCCACTCGCTATTTCATTACCTTGGATGCTGATACTCTACTACATCCAGCTTCTATCCGCCATCTTGTATCAAGGATGAAGTCCAGTCCTGAGGAAGTTTGTGCAGTCGCAGGCAGTGTTTTGGTGAAAAACAGTAGAGAGAATTTATTGACTAAGATGCAAGAATGGGATTATTTCTTGGGTATCGCCTCCATTAAAAGACTTCAGGGGTTGTATCAAGGAACGTTAGTTGCCCAAGGTGCCTACAGTCTTTACAAGACTAAATGTGTTCAAGAAGTGGGCGGTTGGCCTGATGCAATCGGTGAAGATATTGTTTTAACATGGCGTCTGCTCCATAGAAAATGGAAGGTATACTTTGAACCATTGGCTGTTGCCTTTACTGAAGTTCCCAGTTCAGTTAAGCATTTGGTACGGCAGCGGGCAAGATGGGCAAGAGGCATGATTGAAGGATTACATGAAGTGAAACCATGGAAACAACCGCAAATTTTTGTGAAATATATGACTGGAGTCAATTTAATCATGCCGTACTTGGATTTAACCTACACCTTATGTTGGATTCCCGGACTAATATTAGCGTTTTTCGGGAACTTTTTGATAGTGGGTCCAATGACAGTATTCGTTTTGCCCTTAACACTTATCAGTTATAGTATTCTATTTTTCTATCAAAGAAATTTTGTATTTCGAAGCTTACATATTAGAATTCGTAAGAATATATTAGGCTTTATTCTTTACTTTCTTGGTTATCAATTGATTATGTCCCCCGTGTCGGTGTACGGTTATTTACAAGAGGTTTTTAAATTCCAAAGGAAATGGAAGTAAGATTGGGTCAGTCCCCGCATTTTTAAGGGGACTGATTCTTTTTTCCACCTCTCAACTATGTTCTATTAAAGTGCTGGATGATTGCTTGACAAGCATGGAGGAGGGCAGTTGCCAATTTCTCTTCATTACCATAAAAACGAGTAGATGGGAGCGGAATCGAGATAGCGGTTAAATTTCCGAAGCGATCAAAAACAGTTGCGCCCACTGCACAAATTCCTTGAATGTGTTCTTCCCTTGCAAAAGCAATCCCTGTTTTACGAACCTTTTCTAACTCTTTTAACAATTCATCCCGATTCTTAATTGTATAATCATTATACTGTTGCAGGTCCTCTGGTAACAGTTTCTCAACCTCTGCAATCGGCAAGGAGGCGAGTATGGCCTTTCCGTTTGCCGTGCAATGTAGTGGAAAAGAAGCACCAGGTTGTGAAGTCGCCTGCAATGGATGCGGAGCGATGATTTGATCAACAAAAAGCACTTTTCCGTTATCCAATACGGAGATGTCAACCGTTTCATTGATTTGATGTGATAGTTTTATTAAAAATGGCCTAATTTCTTCTCTTAAATCACTATGGAATGCGGCGGCAAGCATCGTAATCTCAGGACCAAGACGGTAACCGCCGTTAGCAGAAGCAGCTGCAATGAACCTCTCCTGTTCCAGGGTCGTAACAATCCTTTGCACTGTAGACCTGGCCATGTCCACTTCTTTGGCAATTTGCGACAAGCTTAATCCTTTTGGATGAACTCTAAGAACCCTCAGTATTTTAGTTGCAAAAAAATTACAAGAAAAAATCACCCATTCCACATTTGAGAAAAAGCATGTCACGAATACTACATTAGACGTCACAGGGACGCATTAAAAATAGAAATTCACTCCTTTATTGTCCTGCTCCCTGAAAATTTATTTATACATTTTCGTTCCAATTTGCTTTTTGTTCCATATGCTTAAACATAAGGGGTGAAATGTAATGGAAAACGAACAGTTTGATATCGATACGTTGAAGCAAATAAGGAATAAACTTGATTATATTTACTATGTTGCTAAAAGTAATTACAATGACAACCCTGAATTAATGGACACGATTGAAAATTTAGCGCAAGTAGCTAATATGTTTACGAATATTAAAATTCAAGAATTAAATGGTCAAGTTAAAACACAAAGCCCTCAAGGATACATTTTGCCTAAGCTGGCAAACGCATACTCAAGAATGAAGGAGTATGAGAATCAAAAAGAGGATGAGTTTCCGACCTGGAAGCTTTAAAATGACATGTGTACTAAAAATGGGAGAGGCAGGGTGCCTTTCCCATTTTTTACTTTATTACAATACGGTCGTTATTAATTCAACCTCGATATTCCCTTTAGTTGCTTTAGAATATGGACATACATCATGTGCTTTTTTAACTAATTCCTTAGCTTCTTCTATTGAAATACCACCTATTGCTACATTTAAAACGGCTGCGAGTTTGAAGCCGCCTTCAGTGTCTTTGCCTATTGATACTTCTGCTGTAACTTTAGATTCAATTCGCTTTCGCGCTTGACGTGCGACCAAATTTAAGGCGCTATCGAAACAAGCGGCATAGCCCGCTGCAAATAATTGTTCAGGATTTGTGGCATTTTCCTTCCCTTGTCCTCCTAGAGATTTAGGCATAGATAATGTTAAATCCAGAGTGCCGTCACTGCTTGTTACTTTCCCTAATCTTCCACCCTCAGCTGTTGCTTTTGCTGTATACAATGCTTCCATCAAAAATCACTCCTTTTTAGTTTTTCGAAATTAAATTGTGTGCAATTAATTATTACAGGATTATATTAAACTTAAATTTAAATATTGTCAACTATTAAATTGTGCGCAATCTAATTTGAAGAAAAATAAAAAAGGGATACGCCTAATTTTATGATATTGGGTAACATCCCTATCACGAATGAGGCCTGACTCGTCAAGAAATAGTCCAATCCTATTAAAAAGTTATTATTCATACCTGCCAATTGAATCATAGGAGATAGGCTTAAAGAATCGTTTACGCTGAACAGAAAAGAAAACGGTCAAAAAATCTTTGGATTGGTCGAATCGTGTCATGAATTGACGATTAATTGAAAGGGGGTGAGATATTGCACTTCCGCCATTTTCTTATTTCAGGTCTTATGGTTGGAGCGGCTCTTTTTTTACCACACAATGCCTTTGCAGAAAAGAATGGGTTAAATGTACAGCAGAATCCACAAACTTCTTCTCTACATGCCAATCAATCAGGAAATACTGATGATGCTTCCGTACAACCTAACGTTCCAGTGAAAGCTGAAAATGCAAAGAAAACTGAGGTGGCACCTGAACCCGCTGTTAAAAATCAGGGGGTAGGAAGACAACAGGAATCCAACCATAATCCTCAACAAACGTTGGTCCCAAAACAAGCGGCAACGCCAAAAAGTTTGCCGAACCAGGCAAAAGGGAATGGCCAGCCTTCTATAAATAAGGGACAGAAAAACGTTGAGGCTCCTGGTCAACAGAAAAGTGAAACTATACATGAAAATAACAGAGGTTTAGGAAACGACAAGCAAACTGTTGCCATTTCCCATAAACCATTTGATGCAGAAATGCGCGACAAAGCTGAATCATTGAAGCGAGTGACTCCTCAAAGAGAAGGTTCACACCTGTCGACGCAAAAGGCAGCACCCTATAAACCGCTGGTGCCGGAGCCTTCAAGTAAGGGACAAGCCCCTGTCGGGAAGGAAGATGTGCCAAACGCTGATCGGCCAATGAGTCCGACTCAACGTTCTAATAATTCAGGCGGGTCATCAAATGATCGGGTAAGCCAGGGATTGAGTTCTATGAGTATGTTGGATAAGTGGTTTGAATGGAATAAACACTATGAAATCAAATTTGTCCAACTTTATCTTTCACGCTATGCATTATTGAGTAATCAATGGGTGAATGCGCCGCCGGCACCACCGCCACAAAAAGCTCCTTTATTAAAATTGGTTACCCGCAGCTAATAGCCACGGAACATGATAATAAAAGGAGCGAATTAAAAAATGAAACATTACTTAAACCCTAATTTTGTTATGAAATCTTTTGTATTGGCTGGAGCATTATCTTTTGGAATTTTTGCTGGAGGTCATTTTACTGAAGCGGCTGGTCTTGGTAAGGAAAAAGCTGAGCAAACCGTTCATGTGAAAAATGAACACAGCGAAAAAGTTCATGTGAATGCAAAGCCTGCTGTTCCAGCGAAGCCAGCGGCACCAGTAGTAAAGGCGCAGCCCAAAGTTGAAAAAGTGAACAAGTCTCAAGCTAGTGTGCATGCCAGCGAGAATGCAAAATGGCATGCGAATTCAAACTCTGCTGTTTTAGGCAAGGTTGGAAAAACAGAAGAGGCAAAAACTGAAGATACTCCTGTTCAAGAACCAACTACAGATGAGGGTGTTAACGTTACGACTGACACTACAGTTGAAAAACAAGATGCAGCCGCTGCAACAACAGAAGTTGAAAAAGATGAGGCTGTAACAACAAATGATGAAGCCCTTAAAGAAGACGAAGCAGCAGTTAAAGAAGATGAAAAGGCTGAAGAGGTTGACGCGGATTCAGCAGTAAAAACTGAAGATAAAGAAGATGCGGATGATCAAGATTCCGATTCTAAAAAGCCAGCTATTAAGACTGATGCTGTTGTAAAAACAAAAGATGAAGACGAAGCAGAGGCTACTTTAGAGGACGATGAGAAAGAAGCTAAGGTAAATCCTTCATTTGCCAACAAAGTAAAATCTCAAGCGTTCGAACATGCAAGCGAAACAGCTAAAGCGCATGCAGCAGCAAATTCCGCTGTACATGCAGATGGAAATGTTTCTGAAGAGGCTGCAACAACTGAAGAAACTACAGAAGTAGTAACTGACGAAGCAGGCCAAGAAGCTACAGAAGTAGTAACTGACGAAGCAGGCCAAGAAACTACAGAAGTAGTAACTGACGAAGCAGGTCAAGAAGCAACAGAAGCAGTAACTGACGAAGATGGCCAAGAAGCCACTAAAGTAGTAACTGACGAAGCTGGAGAAGAAGAAACAGAAGCGGTAACTAACGAAGCAGGCCAAGAAGCCACTGAAGTAGTAACTGACCAAGCTGGAGAAGAAACTACTGAAGTAAACAAAGAAGAAACATCAAAAGTAAACAAATCTGCAGCTAACAAAGCAAAAGCTCATGCAAGCGTAAAAGCAAGTGAAAATGCATTTCAACATGCAGCAGCAAATTCAGCTGTATTAGCTGGAACAGAAGTTTCTGAAGAAGCGGTAACTGATGAAACTACTGTTGAGACTGCTACAAAAGAATAAACTATTGTCAAAGAAACCGGAGGATTATATCCTTCGGTTTTTTTCTTTTTATTATTTGAAGGATGTTGGAAATTTTTGTGGAAATTAGTTTTAAAAAGCTAGTGATAAAGATATTAATATCATGGAGGGATTATTGTGGAGCACGAATTAAAAGAGTTTATTAAGAAGTGTGACATTGCAATAAAAATGGTACAGACTTAATCAATAAGTAGACATTTATAAAGGAGTTGATCTTATTGGAAAAAGCAACATTTGCAGGTGGCTGCTTTTGGTGCATGGTATCACCATTTGACGAGCAGCCTGGGATTAAGGAAGTCATCTCAGGTTATACAGGAGGCCACACTGAAAACCCGACATATGAGGAAGTGTGTTCGGATACAACAGGACATTATGAAGTGGTACAGATTACATTCGATCCAAACGTCTTCCCGTATAAAAAATTACTTGAATTATTTTGGCAGCAAATTGACCCAACGGATACGGAAGGCCAGTTCAATGACCGTGGTTCATCCTACCGAACAGCGATTTTTTACAACAATGAAGAACAGCGTGAAATGGCGGAGGCTTCAAAAAGGAAGCTTGCTGCGAGTGGACGCTTTGCAAAGCCAATCGTGACGGAAATTCTTCCGGCAAGCCCATTTTATAGGGCGGAGGAAAAGCACCAATATTATTATAAAAAAATGCCCTTTCACTACAATCATTACCGGGAAGGTTCGGGCCGTGCCCTCTTCATTCGTGAAAATTGGAAAAAGCGCAAAAGCGATGATGAATTGCGGCAGGAGCTGACGCCGCTTCAGTTTGAAGTGACCAGAAATAATGCGACTGAGCCGCCGTTTCAGAATGAATTCTGGAATCATGAGGAAGAGGGAATTTACGTCGATATTATTTCAGGGGAGCCGCTGTTCAGTTCAAAGGACAAATATGATGCTGGCTGTGGCTGGCCAAGCTTCACCAAGCCGCTACGCCGCTATGAATTGGAAGAAAAATTTGATACCTCTCATGGAATGCGAAGAATTGAGGTTCGCAGCAAAACCTCCGATTCTCATCTCGGTCATGTATTCGACGATGGACCAGGTCCCGATCGTGCCCGCTACTGCATCAACTCTGCAGCACTTCGGTTTGTGCCCAAAGACAAGCTTAAGGACGAAGGGTTTGACGAGTTTATTAAGTTGTTTGAATAGCCCTTGAAAATTTATAAAGAAGGAGGAATATAGATGGATCAAAGATATCCTATTGGAAAATTCCAGTTTTCTGACAAGGTCACCGCTGAGTCTACTGAAGGCTGGATCAATGAAATTGAAGCATTGCCTGGTATGGTACGGGCAGCTGTAAAAGACTTAAATAATCAACAGCTGGATACACCGTATCGACCAGGAGGATGGACCATCCGGCAAGTAGTCCATCACCTTGCCGATAGTCATATGAATGCTTACATCCGTTTTAAGTTAGCTCTTACCGAGGAAAATCCGATAATCAAGCCATATGAAGAAGGCAAATGGGCGGAGCTCTCGGATTCAAGATTGCCGGTTGAGATTTCACTTTCAATGTTGGAAGCATTGCACATTCGCTTGGTTCACTTATTGCGAGGTTTAACCCCTACCGAATATGAAAAGACGTTTCTTCATCCAGAATCAGGTGAAGTGTCTGTAGGGAAAAATATTGGCCTTTATGCCTGGCATGGCCGCCATCATCTTGCCCATATATTGAGCGCAAATGTTAATAAATGAACGAGAAGCTTGATGAAGAACCAAGGGACAGGACTTATCAATCGAGTCCTGTTTCTAATTAAAAGAGCACCGCAAAAAAACGGTGCCCTTAATCATAATGCGTTCATCTTCATTTTAATGAATGCCTTTAATCATACATAACGGATGATTAACTTGATTTGTTTAGCGATTTTTATCATTCTGTTTTTAAAATGGTAATATCTACCCTTCGATTCGCTTGCCGGTGCGGAAGAGTGTCATTTGGAAAAACGGGCTTCTGTTCGCCAAATCCTGCAAATTGCAGTTTCTTGGACGCGATTCCGTTTGTCTCGAAAAAATAAAGAACAGATAAAGCCCGGGCTGCTGACAATTCCCAATTGGATTTATACCTGCCGCCTGTAATCGGGACATTGTCGGTGTGTCCTTCGATACTGATTGGATTTTGCACTTGCTTAATCAAATCCAATAAATCATTCAAAATAATCAATGAGTCCCCTTTTAAATCCGCTCTGCCGGATTCAAACAAAATGACGTCCTTTAAGGATAGCTTGATTCCTTTTGGTTCGTCCTTTATCGTGATCACCTTCTCCAATCCTTTTGTCTCAATATACTGCTCGATTTGCTCCTTTAAGCTTTGCAGTTTTTCTGTTTCTGCAAGTTTGCTAGCGTCCTTTTTTTCCACTTCTTTCGTGATGCCGGCGTTTTCTTTTATAATCAAACTATTTCCTTGGCCTTTTAGGGCCGTATTCATCGAAATCATAATTTGTTGGAGCTTATCGTTGTTAATACTTCCGGATGCGAATAAAACAATAAACAGGGCAAGTAATAAAGTTAATAGGTCCGAGTAGGGAATGAGCCAGCTTTCGTCGATATGTTCGTCGTTGTGGTTATGCGATCTCCGCTTCTTCACTGATTGTTTCCTCCTGCTTTAAACGTCCCTTTGAAGGTAAATAAACACACAGTTTTCGCTCAATTAATTTAGGAGTTAACCCGTCTTGAATGGCCAGTAATCCATCAATCATCATAACTTTGATATCTTGTTCCTTTTTGGATATCCGCTTTAATTTATTGGAAATCGGATGCCAAAGGACGTAACCAGAAAAGATCCCCAATAGCGTGGCGATGAAGGCTGCAGCGATGGAGTAGCCTAATTTATCCATGTCCTTTAAATTACCTAATGCGGCAATTAAGCCGACAACAGCGCCCAAAACCCCTAGCGTTGGCGCATACATGCCCGCCTGGCTGAAAATTAAGCTGCCCACCTTATGTCTTTCCGTCACCGCCTCAAGTTCATCATAAAGAATTTCCTCCATTTGCTTGCGGTCACTGCCGTCAATAATCATTTCCAAGCCATTTTTTAAAAATGGATCATCAACAGAATCAGCAATTTCCTCTAACGCTAACACGCCTTCCGTCCTGGCGACGATGGCCCACTCCACCATCATGTCGATCACTTCTGATTGCGTCGGCAGCTTTGGTTCTATAAAAGCGATTTTTAGCAATAGCGGGAACTTCTTGATTTCACTCATAGGGAACGCAACGAACAGAGTAGCGATGGTTCCGCCAAAAATAATTAAAAAAGCGGCTGGATTGGCAAGGGCATGAACGGATACCCCTTTTAACACCATACCCACACCAATAAAGACAATCGCTAAGATAAGTCCGATAATGGTCGTCATGAAATTCTCCTTTTCTTTTCATTGTTAAAAAATTATAATCACAATTGTATTCAAGGGTACAAAATTCGACAATATCATTTTCATTCGGAGAGGTGTTTTAGATTTGAAAGTTGGTCAAGGGTTCGGGATTCAAAAAGACTTTATGTTTTCCCAAAAAGAAATAAAATCAACAGAAGCACCTTCATTTCAACAATTATTTTCAGAAAAACAAACCTATTTTGCCAAAGAACAATTACATGCTCTTTTGGAGGATATCCATCGGCAAGGGGAGCGCTTGGCTCGTTCACGAACATTGAAGGATCTCCATCAGTATAAAGGGCTGATCAAATCTTTTTTACAGGATGTGGTGAAATTTGGCCTCTCCTTAGAAGAAACGACATCTTTTTCATCCATGTCTAGTCGGGAACGAAAATTAAAGATAATAAAAGAGGTTGACGAAAAATTAGTGAAACTTTCTCAAGAAATGATTGAACAGGAAGACGAAAACATCCGTTTATTAGATAGTATAGGGGAAATAAAGGGTCTGTTGATCGACCTTTATTTATAGCTATCATGATGAACGGGGGCGTAAAGGATGAAAAAGTTTTTAACGATAACCGCCATTCTAGTTGTTTTAGCCGGCGGGGGATTCTATTACTATCAATATAATAAAGCCCATGTTGCCAGCGCTGCGGAAGTATCGATTGATCGATTGGCCGACCAAACCATCCAAACCAGCCAGATCAGTACGAATCTCAATTCCGACAACCTTATTCAGGTGAAATTTTCGATTGAACTAGATTCAAAGGATACGAAAAAGCAATCAGAAAAGATTATTCCGATCATCGAAAGCGATATTATCAAGATTCTTTCAAAATCCCAAAAAGAAGATTTTAAGGATATTGCTGTCTTTGAGAATAAAGTAAAAGAGCAACTAAACAAAAGATTCTCCGAAGGAAAAATTATTAATGTTTATACGACAGAATTACTTATACAGTAAAGGGGATTGACCGATGCTTAGAGGAATACATACAGCAGCGTCCGGCATGATTGCCCTGCAAAGGCGGCAGGAAGCGTTAACGAATAATCTGGCTAATATTGAAACTCCCGGTTACAAAAAGGTTGATACCACTTTGCGTGCTTTTCCGGAGGTTTTCCTTGAAAGAATCAATGATTCTCAAACGACTGCAACGGAGAATGCACCCGGATTTTCTTGGATTGGTTCGATGCAGCAGGGAGTCTATGCCCAAGAAAATATTTCGAACTTTCTTCAAGGCGACTTGGTCGAAACGAATAATCCATTTGATGTGGCGATTGATGATCGAAATCTCCCTTCCGCCGGCGGTCAACAGCCAAGTATGTTTTTTGCCGTTGTTAATGCGATAGGAGAAATCCGCTATACAAGAAATGGACGATTTACAGTTGATGAAACGGGACAACTTCGTACCCTGGAAGGAAACGCCGTATTAAACAATCTTGGGAAACCGGTACAAGTTGATCCTGATCTTGCTTCCAGTGAGGTGTCCATCAGCCCTCAAGGAGAAATTATTGTCAATCCCGATGATCCTGCCAAGCGTGAAGTGGTTGATACGATTGGATTAGTTTTGATCGAAAATCCCAACCAATTGATCAAAGAAGGAAATGGATTGTTCAGGTTAGAAGGACAAAATCCTCCGATTTTAAAAGAGCTCCCAGCGGGCGTCGTGCTCCATCAGAAAATGATCGAGGGCTCGAATGTGGATCCAACGATGACGATGACAAACATGATGGAAAATGTCCGTTTGTACGAAGCAAATCAAAAAGTGCTGCAGGCTTACGACCGGTCATTGGAATTATTAAATTCAGTCGGAAAAGTGTAAAGGAGAGTACTCATGAATACTTCGTTGTATATTGCCACAAGCGGTTTAAACTCCTACCAGAAAAAGCTGGATACGATTTCAAACAATATTGCCAATGCTGAAACAACGGGCTTTAAGCGAAGAGAGGCCTCCTTTGAAGAAAATTTAGCAATTTCGATTGAAAACCAAAAGGCTGCCAATCGGGAAGCAGGCAGAATGACGCCCAATGGTATTCGTGCCGGATTTGGGGTCCATATGAACGGCACGCAGCTGATGTTGGAGCAGGGGATTCCAAAAGCAACAGATAATCCACTTGATTTGATGATTTCGGGGAAAGGGTTTTTTCAAGTTGGAAAACAGGGCGATGTTTTCTATACAAGAAATGGCTCGTTTCAAAAAAGCCCCATGGACAATGGAACCTATCGCCTAGTGAATGCTGAGGGCTACTATTTGTTGGATAAAAATAAGCAGCCGGTGGAAATACCAAACGATGTCGATTTCTCAGTCAACGAGTCCGGAATGATTGCTTCTACTAACCAGCAAATCGGGGTGGTTGAGTTTGTCAATCCGCAGAAATTGACTGGTGAGGGTGGTAATGTTTTTCGTTACACAGGAGCAGGCAATGAAATTCTTGCCAATACTTCGGTCGCCATCCAGCAGGGATTTATTGAATCCTCTAATGTGGATTTGAGTAAAGAAGTGACGGACATGATCACAACCCAGCGGGGGTTCCAATTCAATTCCAGGTCTATCTCATATGCTGATCAAATGATGGGAATCGCCAATGGAATCATAAGAAGTTAATAAAAAAGAGCCTTGAGATAAACTGCACCCCAAACTTTAGACACTCTCTAAAATTGGGGGTGCAGTTCAAAAATAGGCTCTTTTTGCATTATAAAACGACTTTTTCTCTGCTTTTATCCCAAAGGATTTTGAATAGCTTTTGTTCGGTTTTTTCATCCAATTCGATAAAATGGACTCCGAATTCGTATATTCCATTGGCTAATCGTTTCCGTCGCTCTATTTTTCCGGGTAAAGAGAATATTTCCTCCAACTCAAAATGTATCGTGAGTTCATCAATATTGGTTAAATCCTCATAAGAAATGAGTTTCATACCGGTCAAGCTGATATCACGAATCGAACCATAAAGAACGGTGCCTGGGGAGGAAGCGGTTGTTAAAGTGCATTCATGCTCCCATAAACTAAGGCGGAAGGCACTCCTCCGATTTTCCCTTTTTGGTAGGATTTTATTTTTTTTCCTAGTAGAAAAACGAAAAAGAAGAATCAAACCTATCAAAACAAAAGCTGCATCGGCTAAATAAGCAGTATTCACTTCGAACTCCCCTAAATATTTGCTACTATAAATTTACCATCTTAATCCATTTATGAAAAGACTTTTAATAGTTAAACACTTCTTGATAAAATGTCGATAATACTTAGTAGATGTACTTGATTCGGGGTTAGAAAGGGGAAGTACAGATGAAAATCAATGACTTTAACCGTCTGCAAGGACTGCAATCCTATAAAAATAACATCAGCAAACCAACTCAGCAGGAAGTAACAAAAAAAGTGCAAGTAGATAAAGTGGAATTTTCACCAGCTGCCCAGGAAAAAATTAGTGCGGAAAGAGAAAAAAGAATCCAAGCATTGAAGGAACAAATCGAAAATGGCACATATAAAGTGGATAGCCAAATGATTGCTGAAAAATTGCTTTCTTCTTGGAACAAAGGAACTGAACAATGAAACCATCTGAACCGCTGAAAACCATTTTACAAGAAATGATTACGGTATATGAAAAGTTGCTGGATGTAGGCGAAGAAAAACAACAGGCCATTATAAAAGGTGACCCTGAGCAGTTGCTGTCCATTTTTCCAAGAGAGTCCGTTTTGATCAAAGAAATTAGTTTGCTCGAAGGGAAAAGACAGGCCGAGACGCTTGTCTTTCAATCTGTTTCCTTGAGCCAGATGATCGAAAACACTTCTTCGGCAAATGACAAGGAGGAACTGTTATTCTATCAAAATGAATTAAAGGGAAAGTTGAAGGAATTAGAGTCACAGCATCAATTGAATCAGCGACTGATTGAGACGTCGTTACAGTATATTCATAATATGCTGAGTCTATTTACACAAAAACAAGACCAATCGATGACATATTCGGCAAAGCCTTATGCCAAAGAAAGCATCCATTCCAGAAGCTTCTTTGAGGCAAAGGTGTAATCACTACAAGGAAGGAGGAAAGGAAAATGCGTTCTACCTTTCACGGACTTGAAATTGGAAAAAGAGCCATCTTTGCTCAAGCTACGGCACTAAGTGTAACCGGGCATAATATCGCCAATGCCAATACCGAAGGCTACACGAGGCAAAATGCAATCACGCAAGCTTCCAATCCACTGTCATATCCCGGTATGAATGTGGGAAACGGCCCTTTGCAGATCGGGACAGGTGTCGAAACAAAGGAAATCAATCGGATTCGTGATTCGTTTTTAGATGGACAGTTTCGCAGTCAAAATGAACAGCTCGGCTATTGGAATGTGAAGCAGGATACGCTTTCCAAGATAGAAGAAACGTTAAACGAGCCTGGAGACAATGGCCTGCAAGCAAGCCTGGACCGCTTTTGGCAATCATGGGAGGATCTTTCGAAGGAGCCGGACAGTCTCGCCTCCCGGGCCGCCCTGCTTTCTAATGCCACAGCCTTGGCTGGGCGGTTTAATCAAATCTCAGATTCTATCGATAATCTGAGCACGGATTTGCAAAATCAGCTTTCTACTAAGATGCAGGAAATGAATAATCTGACGAAGCAGGTCAGCAACTTGAATTTGCAAATTGCCAAAATTTCTGCGGCTGGACAGCAGCCCAATGATTTAATGGACCAACGCGATTTATTAATAGATAAAATCTCAAAAATGGCGGATATCCAGGTGAAGCCTGCGAACAATGGAATGGTTGATATTTTCATAGGACAAGAGTACCTGGTCAAGGGTGACCAAAATTCACCTCTTTCCTTTGATTCGGCGATGAATCAACTATCATTGGGCGGGAAAAGCATTTCATTGAAATCCGGGGAAATTACAGGAATGGTCGAATCGCTGACAAAAGATATCCCCTCGTTTATGGCAAAAATCAATGAGCTTGTGACGACGTTTAGTAAGGAAGTCAATCAAATTCACAGTGATCCTAGTGCGATGAATTTGGACGATATTCAAAATCGAAAGAATGACCCAAGTGCGGCGCTTGACCAAATTCCGTTTTTTGTGGCGAAGGGCGGTACGAGCGATCCGGCAACGGCCGGAGAAATCAGAGTTAATCCTGCCATTGTGGCCTCCTTAAGTAAAATAGCGGCTGCACGAGCGGCAAATGTTAGTGATGCAAGTAATGCCAATTTACTAAACAACTTAAAGTTTAAGAATGTTTCTTTTTCTAATCAAACGACGACGTTGAATAATTTTTACCGGACAATTGTTGGCGATCTTGGGATCAAAACGCAGGAGTCAATCCAAATGGAAACGAATTCGGAGGCATTAGTGCAGCAAGCAGAAAATCGCAGACAATCGGTTTCCGGTGTGTCCATCGATGAAGAAATGACCAATATGGTTAAATTCCAGCAATCGTACAATGCTGCATCCAGATACATTTCCGTAATGGATGAAGTACTTGATAAGTTAATTAATGGAACCGGCCGGGTTGGTATCTAGGGGGTGAATGGATTGCGTGTCACACAGAATATGTTAAGCACACAGGTTATCAGGAATATTCAAACGAATTACCGGGCAATGAGCAGCTATCAGGAGCAAATTTCTTCTGGGAAAGCGATTAATCGGGTTTCCGATGATCCCGTGAAATCGGTGCAAATTATGTCCTACAAGTCGGCTTTGGCGGAAACGGAACAATTCAAGCGGAACGCCGAAGATGGGTTGAATTGGCTCGAAACAACCGACAATGCCCTTGATGATTTAACCCAGGTATTGCAAAAGGTTCGCGAACTGACGGTTCAAGGCAGCAATGGCGTCAACAATCAAGATTCCTTAGATACGATTGCGAAGGAATTGAAATCCTTAAAAGGTAACATCGGCGATATCGCCAATGCCAGACTGGGCGATCGCTTTTTGTTCGCGGGAACTGATACCGATACGGCTCCATTTGAGAATGGCGGTTTCGTGAGTTCGAATGATCAGCAACTGAATTGGAATGTCGGACAGGGTATTTATATGAAGGTCAATGTGAACGGAACGGACATATTCAATTTTCAATCGGGAGGTTTCAATCTTGTTGAAACGGTTGAAAAAATTGCCGGTGAACTAGAGGCTGGCCATGACCCGCAGCAATATTTAGACCATTTGGATAAGCAATTGAACAATCTCCTCGCCCATCGCTCGATTGTTGGCTCCAATGTGAATCAATTGGAGATGATGGTCAACCGCCATGATCAAACAGAGCTTTCAACCAAAAGCATGCTATCGAAAACGGAAGATGCAGATCTGACGAAGGTAATTACCAATTTTACCACGCAGCAAACGGTCTTGAATGCTGCGCTATCTTCCGGTGCAAAGGCAATCATGCCAACATTGGTGGATTTTTTGCGATAGGAGTGTCTCGAATTTTTTTCGGGGCTCTTTTTTTTACTTAAATATGGATTCGCCGATATATTGGAAAATTCGCCGATAAATCTCCAGATTCGCCGATAAACCATGTAAATTAGCCGATAAACACTCAAAAAGCGCCGATAAAATAACTGGTCAAAAATTGTTAACAAATTTCGCTAAAATTCGGCAGGTATTTCAACTTCTTTTTAAGAATTTTACAGGTAAATTGAAAGGAGTGATCGTTTTGATAGTAAAAGAAAGAAAAATTCCATTGGTAATTCTCATTTTAGAGGCATTATGCCGGCGTCTTCCACTGAATTTCCCAAAATACCAGCAAATTTTAGAGGAACTTGGAAGGAGGCAAGCTGGATACCAAGGAGAAGTAGCTCTTGATTATTATTTACGCCTCCTCCCGAATGATAAATACTTGATACTCCACGATTTATACCTCCCTGATGGTGACTATAACTGTCAAATTGACACCCTTCTCCTCACACCAGAATTCGCCCTAATTATTGATGTGAAAAATATGGCCGGTAAATTGATATTTGATACCGAAAACAGGCAGTTTATGCAAATCATTAATGAAAAAGAAAAGGGTTACCTTGATCCAATCTCTCAAGCTGAAAGGCATCAAGAATACATAAAGAAACTAATGGCAGATCATAAATTTCCACCAGTTCCTGTTGATTATTTAGTGGTGATTAGCAATAATTATGCCTCCTATGTTATATCAGGCAAAGACGCTTATAAAGTGAAGCCGCGGGTATGTAAATCAGATGCGTTACTAAACAAAATTCAGTTTTTCGAAAATATGTATTCAAGTCCACTCTTAACCTCAAAAGACCTCCGAAAACTTAGCCGCCTCCTCGTTAAAATGAATACAATTCCGACAAACTACATTTTGACTAAATATGGAATTAAAAAGGAAGATATCAAAACCGGTGTGTTTTGCCCCACCTTCGATCATATTCCACTCATTCGTAAGAAGCAGAAATGGTTTTGTCCTATTCCTACCTGCGGCCATTTTTCAAAAGATGCTCACCTAAACGCTCTCCAGGACTTTTTTTTACTGATCGATACGAAAATAACGAATCTACAGTTTCGGGAGTTTTGCCACATAAAATCGGAGGATGTTGCAAAGAGACTCCTTCGCTCTGCAAATCTTAATAGTTCTGGAACAAAAAAGGGTCGAGTGTACTTTCCAAACGAAGATTTCTTCAGGGGAAATTCAATTCGCCGATAAATTGGGAAATTCGCCGATAAATGCTTCAGATTCGCCGATAAAATGAAAAATTCGCCGATAAATCACTTAGAATCGCCGATAAATTTGTAAACAAGTTTTTTCCTATCAAATTTCTGCTTTTTTTTGTAAATTCTCGTACAAAAACAGCTATTTAAAATAAAAAATATCAAAAAATCCCTCTCCACGTGCTGAAAAATGTCGTTACTTACTAGTAGCAAGACAAAAACAAATAAAAATTTGTCAAAACGACTAGGAGGAAAACGAAATGAGAATCAATCATAACATTTCCGCACTAAATGCTTATAATCAACTAAGTGCAAACTCATCGGCTTCATCGAAAAATTTGGAGAAATTGTCTTCGGGCTTACGTATCAACCGTGCAGCTGATGATGCAACTGGTCTAGCAATCTCTGAAAAAATGAGAGCTCAAATCCGCGGTTTGGATCAAGCACAGAAGAATGCTCAAGACGGGATTTCGTTAATTCAAACTGCCGAAGGTGCGTTAAACGAAACACATAGTATCCTACAGCGTGTTCGTGAACTTTCGAACCAAGCGGCAAATGGGACTTCAACAACTCAGGATAAACAAAATATCCAAACAGAAGTTAATCAATTAATTGATGAAGTGGATCGAATTGCAAATAATACCGAATTCAACAGCTTTAAGATTTTAAATGGTGATATCTCTAAAACTGCTAAATTTGCTCAGTCAACAGGTGGATCTGTAGCTAATGTAATTTCTTCTTCAACTGCTGCTTCTGGAACCACTACTGTCACTACAGGTACTGCGTTAACCGCTGATACTGCAGCAGTTTGGCAAACAGGTGCATTAAAAGATTACACTTCAGGCGTTGCAGCCGCTGTTACTAACAATACCAAACTCACAGATCTCGGAGATGCAAGTGGAAACTACGGGCTTAAAGTGGGCGATGAAATTACTCTATCCGCAGTAGTAGGTGGCGAAGTAAAGAATGCAGTTTATGTAGTGTCGGCTAACAGTACTTTAGACGATTTTATGTCCACTGTAAAAAATACATTAGGGTCTAGCTCAGTAGCAATGGACACTGCAGATGGTGTTGGTGATTTTGGATCTGATCTTGATGCCTTAGGTCTTGATGCGCCAGTGTCTGGGCTTAGTACCGATGGAGCAATGTTAATTACTGGTCAAAAAGGTGCAGCTAATGACATTAGCTCATTCAGCATCACAGCAACTTCATCAGAAGGTATTGATCGTACATCATTTAATAGTTCATTGAACACAGGGAAAAATGGCGGGTTACAACAACTTCAAGTTGCAGCAAACAAAGGTGACTATGTAGCACAAGTTGACATTGGTCCTGCTGGAGCTAGTGCTGGAGATGGAAGAATTGCTGTCCGCGCAAACTCGGTTGTACAAGTATCTAATCTGCAACTAACATTTAACGGTTCAATTGTTGACGCTGCCGGAAATCCTGCGAATAATCAGGTTTCTACTATCACAGTAGGTTCAGCAAACAATACTGTATCGATTCATGTGGGAGCAAATGAGGGACAAACTCTAGAAATTGGCATTAATGCAATGGATTCGGTTGCATTGGGTCTAAAAAACAATGGTGTAAATATTTCTCTAATGAGTGAAGTTAGCGCTGAAAAAGCGATTAAGGTTCTTGATTCCGCTATTAGTACAGTTTCAACTGAACGTTCTAAACTAGGGGCTGTCCAAAACCGTTTAGAGCATACAATTAACAGCCTTGGTACTTCTTCAGAAAACTTAACGGCTGCAGAATCCCGTTTAAGAGATGTTGACATGGCACACGAAATGATGGAATTTACGAAAAACAATATCCTTTCTCAAGCTGCACAATCTATGCTTGCACAAGCTAATCAACAGCCTCAAGGTGTATTACAGCTTCTTCGTGGTTAATAACGGGTTATTCCAATTGAAAAGAAGTCTCTTGCAAGAAGGGGCTTCTTTTTAAGCTACAGATAAATAAGTGAAAGGGAGGAAGAGGTATGCAAAAAATAAAGAAAAAACTTTCTTTATTCGTTTTAGCTGCTTTAATATTGCAATTATTTTCACCAGTCACGTCTGTATTTGCCGCAATAACTTTACCAGCCCCTGATAATTTTCGCTATGTTCTTGATGGGATCGATAATGTCATTTTAAGGTGGAACGATGTAAATGGTGCAACTGCTTATCGGATTTATGAGATTAAAGACCAAGACAAAGTTTTAATCATTCAAACAACGTCACCTAATCGTTATCTTGCAGGTGTTAAAGAAGGTTCTCATACTTATGGGGTTACTACCGTTAATAGTACAGGAGAGTCACAGCTTTCATCGTTGTTGACCGTCGAAATAAAATATCCAACTATGCAACCTCCTAACGGACTATCTTACAGTGTTGTAAACGGCAATGATGTTTCGTTAACCTGGAGTGCAACGGAATTTGCAACTAGTTATAAGGTTTACGAAGTAATTAATGGCCAAAGGCAATTAATTGCTACACCGACCAAGGCGAGCCAATATTTTTCGACTGTATCAGAAGGGGAACACCTTTATGAGGTTACTTCTTACAATACCCAGTTCGGTGAGTCCACATCAAGTTCTATTAAAGTAAACGTTATATATCCTGAAACGTCTGCTCCAACAGGGATAAAGTCTTATATTAACAATGTCAATAATGTTATTTTAAGATGGGATCCGGTGCAAAATGTCACTTCTTATAATATCTATGAAATTGTTGATGGGAATAGAAAACTTGTCAATTCTACTACAAATACAAACCAGTATGTAATAAACGTTTCTGCTGGATTTCATGTTTATGAAGTAACGGCCTTATCAAAATTTGGGGAATCAAAAACAGGAAGTCAAACTAAAATAGAGATAGTTTATCCAACATTACTACCTCCTGGCCAAATTTATTCTTATGTCTATAACGGAAATGATCTTTTGCTCATGTGGTCTGCAGCAGACTATGCAGACACTTATAAACTTTATAGGATAGTAAATGGTCAGAAGGAATTAATTGAAACCACTTCAAATCGTTCCCATTACTTTACTAACCTTCCAGAAGGGGACTATACTTTTGAAATCGTTTCTGTAAGCGAGCGATTTGGGGAATCCACACCTGGGACATACAACACAACAATTGCGTTTCCTGTAATACAAACTCCAATTGCTTATGCAGTAAAGGATACAGAAAACAGTGCGTCAATTAGATGGTCTTCGGATCCGTATGCAACTGAATATGAGGTTTATAAGCTTATAGATGGTGTGCCTAACTTAATAAAGACCACTACTAATAATTCATACTATGCTACTGATTTAGAACAAGGGAAACATGAGTACGCGATCATCGCGAAGTCTGAACGTTTCGGTTCATCCCCATATTCTAATATTGTTGTAGTAGATGTTGCTCCAGTTTTAAGGGCACCACAAGATGCTAAACCAGAAGTAAAAGACAAATCCGTCAACCTTTCCTGGGACACAGTCCCAGACGCAGACAAATACAACATTTACGAAGTAGTTGACGGTGAACGAGTTCTAGTAGGAACCACTACCGATCCAAACTACACACTAAATAAACCAGAAGAACAAGGCACGCACGAATATCAAATCGTTCCAGTTACAAAAGACGGAACAGAGTCAATCGACTATGCTACTGTTACAGTTGATATCAATCAGCCTTCTGACGTAACCCCGCCGGTTACATCTGCCGACACAAAACTTGAATGGTCAAAGGACGATGTTTCAGTTACTTTAAGTGCTACTGACGACTTAAGCGGCGTTAAGAGCACCTATTATTCTATTAATCATTCAGAATTTGCAGAAGGAACACAACTAACCCTCAATCAAGCAGGAGTTAACACCGTTTCATTCTATAGTGTGGACAATGCTGGAAACGTTGAGGAAGTTAAAACAATTGATGTCAAAATTGACAAACAAGCGCCAGAAACGGTGATCAATACAAGCGCTTACTGGTATAACAATGATGTAAATGTCAATTTAACAGCTACCGATGATCTATCAGGAGTAAAAGCAACCTATTATTCTGTTGATGGCTCAGAATTTGCAGAAGGAACGAACTTTGCTCTTGAAAAAGAAGGTGTTCATACGGTTTCCTTCTACAGCGAAGACAACGTTGGGAACGTTGAGGAAAAACGGACCGTAGAGGTGAAAATGGATAAACAAGCTCCAAAAACTACAGCAGATATTAAAGATAATAGTTTGGTGGAATTAACAGCCACTGATGATCTTTCCGGAGTTCATGCAACCTACTACTCCATTAACGGATCTGATTTCACAGAAGGTACAAGCTTTGTAGTTGATCAACAAGGAGTTAACACCGTTACTTTCTACAGCATCGATAACGCCGGCAATATGGAAGCTAAGCAGACAATCGAAGTAATCGTAGATAAAACTGCACCAGTCACTGTAAGCAATCTCGAAGATAAATGGTATAGAGACTCTTTGAATGTAAAACTGACAGCAACCGATGATCTAAGCGGTGTAAAAGCCACCTACTATTCTATCGATGGCGCTGACTTCAACAAAGGAACCAGCCTGACGATTGAAAAAGAAGGCAAACATGAAGTTACTTTCTACAGTGTCGACAACGCCGGAAACATAGAGGAAAGACATAAAGTAGCAGTAAACTTGGACAAAACTGCACCAACGACAGTAAGCAATCTCGAAGATAAATGGAATACAAACACCGTGGACGTAAAACTGACAGCAACCGACGATCTAAGCGGAGTAAAAGCCACCTACTATTCTATCGATGGGGCTGACTTCAACGAAGGAACAAGCCTGACGGTTGAAAAAGAAGGCAAACACGAAGTTACTTTCTACAGTGTGGACAACGCTGGAAACATCGAGGAAAAACACACAGTAGCAGTAAACGTGGATAAAACTGCTCCAACGACTGTAAGCAATCTCGAAGAAAAATGGCAGACAAACACTGTGAACGTTGAACTGACAGCAACCGATGATCTAAGCGGTGTAAAAACCACCTACTATTCTATCGATGGCGCTGACTTCAACGAAGGAACAAGCTTTACGGTTGAAAAAGAAGGCAAACACGAAGTTACTTTCTACAGTGTCGACAACGCTGGAAACATCGAGGACAAACACACAGTAGTAGTAAACGTGGACAAGGCTGCTCCAACTACAGTAAGCAATGTCGAAGATAAATGGTACACAGATACTGTTAACGTTGAACTGACAGCAACCGATGATCTAAGCGGTGTAAAAGCCACCTATTATTCAATCGACGGAGCAGCCTTCATTGAAGGAACTCTCCTAAAAGTAGAAAAAGAAGGCAAACACACTTTAACCTTCTACAGCACAGACAACGCTGGAAACATTGAAGCCAAGCATACAGTCGAAGTAAACGTGGACAAAACCGTGCCAACGATTAAGGCAGATCTTCCAACGGAGTTTGCACTTGGTTCAAGCGTAGAGCTTAAATATGAAGCGGCGGATAATCTCTCTGGCATTAAAGAAAGCTATGTCGAAGTCAATGGCGTCAAGAACACAACAGGAAAAATCACCTTTGATAAACCTGGCGATTATACAATTAAAATTACGGCCATCGACAACGCGGGATTAAAGACGGTCGTAGAAAAAACAGTATCAACCTATATTCAAGCGACGATCGAAGTTACTCCAAAGGTCATCAACTGCAACAATGGTGAATTTACTGTAAGAGCTACATTGCCAAAAGGCTACAGCTTTGCAAACGTTGACTTATCTACCGTAACAATTAACAACGTGCATGCACTGAGCGATAGCAAGGGCTTACAGAACCAAGCAAAGAATGGCCAATTTAAATTCGAGCGTGATGACTTTATTTGGGACGAAAGCAAAGAGCTACTAGTTTTCCGTGCAAAGGTTGGCGGTGTTCTAGTGGTTGGAAGCACCACAGTCGATGTGATCAATAATCAAAAAAAGAGCTGCGACAATAACTGGCTATTCGGTTTCTTGTTTTAAGCTTGATTGAATAAACAAAAAAGAGGATGTCCCAAAAAGCTTAGCTTTTAGGACATCCTCAACCTGCTTATGATGAAAAAAGAGAATGAAAGTAGTTGTTGACACCTTTTACCCAGTGATTGTTTAATCCGGTCGGATCGTTGTCTGCACCGATAGGCGCATATTTGGTACCGATTTTGGCAATCGAATCGAACCCTTTATCTAAATAATTCTTTCTTAGATTTCTGGCCATATCGAAGATGCTCTCAGCAACTGTATCATACTGTTTTAGGCCGTCTCTGCCCATCATTCCGGCAATATTATTTTTTTCATTAGCCGCCCTTGACTTGCCATTTCCAGATTCATGAATAGCGACCGAGGCAAGTAGATTTGGATTTATATTATATTTTTTCCCAGCTTCGATAAAAAGTTCACCCAGATCGGCTAATTTTCCTTTTAAGGTTGAATTTAATTTTTGTAAAGAGGCTTCGGTATAATCCAAGGTCGTTGATGCACCTAATACATGGGAGTAATCCTTTATCGCGGGAAGAATCGTATTTGCTGCAAAAAACTCCTTATTTAGATTGGTATTAATCCGAGATTGTTTCTCCAATACCGATTGCAAAATAGCTTCAAAGATATTTCCTGTTGGGAGAAATGGTGTAACACTAGCAATATCTGAATTATTTTTTGAGATTGAAAGCAGTGCGATATTTTTAAACCAGTCTGAAGAAACGGGACCTATACTCATTGTTTTTGCTCCTGTAGTCAGTTTTATTATCTATTATTTTACTCTATTTCAAAAATAGGGTAAATCTTACAAGCGGAAAATTTTTCATTTTTTATTGTTATTCGACCATAAAAAACTTATTTTAGAAATAGAGTATCCTCTACCTGAAAGGAGAAAATTTGTGATTCAATCAGCATCCTTGAATCCAACCCGTCACAAATTAAGCAGTCATGCTAATCCGGATCAGCAAAATGCTGGCGCGTTTATGGAATTTTTGAATGGGTTAATAAAAGAGACAGAACCCGGCAGCCAAACCAATGATCTCATTTCGGTGATGAATGGATGGTTTGCACAAGTGAACGAGCAAAACGGTCCAATTGCTAATCAAACTGAACAAGAACAAAATGATGAAAACAAACCGCAAACGAGAAATGACCTGATAGCTTTTTTAAGTGTATTTTTCCAAAACAACACCGATCCTGGCAATCTGTCACAATTACAAGGTGATTTACATAATACCCGCAATCTGCAAGAGATGACCTTTGACAAATTACCGCGGCTGCTGTCAAGTGACACGGAAAATAAAGCGGCGGCGCCATCCTTGCAAAAAGCCATGGAGGTCCCATTCCAGTCACCTTTTTCAGAAAAAACGTCAAACCAAGATTTTGACTTCCAGCCCAAATTTGACGGGAAAGAGGTTGTGTTTCAATCAATGAATGCCGCGCCAGATGCCAAGGTAGACCGGCCGAATTCACCCAAGGTTTCAGTCAATCAGTTTATTACTGAAGTAGTAGAATTATTGAAAAATCATGCGAGTCTAAAAAAAGCGTCTGAATTTGTGGAAGCGAAATTTTCACTGACTCCTGAAAAGCTTGGGGATATTGAAGTGAAATTGTCGATTCATAAAGGCCAAGTAGTGGCACACTTTACAGCCGAAACGCTTCTGGGAAAAGAATCGTTGGAAGCGCAACTGTCACAATTGCGCTCTTCGCTTTCGCAGCAAGGTTTTCAAGTGGATAAAATCGAGGTATCTCTTGGCGGCCAAGGATTCCAGCATTCTTTTTCACAGCAGGAGGGAAAATCGCGCCAGGAACAATCTCAACAGCGTTTTTCCAAAAAGAAAATCAGCCTGGAGGAGTTTTATCAAAGTCATACCACAATTGAGGATTATAGACAAAAAAGCACGGAAACCACGATTAATATTCTTGCTTAAAGGAGTAAATAAGGTGACAACGATTAATTCCTTAAAAATGACGACTGGCAGCACGACCCAAAACCAGCAAAAGAGCCAGGTAGATAAAGATCTTTTTCTTAAAATCTTAACTACGCAATTACGAAATCAAGATCCTACCCAGCCAATGGAGGACCGCGAGTTTATTGCCCAATTAGCCCAATTTAGTACGCTTGAACAAATTTCCAACATGAATCAAGCCTTTAACCAGTTCTTGGTCACACAACAAGGAGATATCAGTCAGTATTCGATGATGATCAATAAGGAAGTTTCGTGGATTAATGATGAAAAGGGCGGACAGGAAACAGGCGTAATTAAAGGGATTGTACGAAAAGAAAATCAATTCTATTATCAAATTAATGATCTAGAAATTCCAGTTGAAAACATCACTTCGGCTAAACAATTCGAATCATAATCATTGGAGGTAAAGAAAATGCTGCGTTCATTAAATTCAAGCGTATCTGGAATGAAAGCATTCCAAAATAAATTAGATGTCATCGGTAATAATATTGCAAACGTAAATACAGTTGGTTTCAAGAAGGGCCGGATCATGTTTCAGGATGTATTAAGCCAAACGGTCCGCGGCAGTTCCACTCCTAATGGAAACGCAGGAGGAACGAATCCTGTTCAAATCGGTTTAGGAGTAAAAACAGCCTCTGTTGATACGATCCAAACACCAGGCAGCCCGACCACGACGAATCTGTCGTCTGATTTATATATTGATGGCAATGGCTTCTTCGTGGTACAAAACGATAATGGCTCCAAATACCTGACACGGGCAGGAAACTTTGACCGGGATGCCAATGGCGATCTCGTGACTTCACAAGGATATAAGGTTTTGGGGATTAATCCTACGACGAATGCCGTTGGGCCAATTAATATTGATTCGGATTTGTATGTATCTTACACGATTGATTTTAATGGGGTTGTGAAGGGGGTAGCGGCAGACGGTACGACAACAGACATTGCTACATTAGGTACAGTTGTTGTTTCCAATCCAGGGGGTTTGAAAAAAGTGGGCGGATCCATGTATGAATTAAGCGGAAATTCCGACCAGGAAACGAGGATTGACAATCTGATCAAAAAGCGACAGGATAATAATGCCGGTCAAATTGTTTCTGGCCAGCTTGAAATGTCTAATGTGGATCTTTCAGAAGAGATTACCGAAATGATTATCGCGCAGCGCGGTTTTCAAGCAAATGCCAAAGTGATTACTGTTTCTGACTCTATTTTAGAAGAACTTGTGAATTTAAAACGATAATAGAATAAAGGGCAAGGATTTGCTTTCCCTTGGATGATGTTACGGTGGTGAGGAAAAACTATGAAACTGTATGAAAATAACAATGACGTGAAAGTATACGATTTTAAAAAGGCATTACGATTGTCGATGGAACAAGTTCGGGTCTTAACAAGAATTCATGATAATTTTGCCTATCAGCTGGCTTCTGCCATTTCGACGCAATTAAGGACGATTGTTCAAGTCGAGGTGGTCTCAGTCAATCAAATGATCTATGAAGAATTCATTAAAGAGCTACCACCCTTTACAATTTTAAATATCTTTGAAACCTCGGAAAAAGGCCGGATGATCATGGAACTAAAGTCGAAAATGGCCTTTGCGATTATTGATCGTTTATTAGGAGGCCGGGACCTGGCCGATTCCGCTATTGAGAAAACAACTTTAACGCAAATTGAAAATAAAATTCTTCAAAAACTGTTTGAAGGTTTTGTGGATAACTTGAAAAAATCCTGGAAAGATTTAATGAATGTGAATTTGACTGCGGTTGAGATTGAAACTAATCCACAGTTTTTGCAAGTTGCGATTCCGAATGAAACTGTCATTGTTATTGCGTTCAATATCAAGATTGGCGAAATAGAAGAACTTATGCATATTTGCATTCCTTATATTATTTTAGAGCCATTCCTGCCCAAATTATCATCCTATCAACTATTTTCAAACCGTAATAAAACGAATAGTCCCGAGGAATCCAAATTATTAAAGTCCAAACTGCAGGAGTTGGAGATTCCGCTAAAAGTAGAACTGGGGCGCTCCAGCATTACGATAGAAGAGTTTTTATCCTTGAGCGTCGGAGATATCGTGCAGCTCGACCAGCTTTATGAGGAACCATTAAAGGCGATGGTCGGCAAAGATGTAAAATTTCTTGTTAAACCTGGTGTGAAGAAGACCCGGCTCGCAGCTGAAATAGAAACTGTTTTTGAAAAAGAGGTAAAAAAAGATGAGTAATGATGGAAAAATTACAAGAGATGAACTAGAGGCTTTGTTAGGGGAAAAGGAAGAGGAAACCAAGCCGTTTTTATTTAAGGACTTAGAAGAAAAACCTGAAAAAGAAGAAGCAGACGATTCCATCAACATGAACCTCCTAATGGACATTAATTTGGAAGTGGTCGTGGAGTTGGGCAGAACCAAGAAGAAAATAAACGAGATTTTAGAGCTGTCCCAGGGTTCGATCATCGAATTGGACCGTGTGTCGGGGGAACCTGTTGATTTGTTAATCAACGGAAAAATCGTCGCCAAAGGGGAAGTTGTCGTCGTTGATGAATACTTCGGTATTCGCATTACGGAAATATTGACTAAAACGATAAATTAATCGATCAAGGGCTGATTCCATGTGAATCGGCCTTTTTTATGTGGGCAGAGTGCCCATCCAAGTATTTTTAACTGACCAACGGGCACTGTGAACAGCCCAGGATGCCCGTCCAAGTCATTTTTCCAGTCAATGGTCACTATAAATCCCCATTGTAGTTTTAATTAAACACTATACGTGCACTTCCAAAATGCCGTTAACCGTTTATAGATACTAAGAGTTCGGAGGGTAACAGAATGATTACAAATAATCTTCGGTTTTCCGGGTTGGCTTCCGGAATGGATACGGAATCACTTGTAAAAAAATTAATGGATGCGGAAAAAGTGCAATTAAATAAGGTGCTGCAGAACAAGACCAAGACCCAATGGAAAATCGATGCTTATCGGGATGTGAATACGAAATTCCTGGATCTGCGTTCAGCGATCGAGAATCTAAGGCTGGAGTCGACTTTTACCAAAAGCAAATTGGCCTCTTCTGATAGCAGCAAGGTGGATGTAACCTTGAGCGGCGTACCGAGCCGAAGTGACTACATTATTTCTGACGCCAAAGCCTATCAGCCCGGGGCACCTTCTTCCGTCAAATTTGCTTCCTCCTCTTTAAGCAGCGATACGGTTGAATTGGGTGCAGGACAGGGCTTTAGCTTTACATTGAACGGAGAAACGATTAATCTTACCGACCAAGACTCAATGAAAAGCTCGATTAGTAAAATCAATGCTTTAGCCGATAAAACGGGTGTTACCGCAAGCTTTTCAAGCGGTGACCAGGCGATTGTTTTTACATCCAAGGATGCAGCGACAACTATTAGCATTTCCAACGTTACAAACAGCAATAACCTGCTTAAAATCGCGCCGGGAATTATCAGCGAAACGCAAAACGATTTCCCGGCAGGCAACCTAAGTGGTGCGACCGGAAGCTCGGCAGTGAAACCGACCGATGGGCAGGTCACAATCAACGGGACAACACTTACCCTAAAAAGCAATCAGCTAACTTATGACGGAATTACCTTTACCATCAAGGGCGACATCCCGGCTGGCGGCACTGTAACAATTACGAAAAAGGCTGATGTGGATGCCATTTTTGATGGCATCAAAAGCTTTGTTGATAAATATAACGATACCGTTAAAACCTTGCGCGATACATTAGGGGAAAAGACTTACAAAGATTATTCACCACTGTTGGATGACCAGAAAAAGGATATGAAAGATAAAGAGATTGAATTATGGGAGGAAAAAGCGAAAAGCGGCTTATTGCAAAATGATCGCATCATTTCTTCGGCACTAGACAAGTTGCGGTTAACACTATACTCCAATGTCCGTGATCCAGATCCGGCCAAAATGAACAGTCAATTTGATTCGCTGGCCGAGATTGGCATCACCACAAGCTCCAATTATAAAGATAACGGTAAGCTGGTCCTGGATGAAAAAAAATTAAGAGAAGCGATTGAAAATAATGGGAAGGAAGTTTCCCTCTTATTTTCAAAAAAATACGATACAGGCAAGGCCGACAACAACGAGGCCAATCAGCCTGATGAATTTAACAATAGCGGCATTGGCTGGAGATTGTACGACCAAATCAATGAAACGATGAAGGAAATCACCAAAACGGCGGGTTATTCGAATGACGCTTACCTTACGAAATCACTAAGCCAGCTTGATAATCAAGTCGATTCCTGGGAGAAGCGATTGCAGCGAAAAGAAGATTACTATTGGAAGCAGTTTACGGCGATGGAACAAGCCATCCAAAAATCAAACTCACAAAGCAGCTGGTTAATGCAGCAAATGGGCGGTGGAATGTAATCTTGTATCAACAAAAATTGGCATTACTTAAAACCTATTACCAGCTAACCAGGCAATTACTTAACGAAATCAATGACGAAGCACCTGAACCCATCCAAGCACTAATGAATGAACGCCAAAATTGCATCGAAGAAATAAACCAACTCGATCGAAGCGCCGGGCAGATTCTCATCAACCCGGCATTGAAGGAACTACTGCAGAGCATCTTTCCAATGGAAAAAGCGCTTCAGGATAAACTAAACGCACAAAAGCAAAAGATTCTAGCAAACATTTACTCGTTAAAAAAAGAAAAAAACATCAAACAGCATTACGGGGAGCCGGCTGCTGTTTTCACAGGCTTATTTTATGATAAAAGAAAATAATGGAAAGGTGTGAAGATTATGTCACTTAACACAGCCTACCAGGCATATGAAAATAATCAAGTTTTATATGCAAAGGGGGAAGAGTTGACCCTGCTTTTATTTAAAGGGGCAATAAAATTTATTGAGCAGGCAAAACTAGCAATCGAAAAAAACGATTGGCAACGAGTCCATAACCGGATTATTAAAGCACAGAATATTATCACAGAATTAATGGTGACTCTCAATATGGACATAGAAATTTCACAATCACTCGTCCTACTATATGACTATATGAAACGAAGATTAATTGAAGCGAATGTGAAAAAAGACGCTGTAATTTTGCATGAAATCCAGGAAATGCTGACAGAATTGCTAGGTACTTGGATAGAGGTAATGAAAATGGTAAGGCCTGCTTAATCATAAGTAGGTCTTTTTTTGTTTTTTATCATTGTAATATTTATTAGTACATTGTAATATAATAATATTGGTGAAAATTCGACCAATAATACCAGAAAACGACATTTACAATCCGATAATGGCAAACCTGGGGAAATCCAGGGACGCAAAGCTATAGGGGCTAACATCTATCAAGATTATGCCAGCCAGTTGCCGAAGAGTTATAGTTTAGCTTGCTATGCACTATTCTTCGGAATAGTGCATTTTTTTGCCTTTAAACGGATTAGGAATATTTTCCGATATCTTTAGGAGGTTACTTATGCTTCAAAACATTTCAATCCTTCAAAAAGCTTTAGATGCTTCTGTGTTAAGACACAATACCATTTCAAACAATCTAGCAAATGTTAGTACTCCTAATTACAAGCCACAAAAAGTAGTTTTTGAGGAAATGTTAAAGGGGGAACTTACAAACTCCAATTTTATCGGGAAACGGACAAGTTCCAAGCATATCCCAATTGGGGGTTCACTCACTCAAGCTTATGTTACCGAGCAACCAGTGATGATGCAAAATAGTGGGAATGGAGTTGACGTCGATCAGGAAATGACTGACTTAACCAAAAACTCCATTTGGTACCAAACGTTAACGTATCAGATAGGTGAAGAATTCAATCTATTAAAAACAGCCATAAGGTCAAGGTAGGTGATTAGCCATGTCCATGTTCCAGCCATTAAATATCAGTTCTTCCGCCTTAACAGCGGAACGTCTGAAAATGGATATTATTTCTTCCAATATCGCCAATGCCACCACAACTAGAGGGAAATTGGTGAATGGGGAATGGATCCCTTATCGAAGAAAGATGGTTGAGGTCGAACCAAATGGAACAGCGCCATTTAGTTCCTATTTAAACAATGAAATGAGTGCAAATGGTGTCAAAGTAACTGGGATTGTGGAGGATAAGACCCCGTTTCAGCCCGTTTACGACCCGACCAATCCAGATGCAAATAAAGAAGGGTACGTCATGATGCCAAACGTCGATATCACCAAAGAAATGGTCGATCTTATGAGTGCCTCCAGGGCCTATGAAGCAAATGTAACGGCCTTCAATGTTGGAAAAACCATGTCTTTAAAAGCTTTAGATATTGGTAAATAAGGAGTTTAAAAGATGAAAATTGAACAGTTCATTCCATCCGCATCCTCGTTTTTACAAACAAACCGTAATGTTGATGTTGTTTCACACCCAAAAACTTCCTTCTCTTCAGCTCTAGGGGAAGCATTGCAAAGCGCCAACGAAACGATTGTCAACGCAGAAAAAATGTCCGAAAAAATCGCAACCGGTGAAATAAAAAATATTCATGATGTCACCATTGCAGCACAAAAAGCACAAATTGCACTGCAACTTACCACCCAGGTAAGGGATAAAGTGGTTGAATCCTATCAGGAAATTATGAGAATGCAAGTTTAATGAGGAGATCCTATGAAACAAAAGATCGTAGGCTTTACGGAAAAAATATCGCAGTTTTGGAAAAATACTAGCCCAAAAAGCAAAACCTTATATCTTGGCAGTTTTATCTTCTTTATTGCTATTATCAGTTTTGCCCTATTCTTTTTATTCAGAACGAATTATGTACCCCTTTATAGCAATAGTTTAAGTCAAAAAGAAATCGGCGACATCAAAGCCGCTATGGAAAAACAAGGGTTCACCGATTACAAAATCGCCAGCAATGGCACGCAAATCCTTGTTCCCAAGGAATCGGCGCCGGATCTCATTGTGAATTTGGCTTCTGAAGGTCTTCCTAAAAGCGGTCCCATCAGCTTTTCAGATCAGACGAAGGATTTAAAATTTGGGGTGACCGAGCAGGAATTGGATGTCATTGAGCGGGAAACGATTCAAAAGCAATTGGCAAATTTGATGACAAAGATTAGCGGAGTCAAAAGCGCTGAAGTTATGATTACCATGCCAAAGGAGAGCGTCTTTATCAGACCCGAAAAGGAAGATAAAGCTAGTGCCTCCATTATTGTGGACTTGGAGCCCGGGACGGAGCTTGAACAGGGGCAAATTAAAGCACTCTACTTTTTAGCTTCCAGAAGTATCCCGAATCTGCCAAAAGAAAACATTGTGATAACCGACCAATCAGGGCAGTTATTGACATTGGCGGACGCAGGTGAAACGGACGATGTTGGTTCCTACGATAAACAACGAACGATTAAGCAAAAGGTAGAGGCCGACATTCAGCGCAGCATTCAACAGATGCTGGGGACGATGCTTGGACAGGACAAGGTGTACGTCCAAACCTTTGCGAAGCTGAATTTTGATAAGGTGAAAACAGAGCAAAGCTTAGTGGAGCCTGCGGACAAGGATAAAAATGAAGGCATCGCGGTAAGTGTTGAAAAGATTAGTAAAGTATACACCGGAAAGGGAACACCGGCAGCAGGAGGAACTGCAGGAACAGCTGAGGGAGATGTTCCAGCCTATGCCTCAAGCGATTCCTCCGGAAACAATGACTACAAGGAAACAGAAGAAAGAATCAATTATGAAGTGAATCGGATTACGAAAGAGATTATTCAAAGTCCTTATACCATCGAAGATTTAACCATCAATGTTGGTGTCGAACCGCCAAATCCGAAAAATCGGAACTCACTGACACCAGAAACCCAGGATAACATCCGCAATATTATTGCCAATGTCGTCCGTACGGCCATTGATTCGGATAATACGAAAACCGATGCGGATATCAGCAACCGAATTACCGTCTTCCCGAGAGAATTTTCCGAAAAAACCAATTTGGAGGCTGCACCAGCCAAAGATCCCGAAAAAGAATCGTATCTGAATTATATTTTAATCGGAGCAGCTGCCTTAGCACTAATCATCGCTGGGATTGTCGCAGTACGATTAATCAGTCGAAGAAAAGATCAAGACCTTGAACCGATTTCCGAGTTTTTGGAGGCCAAAAAACTCAATGAGTTTGAAGTAGACATAGCGGAAAAGGAAACGGTCCAAAAAGAAATTAACCAATTGGCAGGTAAAAATACAGAGGAATTCGTGGAGCTTTTGCGCTACTGGTTAAAAGAAGAAAAGGAGGGATAAGATGCGCAGGCTAACAGGACTTCAAAAGGTGGCGATTCTATTAGTCTCGCTCGGAAAAGAAGGCTCTTCTACGATTTATAAGCATCTTAGGGAAGAGGAAGTGGAATTATTAACGAAGGAAATTGCCAATCTTCAATGGATTGACCCTAAGGTGAAGGAAGATGTCTTGAATGAATTTTACAAAATGGCGTCGGAACGAAATGTAGTCTCCAAAGGGGGAGAACATTTCGCCAAGGATTTATTAGCCCTCTCCTTTGGTGAAGAGAAAGCAAAGGAAATGCTGCACCGCTCTTCCGAAAAAAATCTAAAGAAACCTTTTTATTTTGCCCATCGGGCAGAACCGGTGCAGATTTTGAATCTGCTGCAATATGAAAATTCGCAGACAATTGCCCTTGTTTTATCCTATTTAGATTCAACGAAAGCTTCGGCCATCCTATCTTCCTTCCCAGCGGAAAAGCAGACAGAGATTGCCAAAAAAATTGCCTTAATGGATACCGTCTCCCCGGAAGTGGTCCGGCAGGTAGAAGAAGTGCTCCAGGAAAAGCTGGCGACAACCTCTTCGCAGGATTATACGGTTAACAATGGTATCGATAATATTGTCAATATTTTAACCGGCGTTGATCGCGGGACAGAAAAACATATTTTAGAATCGTTATCGGCAGAGAGCCCAAATCTGGCAGAGGAAATTAAAGGAAAGATGTTTATCTTTGAAGATATTGCTTTATTGGATAACCATTCCATTCAAAGAATCCTCCGTGACGTCGATAGTGAGGATCTGTATTTGGCCTTGAAAATTGCCAGTGAGGACCTAAAAGAGGCCGTTTATCGAAACATCTCGAAAAGAAGGGCCGAGATGCTTGAGGAACAAGGAAAGTATGATAAACCGGTAAGGCTGAAGGAAGCGGAAGAAGCACAAGGCCGCATCGTCAGAATTGTCCGCAAGCTGGAAGAAGAAGGGGCAATCATGATTGAAAGAAGGAGTGGAGAAGCCGTTGTCGTCTAAAATCTTCAAATCCACCACCATTCCTCCCATCATCGAAGCCAAAATGCTTATTTTTAAAAAGAGAATAGATGTTGATTCGAGCCGTTCGATCGAGCAGGGGCTAACCGCGGAGGAAATGCTGCAAAACGCGGAGCAGCAGGCTTCGGAATTGCTGAAGCAAGCGAACGAGCAAATTCAAAGAGAAAAAGAAAAAGCGGCTGCCGAGCTGGAAATGTGGAAGCATTCGGAACAAGAAAAGGTTATGGCCAGGCTGGATGAAATCAAGCAGCAGGGCTTTCAGGATGGGTACGACACCGGAATGCGTCAGGCTGAGGACGACTATACCTCGAAAATTCAATTAGCAGGAGAGATTTTAGAAAAAGCCTATAAAGAAAAGAAGGAAATTATCAAGGAAGCTGAACCATTTGTCATCGACCTCTCGATTCAAATGGCGGCAAAAATTATTCAGAAGGAATTAGAAACGAATCCGGATGTGCTGATCCATATGATTAAACAAAGCCTGTACTATTCCAATGAACGCTCGATGATTTCGATTTGTGTTAGCCCAGACGACTTCATCTTTGTTCAAAATCAGCGAAATCAACTGTTGGAAGCGCTGGAGGGACAAATTGAAGTGAAGATTTTGCCGGAGCATTCGATTGAAAAAGGCGGCTGCGTGATTCGGACTTCTTATGGCAGCATTGATGCCCGGATTGATGTGCAGCTGAAAGAAATCAAACAAGCGCTGCTAAAAACGTTACAGGATGATTCTTATGAAGAAGACACTAGTACTTGATAAATACCTGCATACTTTGGAGACCATTAATCCAATCAAATTCAATGGGAAAGTCACGCAGGTGATTGGTTTAACAATTGAGTCACAGGGACCAGATGTGAAGCTCGGGGATGTGTGCCACATTTATCCATCTGCCAATGAACCACCATTAGAAGCAGAGGTGGTCGGCTTTAAAGGAAACCGGGTGTTGTTAATGCCCTTAGGAGAGATTTTATCGATCGGACCTGGCTGTGAGGTGGTTTCAACCGGAAAACCGTTAACCGTCAAAGTCGGTATGGAATTACTGGGGAAGGTTTTGGATGGTTTAGGCAAACCGATGGATGAGAGTCCGCTTCCTTCTGGGTTAGTTGAAGTGATTACGAACAATAATCCACCCAACCCGTTAAAACGCCCGAGAATTCACCAACCGCTCAATGTGGGTGTTCGTTCGATTGATGGGCTGCTGACGATTGGCAAAGGCCAAAGGGTCGGCATTTTTGCTGGTAGTGGTGTAGGGAAAAGTACATTACTGGGAATGATTGCGCGGAACACCAGTGCCGATGTCAATGTCATTGGTCTCATCGGTGAACGAGGACGAGAGGTTCTTGATTTTATCGAAAGAGACCTGGGGAAGGAAGGGCTGGAAAGGTCAGTCGTCGTCGTGGCTACAAGCGACCAGCCAGCTTTAGTGAGAATCAAGGGTGCAATTATTGCGACTACGATTGCTGAATTTTTTCGTGATCAAGGTTTAAGTGTGAATCTGATGATTGATTCTGTAACGCGTTACGCGATGGCGCAACGTGAAATCGGACTGGCCATTGGCGAGCCGCCGACCACAAAAGGGTATACCCCTTCCGTGTTTGCCATGCTGCCCAAGCTGTTAGAGCGTGCAGGCACAGGGCCGAAGGGAGAAATTACAGCTTTTTACACGGTCCTGGTTGACGGTGATGATATGAATGAGCCGATTGCGGATACGGCCAGAGGAATCCTTGACGGGCACATCGTCTTAGACCGGAAACTGGCGCAGCAGGGACACTTTCCTTCTATTAACATATTAAACAGCGTCAGCCGAGTGATGAAGGATATTGCCTTGAAGGAGCATCAGTATGCAGCAGAGGTGATGAAGCAGTACATGGCGATTTATAAGGAAGCAGAGGATTTAATCAAGATTGGTGCCTATAAACAGGGAACGAATGAAGAAATCGATTTATCGCTGAAGTATAAAGGCTGGATTGACAGTTTCTTAAAGCAAGGGGTTAATGAGGCATCCCATTTAGATGATTCCATACAGACCATGATTCAACAATTTGGGGAGATGGTACCATGAGTTTTCAATTCCGCTTTGAAAAAATATTGACGATGAAGGAAAAAGAAAAGGAATCGGCTTTAAATGAAATGAATGTTGTTAAACGAATAAAAGAATCAGCAGAAAACCAATTGCTGGATTTGATTCGAAAAAAAGACGGCTACGAAAAGGACTATCAAAGGTTTCTGCAGGGCTCCATCACAATTACAGACATGAAGGAGCGGGAGCAATATCTTTTATTTCTCAACAAGCAAATTGAAAAGGCTAAGACAAAGGTCTTCGATATAACAAGGGAATTTAACCTAAAAAAAACACAGCTATTGACCAAAAACCAGGAAGAAAAGATGTGGAGCACGTGGCGGGAAAAATCCTTTGAAGAATATACCGAGAAGGTTAACCGGGAAGAACAAAATTTGCTGGATGAGATGGCGGTGGTCCGTTACTTTCATCAAAATACAAGCAGTGGACTTTATTAAATAAGAAAGAGTGCGAACTTGACATGAATGGCAAGCAAACTAAAAGAATCCAAACTGTACAATTTGCCCCGTTATCAGATGGTGCCAAATCATCTGGTTCAGGAAAGGAAATCAACTCGATTGAAGACGTGAATCTGCAGCTCATTGTCGAGTTAGGAAAAACGAGTATGAAGGTCAGGGACATTTTGAAAATAAAACCCGGCGTGATCATTCCCGTCGATAAGCTGGCAGGGGAACATGTAGATGTGGTCATCAACGGTTCGACTGTCGCAGAAGCAGAGGTTGTTGTGGTGGATGAGAAATTTGCCATTCGCATTACAGACATCGTTTCCAAGCAGGAGCGGGAAGAAACGATGCACGATTAGAGGTGGAGTTTTTGAAAATCATTCAATTATGGAAAAAAATCACTCTAGCCCTGGTTATCGTTTTCTTTGTTAACACATTTCAAAGTCAGCATATCGTGTTTGGCCAGGGAAACGGCACCGTTTACGATGCCTATAAAAAGGATCAAAAATCGGATGCAGTCGTGGCAAAGCAAACATCTGAAGAAAATCTTTCTCTTGCACCACAGATCATCAAATTTATTTTTTCGTTTGCCGCCATTATCATACTGCTGCTCTTGTTTTTGCGATTTCTTAAGTCTCGGTCCAAGAATCTTCAATCGCAAGGACCTTTTTATTCAGTCGGCGGCCATCCCTTAGGGGGCAATCGTTCCCTTCAGTTGTTAATGGTAGGCAGCACTTTGTATATTTTAGGAATCGGCAATGACGTCCGTCTGCTTCGTACGGTTGAACCCGGGCAAGAACAGGATTCCATCCTGCAATCCCTCGCGATGGAAACAGAGAGAAAACCAATGCCAAAACTCTTTTCCTTTAAAAAGAAACCGGCAGAGAACTGGGAGCAAACCTTTCTTTCGCAAATCCAGCGTGTAAACCAATCAAGTATTCCAATCAATAAGCTAAAAGACTAAGACAAAATGGCGGAGATACAGTTGGTAAAAAAAGTATTCATCATTCTACCTTTTCTTTTTTTTATTTTTCATGACGTTAGTTATGCGGCCTTTAATGTTTCCATTCCTGGGGTAACGGAAAACTCCGGGCCAGAAGGTGTGGCCACATCGATTAAGATCATGCTTTTGTTAACGGTTCTTTCCGTTGCACCGGCAATTCTTTTGCTGATGACTTCGTTTACGAGAATTGTGATTGTTTTATCGTTTGTCCGTACTTCGTTGGGCACGCAGCAAATGCCACCCAACCAAGTCATTATCGGGTTGTCGCTGTTCCTTACCTTGTTTATTATGGGACCTGTTTTTTCTGATATCCATAAACAGGCGTACCAGCCTTTTATGGAGGGAAAAATCTCACAGGAGCAAGCCTTTAAAACCGCTAGTCAGCCAATCAAGGAATTTATGGCGAAGCATACACGGGAAAAAGATTTAAATTTATTTTTAGACTATGCGAAAGAGAAGAAACCAAAACAAATCGACGATATCCCACTGCACGTTTTAGTTCCAGCCTATTCAATCAGTGAGCTAAAAACTGCTTTTCAAATGGGATTTATGATTTTTTTGCCGTTTTTAATTATTGATATGATTGTCTCGAGCATTTTGATGGCGATGGGAATGATGATGCTGCCGCCTGTGCTCATTTCGTTACCGTTTAAAATTTTATTGTTTATTTTAGTAGATGGCTGGCACTTAATTATCAAGTCCCTGCTCACCAGCTTTTAAATAAGAGAGGTACAAATCATGACACCTGAAATGGTGATGGAAATATCGAAGCAAAGCGTTTATATAACTGGTCTGGTTGCTGCACCAATTTTATTGATTGCTTTGGCAGTCGGTTTAATTATCAGTATTTTCCAAGCAGTTACGCAAATCCAAGAGCAGACGCTCGTATTCGTTCCTAAAATGATCGCGGTGTTTATCGGATTATTGATTTTTGGACCGTGGATGTTAAGACAATTAGTAAACTTTACGCAAAACATCTTTGGCAATCTGTCTCATTTTACCGGGTAGTGCAACATGATGGAATGGTTAAATGAATTGCCGTTATTTTTGCTTATTTTCGTTCGGATTTCTTGTTTTTTTATTACCGTTCCTGTTTTGATGACCAGGACAATCCCAGCACCTTTTAAAATAGGACTCTCTTTTTTTCTGGCGGTGCTTGCTGCCATTTCGATTGGTGATAATGAGACCGATGCCTTCACCGCTGGCTATCCTCTATTAATGGTAAAGGAAGCCATTGTCGGTCTTGGTTTAGGGTTTATTGCATCAATCGTTTTCTATGCACTTCAATTAGCTGGTGCCTTAATCGATATCCAAAGCGGCTTTTCGATGGGGGCTGTTTTTGATCCCCAATCCGGAACCAATGCCAATTTAACGGGAAGATTTAAAAATGCATTAGCGACTTTGTTTCTCTTTTCGATGGATGGTCATCATTTGCTTATCCAAGGCGTGCTGGAAAGCTATCAATGGATTCATGTGGACGCGCTTGTGCCGGCCTTAATGGACGGAAGAATCTCGACCATTTTGTTAGAAACCTTTAAAAGCTCATTTGTGTGTGCCTTTTTACTGGCAGCTCCGCTTGTGTTTACGCTTTTTTTGGTCGATTTAGTGCTTGGCATTATTGGGAAAACCTCACCACAAATTAATCTGATGGTGGTTGGTTTTTCTCTTAAAATAGGTATCTATTATTTTGTTTTATTTTTAGCGCTGCCCGGTTTTTTTCTATTACTTCATACGTTATTTTCACAGATGTTCGAATCAATCAGTAATATGATTCGGATCATGGGAGCGCCTTTATGAGGGTAAAAAGCCAATTTTTTCTTCAATTGGATTTACAATTTTTCGCTGAGGAAAAAACAGAGAAAGCAACGCCGCAAAAACGGAAGGAAGCTCGAAAAAAAGGCCAGGTTGCCAAAAGTGCCGAGGTGTCGGCTTCCTTGCTGCTGCTCTCTTTTTTCCTATTCCTTCTCTATTATGGCAAATACCTTGGTTCATCGCTCCTTGAATTATTTAGAGCCATTTTTTCAAATTATCTATTTGTTGATCTCACAGCTTCAAGTACTGAGAAGCTATTCATAGATTTATCCTATATCGCATTAAAAATAGTCTTACCTATTCTAGTAGTCTCGTTTGTTGTCGGATTGTGTTCGAATTACCTTCAGGTGGGCTTTTTATTTACAACAGAAAACCTGAAATTTAATTTAAATAAATTAAACCCAGTCGACGGAGCCAAACGAATTTTATCGATGCGATCGATTGTCGATTTGCTGAAAAACATCTTGAAGATGACTCTTATAGCGGCGATTTCTTATGTTTTATTAAAAAAAGAAATAGGGACTTTTCTTCATTTTTCACAAATGAGGATAGAACAAATCGTCGAGTATCTCTTTTCTGTCATAGTTAAACTGGGTCTGTCGACTTCTGTCATGTATGTCGTCATCGGAGTGGCCGATTTT
Source organism: Neobacillus pocheonensis (assembly GCF_050477905.1). NCBI lineage: Bacteria > Bacillati > Bacillota > Bacilli > Caryophanales > Bacillaceae > Neobacillus > Neobacillus pocheonensis. The sequence continues at coordinate 49,181 of NZ_JBCNAD010000001.1, read as the reverse complement.
ATCTATCAAAAGTATGACAATGAAAAGAAAATGAGAATGTCGCTCCAGGAAATAAAAGACGAGCACAAAAAGAGTGAAGGCGATCCGTTAATTAAAGGGAAAATCAAGGAGATGCAGCGGGCCATGTCACTAAATAGGATGATGGCCGACGTACCGAAGGCGGATGTCATCATCACCAACCCAACCCATTATGCGATTGCCATCGCTTATGATGCCAACGATTCAAAAGCACCTGTTGTCCTCGCTAAGGGGGTTGACTATATGGCGCAAAAGATTAAAGAAACTGCTAAAGAAAATGGGGTCATTATTACAGAAAACAAGCCATTGGCCCGGGCTTTATATGCCAATGTCGAAATCGGGCAGGAAATACCGGAGGAATTATTCAAGGCGGTCGCAGAAATCCTTGCCTATGTCTACCGGTTAAAAGGAAAGTTTTAAGTCTTTAGGAAATATGGTGGAAAAATGAAGTTTAAGGAAATTTCCGTTTTACTTGCTGTTTTACTCATCGTGGTCATGATGGTCATTCCATTGCCTACAATCCTATTAGATATTTTGCTGATCATTAATATCTCGTTGTCCATCACGATTTTATTGGTCGGTATGAATACGAAGGAACCTTTGGATTTCTCGATTTTTCCGTCTTTATTGCTGTTAACGACACTGTTCCGGCTGGCGTTGAACGTATCAACGACCCGTTCCATCCTGTCTCATGGGAATGCTGGCCATGTGGTCGCCACCTTTGGGGAATTTGTCATCGGCGGGAATCCCGTCATTGGTTTTATCATCTTTTTAATTCTGATCATTATTCAGTTTTTAGTTATTACCAAGGGTTCGGAACGAGTAGCAGAAGTGGCAGCGCGCTTTACATTAGATGCGATGCCAGGCAAGCAAATGAGTATTGATGCCGATTTGAACGCCGGCCTCATCAGTGAAAAGGATGCCCGAACAAGAAGGGAGAAAATCAGTCAGGAAGCAGATTTTTACGGGGCAATGGACGGTGCCAGTAAATTCGTGAAAGGGGATGCGATCGCCGGGATTATTATCTTGTTCATCAATGTCATCGGCGGCTTCGTCATTGGGATGACGATGATGGGGATGGATTTAGCCCAGGCGGCTAGCACGTTCACACTGCTTTCCGTTGGTGATGGTCTTGTTAGTCAAATCCCCGCACTGCTAATTTCGACTGCAACCGGCATTATTGTCACAAGGGCAGCATCTGATGGGAGTCTAGGGGACGACCTGACACGCCAACTCTTTGCTTATCCGAAGTTGATCTATGTTGTAGCGGGATGTATTGCTTTATTCGGTTTGGTCACCCCGATTGGCATTCTGTTGACGTGGAGCATCGCTGGTTTATTGGTTTTTGGAGCCTATCGTATGCAAAAAGCAAAAGAAAAGGAAGCCGAGGAATTGGAAGAGGAACTGGAACGGCCGGTTGAGGAGGATCACAGTCCGGAAAATGTGCTGAATCTGCTGCAAGTTGATTCACTGGAATTTGAGTTTGGCTTGGGGCTGATTCCTTTGGCAGATGCATCTCAGGGCGGTGACATCTTAGACCGCGTCATTGCTATCAGAAAACAAATTGCCTTAGAATTGGGGCTCGTGATTCCGATTATCAGAATACGCGATAATGTTAATTTAGAGCCTAATATGTATGTCATCAAATTAAAAGGTAATGAGATTGCAAGCGGGGAAATTTTTCTCAATCATTTTCTAATGCTTGCACCTGAAGAGGACGACCATGGCATTGTTGGAATCGAAACGGTCGAACCAACCTTTGGACTGCCGGCGTTGTGGATTAGCGAGGAGATGAAACGCAAGGCTGAAATTTTTGGCTATACCGTCGTCGATGCCTCCTCCGTTATCACCACCCATCTGGCGGAGACAATCAAACGATATGCCCACGAGATTCTAGGCAGGGAGGAAACAAAGCAGCTAATTGAAAAAGCGAAGGAGGTTTCTCCCTCCATCGTCGAAGAACTGGTCCCGCAATTGTTATCGATGGGTCAGATTCAAAAGGTTTTACAGAAGTTGCTTAAAGAGAAAATTTCGATCCGGAATTTGCCCGTTATCCTCGAAACCCTTGCTGATTGGGCTGTATTTACGAAAAATCCGGATTATTTGACCGAGTATGCCAGACAAAGTTTATCGCGGCAAATTACGAAGCAATTGACCGTCAATAAAATGATTCAAGTCATTACAGTAAATGCAAATGTGGAAAAAATCATTAGCGAGAACCTTCAAGAAACAGAACAAGGGATGTACCTGACCTTAGATCCACAAACCATTCAGCAATTGGTTCTTTCTTTAAATGAAACGATTCAGCAGGTTGTGAGGTTGGGGATACAGCCGGTCATTCTGACTTCTCCAGCCATTCGCATGTACTTGAAACAAATTGTAGAACGAATCAATGGAGATATTCCGGTAATCTCCTTTAATGAATTGGAATCAGATGTAGAAGTTCAAAATATCGGGGTCGTTCATTTTCAACAAGTTGGGGTGGCTACTGCATGAAAATTAAAAGATATATCGTTGATTCCTTGCCACAAGCCGTGCAGCGAATTCGGCAGGATTTAGGGGATAATGCCGTTATCCTGAACACGAAAGAAATAAAAACGGGCGGTATTTTTGGACTGTTTACCAGGAAACAGCTTGAGGTCATTGCGGCTTCTGAAATGGATGAACAAAGGGCTGCAGAGCCAGATGCTCCGCCAATGGAAGGCAAGAAGGAAGATCAGGATTCTGAGGTCCTGCAACGCTTAAATAAGATGGAGCAGCTTTTAGGATCTTTCATCAACCATCAACAACCGTCCCAGGATCCTATCCCTTCAGTATTGAAGAAATGGGTGACACGGTTAGAGGACCAAGAGGTGGATGGAGAAGTCATTCACTTTATGATGAAGAAGATCTTGGCTGTGTATTCTTCTTTAGAAGAAAGGACTGAACAGGAAGTGGAAGCCATTGTTTTGGACACGTTAATCAAGTTGTTCCAGGACGGCAATGCAGTGGAGGGAGTTGAGACCGATGCGGCGATGATTACACTCATTGGTCCCACAGGAGTTGGCAAGACGACTACCATTGCTAAGCTGGCTTCAAGGCATGTGTTATTTCAGCGGAAAAAAGTGGGGTTTTTAACCGCTGATACGTTTCGGATCGCCGCCATTGAACAGTTGAAGACCTATGCAAATATTTTAAATATACCTATTGAAGTGGTGGAGAGCCCTGATCAGCTTCCACGATCGCTAAGTAACTTAAAAAACTGCCAAATCATTTTCATGGATAGTGCGGGAAGGAATTACCTTGAAGAGCAATATATTGAGGAAATTGATAGTTTTCTCTCTCTAGCCTTGAAACAGGAAAATCACCTGGTTCTTAGTATGACGTCCAGGTGGAAGGATATGAAGCAAATCGTTGAAAGAATGAAATCGGTCCAGATTGACCGGGTGATACTCACCAAATGGGATGAAAGCACCTGTTACGGGGCTGCACTCAATCTCGTGTATCACTATCCATACCCTTTATCGTTTCTGAGTTTGGGACAAGGAGTTCCCGAGGACATTATGCTTGCAGAACCGGAATACATGGCTAAAAAGATATTGGGAGTAGATGAAGATGATTCAGGATCAGGCGCAAAAACTGAGAGAGTTGTATCAGCGCTTGCTGGATAACAACAACGAAAAAACGACAAAAGTTGTATCGATTACCAGTGGAAAAGGTGGAGTCGGAAAATCCAATTTTGCTTTAAACTTTGCATTAGGCCTGATTGAATCCGGACAAAAAGTGGTCTTAATTGATTTGGATATCGGCATGGCCAATCTTGATGTTTTATTAGGGATGACGGTCAAATTCAATCTAATCGATATGGTCAACCAGAAAAAAAGCATCTGGGACGTGATAGAAAAAGGCCCGAATGGATTAGAGCTGCTTTCAGGGGGGAACGGCTTTAGTGAAATACTCCATTTGAGTGATGATGATACAAACTATTTATTTAAAGAGCTTGAAAAATTGCATGGGTATGCCGATGTTGTTTTGATTGATACCGGTGCAGGTCTTTCCAAGGAATCGCAGCGCTGCCACTTGGCCGCAGATGAAATCATTCTTGTCACTACCCCTGAACCAACCGCCATCACAGATGCCTACTCTGTGATAAAAATTTTACATCATCAAGTACCGAATCTTCATTTCAAATTGGTTGTGAATCGTGTAGAAAATTCAAAAGAAGGAATCGCGATAGCGAATCGTGTCAGGACGGTTACCAAGCAATTTTTAAAAAAGGAAATTGAGATTCTCGGTTTTATCCCAAATGATTCCATCGTGTTTCAGTCGGTTATGGAGCAGGCCCCTTTCTCCCTGAAATATCCTAAATCGCAAGCCGCAAAATGGATACGAGATATCGTTAATATTTATTTGAATGTGAATCATAAGAGTGCTCAATTTACGGGAATCAAAGGGTTTATTCAGAAGATTTCCCGGTTTGGAAAATCATAGCTTTTTCGGGAGAAAGGAGGCGGAACGGATATGAGCCAGCAGCTGGAAGAAGAGTTGTTTCATCAGTACTTGCCATTAGTTCATAAAATAGTGAAGAATACGAAAAGAAGTTTGCCTCATCATGTGGAAGAGGACGAGCTCATGTCTTTTGGGATGGTGGGGTTATTAGATGCTTTCCGAAAGTATGATAAACGAGAGAATGTAAGATTTGAAACGTATGCCACCCAAAGAATACGTGGTGAAATCTATGATGGTCTCCGCCGCAACGATCCTCTTCCTCGCACGTTGCGAAAGAAAGAAAAAGAAGTCAAGCGTGCGTTTGAATTTTTAGAGCAAAAGCTGTTTAGGAAGCCTACCTTGAGAGAAGTAAGTGATTATTTGCGGATAAGCGAAAAAGAATGCAAGGAAATTATCACTCATGCTTCCTTTGAAAAACAAGAATCGTTAAACGAACCGATTGAACAAGGGGAAGAGAATCAATTAAAAATCGATTTAATTTCCGACGATTCGCTTGTAGAGCAATCGGAGATGGTAGAAATCAAAGAGCGAAGCCACCGATTGGCTTCCTTAATTGATCAATTGCCAGAGAAGGAAAAACTTATCCTTTCCCTCATCTATTACGAGAATTTGAGTATGAGCGAAGTAGGTAGAATCTTAGGTCTTCATAAATCGAGGATCTCGCAGATTCATTCGCAAACGTTAAAAAAGTTGAAGAAGGTCTTAGAAAAGGATCTGACATAAAGACACAAGGCTCACCATTCATGGGTGAGCCCATTTTTGTTGAAAAAGTTAGGCCAAAAGACTCAACGAACACCCAAAACTTGCCGTTATTAATATACTGAAAGTAAAAATTATGAGTTTTCCAGAATGTTAGGTAAGGAGGGAATGAACTTGGTATTAAAATTGTTAAAAGCAAACTCCTCTAAAGAGGAATTGGTCCATCCTAATCAAATGGATTATCACATTAGGGTAAAATACCCGTTCGATTCAGAAATGGCGTTCTTTGATGTCAAAGAAACAGAACTAGAAGAGGAGAATACTGTAGTATTTATTGAAAATATCGGCCCTGGGGGATTAAGGTTTTTATCTAATTTGTACTTAGAGGATAATCAAGAAATTTCCTTTTCCCTAAAGGAGATACTGAAGGACAAAATTCATCTCCCTGGCAACATTATTTGGAGGGAGGAGGTCTCTCAAGGACTCTATCAGTATGGTGTCCATTTCAATATTCCAGAAGACTCCCGATCCTTTATCAATGAATTGCTATATAGATATTCAGAAACCTATTTTCAACGTACTGAACCATAGACCATTGGATGGAATGAAAATGAAATAGGAGGCTTTCGTCTCCTATTATCATACCTGTTTTTTTCACCTGTCCATGACCAAAATAAACAACCGCAAGCCCCTACATTCATGTATGGGGTAAGGTTGTTTTTTACAATTGAATCCCATTGGGGGTTCTTTTTTTATTTAAAATTTAATGAATATTCGGAATTAATAAATTGGTGGAAAAATTCCATTGACTCCAGAGTAGGATGTGGTATATATTTTAACATATTGATGTTAGGAAATGTAACATGGGGGTGTTTCCATGAAAAAAATAGAGGCAATTATTAGACCAGAGAGGCTCACGGATACCATTAAAGGTTTAAAAAAGATCGGAATTACCGGTTTCACCGTATCTCAAGTGGTTGGCCGCGGGAAGCAAAAGGATACGCAAGGTGTGTACCGTGGGAAAAATTATCAGGTGACGCTGCATCCCAAAGTAAAGCTGGAGATCGTTCTTTCGGATTATTTAGTGGAGTCCACAATCCGGACTGTTATGCAGGCAGCCCAGACGGGTGAAGATGGAGACGGTAAAATATACGTTTATCCGATTTTAGAGGCGTATAACATTCGGACGGGAACCATCGACTATGACATCGATGATTTAGCGAATCGAGAGGGTGGATTGTAATGGAACTTATGTATATAAATACCATTTGGGTTGTCCTAGCCGCTGCGATGGTGTTGTTTATGGAAGGCGGTTTTAGTTTACTCGAGGCTGGGTTTGTCCGCACGAAAAATGCCGTCAATGTGACGATGAAGATTTTTGTCGACTTAACCATTGGCGCTTTAGCGTTTTGGTTGATTGGCTTTGGCGTGATGTTTGGCAGGGATGCCTTTGGGTTTATTGGAACTAGCTTAATAGGAAGTCCTGAGAAAATTGCCCTTTCGATCGAGTTGCCAAGTATGGCATTTGTGCTTTTTCAAATGGGATTTGCGGTTGCTTGTATTTCGATTGTTTCGGGCGCATTGGCAGAGCGAATGAATTTTAAAGCCTATGTCGTTACAGCAGCCCTTATTTGTATTGTTGTCTACCCGTTATCTGGTCATTGGATTTGGAATAGTGATGGCTGGTTAGCAAAGTTAGGGATGAAGGATTTTGCGGGTTCGGCCGCGATTCATGCAGTCGGTGGCTTTGCGGCTTTCGCCATGGCAAAACTATTAGGACCAAGGAAGGGAAGGTTCAACTCTGACGGCAGCGTCAACGTCTTCGCCCCAAGTAACATTCCATTAGCATCAGCTGGCGCGTTTATTCTGTGGTTCGGCTGGTTTGCTTTTAATGCTGGCAGCACATTAGATGCTTCCAGTTCAGCTCTTGCTCCCATTGCGATTAACACGATGTTAGCGGGAGCAAGTGGGGGAGCAACGGCGTTATTTTTAACTATGAAGAAGTTTGGCAAAGCTGATCCGAGTATGACGATTAATGGCGTGTTAGCAGGTTTAGTTGCGATAACGGCTGGGTGTGCTTTTGTTTCAGAATGGAGCGCGGTTGTCATTGGAGCGATTAGCGGGTCATTGGTCATCTACTCTACGCTGTTCGTTGATTATTTAAAGGTAGATGATCCTGTCGGGGCAGTAGCTGTTCATGGATTCAGCGGCGTGTTTGGAACGATTGCGGTTGGGTTGTTTGATCGGTCAGCAGGGTTGTTGACAACAGGTCACTTTTCTCTTTTACTGGTGCAGCTCTTAGGTGCTGTTGTGGTAATTGTTTGGGGTCTCTTAGGCGGAACTTTTATGGCCAAGGTTTGTGAAAAAACGGTCGGTTTCCGGGCAACAGAACGGGAAGAGGAAGAGGGACTCGATATGTCCTACCACGGTATCCCAGCTTACAACGAATTGGAACGCTTCACGGACATCCCAACAAGTTTATTTAACTTCGAAGAAACCACCGGTGTCACGGTTGCTTCTCCAGTTACTAACAAGGCAAAGGCGGCTAACTAAAGCCGCCTTTAATCTTTAACAATCCTACTTCTATCCATCCCTTCATCATAACGCCATTAAACGTTTACTAGGCTAGGACATTCTGCTTTATAGAGCGCTTTGTTTTTATACATTTCCTTGTCCGCCAATTCTATTATTTCCTCGAGTGTTACCTGAGTTCCTGGCATGTATGGGAAAAGGCCGTAGCTTGCTGAGATTTGGTATGGCTTATGGCTTGAATCGATACTATCCTGGAAGGCCCTCTGAATGTTGTCCCAAGTCAGCCTGACGTCCTCTACCCTCTTTTTTGAAAAAATAACAATGAATTCGTCCCCGCCAAGCCGGAAGAGGATATCTTGGGAATCAAGATGTCGTTGAATCATTTTACAGCAGGTTTGAATAAGGTGGTCTCCTGTAGAATGACCGTAACGGTCATTGACGATCTTCAAATTGTTAATATCAATATAGCAAATGATAAATTCGTCTTTGCCTTCAGCGAGCTTACCGCGAAGAAGCTCCAACCCGCTTCGGCGATTCATCACACCTGTCAGCATATCAATCGAAGCAAGTTTCATCAGCTCTGCTTCCTTCTTTTTCATATCGGTAATATCGGTTGTATGGATCAGAACGCAGGTTTCATCGAGGTAATCCACTAATTCGAAATTTAGCAGTGACCATTTCCTTAGGTCCTCAGTTATTTGTTGCTCAGTCAGGTGATTTTTTATACTCTTTTCCACTAACAGCCTTTTAATGATTGCCTGACTTTCCTCCGAATGGCTAAATAGGAAACCAGCATCCAAATCGATCCCATTAAGGTGATAGTATTCGATGGCTTGCTTATTCATGAGGACGATCTCATCGCTGATGAGTTTTTTCAAAATTAACGGGTTAGGATTTAAATGAAATAATTGCCGAAAACTCTCCTCATTCCGGCTGAGCTTTTGCTTGTTTATAAAATCATTTTTGCGAAACGAATAGAAGGCTAGTGCAATCGTGAACGAAATCACGGCAGTCCCGGTTGAGTTGATGAGCATCGAAAGGTACGAATAGTGGTGGGGCTCTATTTGGTACAAGCCGATTAGGAAAAAAACATGGACAGATAAATAGTGAAAAAATAAAGTTCTTGGCCGAATCGGGAAGATGGACGCGACCCCAAGCAAAATAATGATATAAGCATAAATGTTGCCGGTGAATAGCTGGCTATTGATTGAGGAAACGGCCCCAATCCATAAATAGAGGAGGATATAGCTATTCACTATGAAACTCTTAGGTGACTTTTTGTTACGGTACATCATGAGAAAAATTAATGAAATCAGGAGCCCGAAAATGTGCACAGCTCCAAGTACAAATTTAAACATAGGTTTGTCGAGGTTTTTTAAAAGAAAAAAGTCGACGATAAAAAAACATGGATAGGTGAAGATTAACATATAGGAAATGAGCTTCATTCTATCAAATAACTGTTCGTAGTTTGACAGATGAAATGCTTCGGTCGTTTTTTTAAAAGTACCATTTAAAAGATTCGCAGTGAAGGACTTCAAGTCGATCCTCCTTTTTCCATTATCTCCGAAAATTTTAGCATTTTTTATCGGTAAAACCAACTGATTCATCGGAGAAACGAATCTATAAATAATGGAAGAATATTTTTATCCATCCGAAAAAGGCCAGCCATAACGGGATGCTTAAAGCCGTTCCCCAAATTAAGCCTATGAAAAAGTTCTCCCGCTCTTCCATGAAAACCACTCCTACCTGAAAGAATTCCTTCATCAGTATGGTCAAGTTGATGGCTATCTATTACTTAAAATAGCAAACTGATGCTAGGAAAATTGGAGAAGCATGTCAAATAGAAATAAATGTTTTCGACAACCTTCCAATACCGGTCGGAATGTAAACTTGTAATCTAGGAAAGAACCAAATCCTTGATCTTTTCTTTTGCGCCTGCGCGCCATAGTTTGATAGCGGAGACTGATACTTTTTCCATTTCGGCAATCTCCTTAGTCGAAAAGCCATATAAGACGGAATAGAGGACCCATTTTCGTTGGTTAGGTGTCAGGGTGGAGCAATAAGTGAATAGAGTTTCCAGCTCTAATGGGCATACAGGATTTTGATCTTCAACGGCAGTCCAGAATTCTTCCTTAGGATATAGATTCCTTTCGCTGTGCCGATGGATTTTCTTTAATTCCATCAAAAGGTGGCCGCGAATATACGAGTAGGCGTAGTTTGTAAAAGTGCCTTTTTCGGGATTATAGCGCCGGCTCGCCTCCCAAAGGGCGATAAGCGCCTGCTGGTAAAATTCATCTTTGTTTTTGTATAGATGGAGTGAGTTGAAAATTTTGTGAATCATCGGTTCGTATTGCTCGACTAATTGTTCGAAGCTTTCCAAGGGTAAATCCTTTCAGAAAGCGCGCTTTTCCATGTATTCCCGGGTACCTCTACCATAGCGGGTATAGGCTGGCATATCGAATGTTGGAAATTCACTTTTGGTGGCCATTTTCGTGTGAATCAGTCCATTTTAGAGCTCAAAATTGATTTTTGAGGCCGAATTTTGCCATTTCGTTTGATTTTGATATGAATTTATGAATTTGCTGCTTCCTATTTATGAACCGTTCCTCGTTGTCTGCGAAAATATCTATTTTATCTGCGAAAAATTAGGATTTATCTGCGAAACTGCACCATTTATCTGCGGAAGACCTCCATTTATCTGCGAAACCCTTCATCGGTCAACGAATTGATAAAAAACTGGCTTAATATTGGGAATAAATTCAAGAGAGTTTAATAGTAGAATACTTATAGACTTTATGGGAAATGGAGTAGGGGATTTGCTGAGATTTGCAGTGGTGTTTGGGTAAAATAATTTTTTAAAAAGGCCGGATTCAATTTATAGTGAATCCGGCCTTTTCTGGCTAATTATTTATGTCATTAAGGACCGTGTCTAGATTAAGTTTAGCAAAGTTAATCATTCGTTTATAAAGGTCCAAAATGGATTGTCCATAAGTGGTGCCCGGCACTGCCCATTTACCGTTTAAAGAAGTCCATGTCGGTGCAGAACCTCTTGTTACAAGATTGAAGCGGGGATCGACTAATGGATACTGATTTGGCAATGGTTCGGTTGAAGCGTAGGCGAATAGGTGCTGTAGATGGGCTAGTACTCCTTCTTCCGGTGTTTTAAAGCTTGCGCCTGGATTGCTCGCTCCTGTTGCTCCAATTCCGGCATAGTTGTTTTGTTCAGGCTGGACGACACCGGTAAAGCGAAAGTAGTCGGTTTCGTGCAAGGCCTGGGCGAAGGCGAGGTCTCCTCTGATTCCATAGTATTCGCCGAAGGTTAGATAATAGTTGCCAATCTCAATTGCATTCGGGTTTACCGTTTTTACAAAAAGATTCATGTGTTCTGGTGACAGATAAGTCGGACCTTGGATTGAATAGCCTGTTGGTGCTTCAGGTGTTGGGCTTGTGCTAGGGGTTTCGGCTTCAATGAAGGCATCTGTAATACCGGCGTTTTTAACTTCCTGCAGACGGGCTTCCGCATTCGTTCGGCTTGAAAAAGCGCCAGCCTGCACTCGATATCGTGTTTCACCTGATATCGTAGTGGTAACAACAAATGATTCAATCCCGACCGAATGCAAGGAGGCAACGCGCTTGTCCGCGTTTTCTCTTAACTTGAAAGAACCGGCAATGACTTTGTAAATCGTTCCGGATGGTGCAGGTGCAGTGGATTTCGGTTTTAGGTTAAACGCTTTGGCAATCCCGTTGGCATGACCTTGGGCGACATTTTGACGCCAGGATGTCTGCTTCATGAGGGCTGCATCTTGGGGATTGTCAATGAAGCCGTTTTCGGATAGCATGGCCGGCATGGCAGATTCGCGAAGGACGTGGAAATTAGCCTTTTTCTTGCCGCGGTCCTTCAGTTGATTCAGTTTAATGACTTCGGCATGAATGATATCACGAAATTTTGCTGTTGCCGAAGTGTCTGATAAGCTGCTGTGAATATAATCCTCATATCCTGAGGCAGTGCCACTGTCGGCATTAATATGGATAGACAAATAATAATCAGCTTTCCAGGCATTTGCTTCATTCGTCCGCTGGCTTAAGCTCTTCGTAATATCGCCTGTCCGGCTCATCATTACGTCTATATTTTCAAAATTATTTAGTAAGATAGTGCGTATTTTGAGTGCAATATCTAGAGTTATATCTTTTTCGTTTAGACCATTTCCCTGTGCACCTGGGTCAGTGCCGCCGTGACCTGGATCTAAATAAAGTTTCATTTAATCTCCTCACTTTTTTAGAAATAGTGGTACATATATATGGTATGTGGGACGACAGTATTCGTGAGGGTGCTTGTCCATTATGAGTACGAAAGTTTTTTACAAAGGTATAACAAAAGTCCAATTCATAAGCGAATTGGACTCTTTTTATCTCTCTTAGTGTTGCAAAAACGCCAGTTGATAAAAGAACAGCACCGCAAATACGTAAAGCAGTGGGTGTACTTCGCGCCATTTGCCTTTGACTAATTTTAATAGCGGATAGCTAATGAATCCGAGTGCGATTCCTGTTGCAATACTTGATGTGAGCGGCATAGCGAGAATCGTTAAGAATGCTGGGAACGCTTCGTCGAGCTCGTTCCAGCGGATTTTCGCAATACTTCCCATCATCAGACTTCCCACAATGATGAGGGCCGGGGCTGTAATAGCTGAAATTCCTGAAACAGCGCTGACAAGTGGGCCAAAGAAAGCGGACAAGATAAATAATCCAGCTACAGTAACCGAGGTTAAGCCTGTCCGGCCACCGGCAGCGACACCTGATGACGATTCAATAAAAGCGGTGGTTGGGCTCGTCCCAAACATAGCGCCAATCGCCGTAGCAATGGAATCCGACAGTAATGCCTGGCGCGCCCGCGGAAATTTGCCATTTTTCATTAAGCCTGCTTGGTTGGCGACGCCAATCATGGTACCGGTTGTATCAAATATCGTTACCAGGATGAATGAGAATACCACGGCGTAAAGGCTATGTTGAACGACATCTCCAAACGCGGTGATAGGATTCCCAATCATAAGCCCGTCTGGAAGCGAAGGCAATGCCATAAATCCATTCTTAAAGGAAAGTTGATTGGTAAAGAAGGCGATAATTCCGGTTACGATCATTCCAAAAAATAAAGCTCCGTTGACTCGCAGCACCATTAACACGAGGGTCACGGCGAGACCAATCAGGGTCAACACAGCTGATGGAGCATGAAGGTCACCAAGACCTACAAGGTTGGTCGGATGCGCAGTGATAATTTTTGTAAGGCGTAGACCGATAAAAGCAATGAATAATCCGATTCCGGCGGTAATTCCATGTTTGAGGTTATCCGGGATGGCATCGATTAATTTTTCTCGTAACGGTGTTAAAGATAAGATGACAAAAATTAGACCGGCAATAAAAACAGCGGCGAAGGCTGTTTGGTAAGTTATGCCTTGATGGCCGCCGACTACAGAATAGGCAAAGTAAGCGTTAAGACCCATTCCAGGTGCAATGGCAATTGGATAATTTGCAAAAAGTCCCATCCATAGAGTTCCGACAACGGCAGCTATGATGGTGGCAGTGAAAACTTGTTGGAAGGGAACGCCGGCATCAGCAAGAATGATGGGGTTTACTACTACAATATAGACCATGGTGAAGAAGGTCGTAATCCCCGCAAGTATTTCTGTTTTTGCATTTGTATGATTCTCTGTTAGTTTAAACATAAGGTTCCTCCGAAAACACGAACAATTTTAAAATACTTTAATATATTATTCGTTTTCTGTTGGATTTTCAATAATTATTTTTTAATATGCCCTTTCATTTAATTTCAAGACTTTAATTGAATCAAAAAGGAAAATTATCGGATGTTGTCGATAGTCTAAAAAATTGGTGTATAATATTTGATAGAAAAGAGGTGATAGAAATGGAAAAGAAACTAGAGAGAATGGAAGAAATGCTATCAAGCTTAATTTCGATGGTAGGAAACATGAATCAGAAATTGCAGGAGATGCAAGTCGACTTTCATGAAATGAAGAAAGAACAGCTTGATATGAAGAACGACATTCAAACCATGCAAAAGGAAAATCAAAGTATAAAATCTACATTGGCTGCTATGGATGCCAAAAATGAGGCGAAATTTACTGAAATTCTTAATATCCTTACTGATATCAGGGCAGAACAGGAGCATATCTGGGAAAAATCAGCCAGAAATGAAAGAGAATTAGCAAAACTTAAATTTCACCTTCAGCTATAAGTAACCCCCACCAGAATGCTTCATTTGAACTTCAACATTTCGAAATTATCCCTTTAATCAAAAAAGAAAAAGCCCAATTCCACACTCGGAATTGGGCATTTAACATTTATTTGAGTATCTCCTCGGGATTTTCCGCAAATACACCCTTCGACTCCAAAAACCGCTGCATTCTTTTCAGCGCTTCTTGAAGCTGGGCCATCGAGGTAGCATACGAACAACGAATATAGCCTTCGCCGCTTTCGCCAAAAACATGACCAGGAACGACCGCGACCCTTTCCTGCATCAGCAACTCTTCGGCGAACTGTTCGGAGGTCAGGCCGGTCGCTTTAATCGATGGAAATACATAAAAGGCACCCCCGGGAATATGACAATCCAATCCGATTTTATTCAGCGTTTGTACTACAAAATTCCGTCTTCTACGGTAGCTCCGTTTCATCGTTTCCACTTCGTGATAACTGTTGCGAAGGGCTTCAATCGCACCATGCTGCAACATCGTTGGCGCGCACATTGTCGTATATTGGAATATTTTTAGCATGACTTCCACAAAGGGGGCTGGAGCGGCAAGAAAACCTAAGCGCCAGCCTGTCATGGCAAAGCCTTTGGAAAAACCATTGATTAAAATCGTTCGATTATACATGCCTTCAATCGCGGCAAAGCTAGTAAAAACTTCATCGTATGTAAGTTCCGCATAGATTTCATCCGAGATGACAATTAAATCGTGCTTCTCCACGATTCTTGCGATTTCCGTCAGTTCTTCCTTGTTTAAAGAAGTGCCTGTTGGATTGTTCGGAAAGCAAAGCAAAATCGCTTTTGTTTTTTCTGTAATTGCATTCTCGAGCTGCTCTGATGTTAATTTAAACCCGTTCGCAGGCGAAGTTGGCAGGGCGACAGGTGTACCACCTGCTATTGCCACCAAAGGTGCATAAGAAACAAAGGCTGGTTCCACAATCAGGACCTCATCGCCTTGGTTTAAGATCGCGCGAAAAGCAAGGTCGATGGCCTGGCTGGCTCCGATTGTTACAATGATTTGATTTTTTGGGTCGTATTCGACTTCAAATCTGGTTCCGAGATAGTTTGTGATTTCTTGTCTTAATTCCAATAAGCCCGGGTTCGCCGTATAGGCTGTTTCACCTTGCTCTAATGATAAAATGGCAGCTTCGCGAATATTCCAGGGCGTAATAAAGTCGGGTTCCCCAACGCCAAGTGAAATCACGTCTTTCATGCTTGCGGCCAAATCGAAAAATTTCCTTATGCCGGACGGTTGGAGCTCTTTCGCTGTGTTGGAAAGATAATGGGCATAATCCTGTTTCATGGTGTTACCACCATTCGTTTATCCCTGTCATCGCTGCCGCCAAAAATAACCCCGTCATGCTTGTATTTTTTCAACATGAAATGAGTGGTGGTCGAAATAACGTTTTCAATCGTAGATAATTTTTCCGAAACGAAGGTGGCGATTTGGGTCATTGTTTTTCCTTCAACGGTAATCGATAAATCGTAGGCGCCGCTCATGAGATAGAGGGATGTCACTTCTGGAAAACGATAGATTCTCTCCGCTACCTCATCAAATCCGACCCCACGCTTCGGGGTTACTTTTACATCGATCATCGCAATGATATTTTCCTGGCCCTCGACTTTGCTCCAATCGATTAAAGTTGGATAGCTGATGATGATTTTTTCTTGCTCTAATTTTTCAATAATACCTTTTACCTTTTCCTCGCTGCTAAGGACCATGGATGCAATGGTTTCAACAGAAAGTTTATGGTCTTCCTCAATAATTTTTAATATCTCAATTTCTTCATGACTCAGTTTCATTAGGGGCCTCCTCAAAATAAAAAACACTCTTAGAGTTGATTTTAATAGGGAAAGTGAGAAAATTCAAATTAAATTGGTGTCTGGCACCTTGGGATTTTTTGAAAGGGAATTATTAGCAAATGCCCAAGACAAGCGGCCCTTGCACTAAAGTGCTATAATACTAAGGGTATATGAATTTAATATAAGGGGAAATGAACTATGATTCTCGTTGTCGGCGGTGCTGGTTATATTGGTAGCCATCTTGTGAAGGAATTAGTCGAAAAAGAAGAGGTCGTTGTGCTGGATAACCTGTCTACGGGCCATCGTGAGGCTGTTGATAGCCGGGCTATTTTTGTTAAGGGAGATCTTGGCAATGAAGAAGATTTGCAAATGATCTTTAGAAGCTATCCGATCAAGGCAGTTATGCACTTTGCAGCCAACAGTCTGGTAGGAGAGTCTGTTATTGATCCTTTGAAATATTATCAAAATAATGTGGCATCCACTTTGACCTTGCTCAAGGTTATGGTGAAATTCAATGTGAAAAACTTTATTTTCTCCTCTACGGCTGCGACTTATGGCATTCCAAATGTGGAGATCATTGATGAATCGACAGTCACTGCACCGATTAATCCATATGGTCATTCTAAACTAATGGTCGAGCAGGTTTTAGCTGATTTTTCAAAAGCCTATGGTCTCCAATATGTGGTGCTTCGGTACTTTAATGCCGCGGGAGCACATGAATCTGCCGTGATTGGTGAAAGTCACGATCCAGAAACTCACTTAATTCCGATTGTACTGCAGCAATTATTAGGTCAACGGGAAAAGGTGTCCGTGTTTGGGGATGATTATGATACACCGGACGGTACGTGTATCCGCGATTACATCCATGTCACCGATTTAGCAGCTGCCCATATCATTGCACTTGAGGCGCTTCTTTCTGGGACTAAGTCCGCTGAAACATACAATCTAGGAAACGGACTTGGTTATTCTGTTAAGGAAGTCATTGAGACCTGTGAGAAAGTAACAGGAATAAAAGCCAACGTAGAAATGGCCGACCGCCGTGATGGCGACCCGGCAAGACTCGTAGCATCTTCAGCGAAAATCTTTGATGAATTAGGCTGGAAAGCAGAAAGAAGCCTAGAACAAATCATTGGCGATGCTTGGAGATGGCACAAGGGGCAGAAATATTAAGGTATTAGGAGAGGAGTGATGATGCTCTTCTCTTTTTTTATCGCTAAATTTATTTATTTAATCAAGGGTAATTATCAAGCTGCAACGCTTAAAAAGGGTAGAGTTCAACGTCTCTACTCTTTTTGTGTTCTATAGTACTAGGGCATCCTTTTTTGTTGTATCATTATAAGAAGATAGGTTTGTTAGCGGTTACGTTTAAGCATTAGCATTATTATAGAAGGATGGCATTTTTATGAGGAAACTGATTAAGGATATACTTTTCATCATGGTGGGGGCGTTAATCTTTGCGGTTGGGGTTAACTTTTTTACAATTCCTAATCACCTCTCGGAAGGTGGTCTTCTAGGGATTACCATCATTGCCCACTATTTGTTTGATTGGTCACCAGGAGTCGTGAACTTTGTTCTGAACGCCGTGCTGATTGTAGTTGGATATAAATTTTTTGAGAAAAAAGCCTTTGTTTATACCTTAATCTCGATAGCTGCCTGTTCTGGGTTTCTGTTTTTAACAGAGGATATTGGAAGGCGATTAACCAATGATACCCTTTTGGCTTCACTTTTCGCCGGATTATTAGTGGGGGCCGGGATCGGTTTTATTTTTCGCGCTGGCGGGACGTCGGGCGGGACAACTATTTTAGCAAGGCTGACGACGCAATTTTTCGGGTGGAGCATTGGGAAATCTATTCTCATTATTGATATTATTGTCGTCGCCGGGTCGATTTTTATCATTGGGCTAGAAAAGGCGATGTACACGCTTTTGATTGTGTATGTTGGAGCGAAGGCAATTGATTTTATTGTGGAAGGGCTCGATGAGAGAGTCGCGGTATTGATTATCTCCAACACACCAGAGGAAGTGTTGGCGGGGATTACCCATAAAATGTCGCGTGGTCTGACCGTTTTGGACGGGCGCGGCGGTTACACCGGACAGAACAAGGAAGTACTCTACATCGTCATCAATAAGCAAGAAATCGTCCAACTAAAAAATACCATTAAAGAAATCGACGAAAATGCCTACGTAACCGTCCATAACGTCCACGAAATGATGGGAAAGGGCTATAAGGCAAGCTAACGTGTATTTGATAAAGTTAGTACCACTAACAAAAGCTCCCGGAGTGACATAGCCTGGGAGCTTTTGTTTGCAAAAATTAAATTTTTTCAACGCTGACACGGCCAGAAAAGAAGGTGGCGCCGCCTCCCATATCGGCAATCCGGTCAGGGGTT
Source organism: Neobacillus pocheonensis (assembly GCF_050477905.1). NCBI lineage: Bacteria > Bacillati > Bacillota > Bacilli > Caryophanales > Bacillaceae > Neobacillus > Neobacillus pocheonensis. The sequence continues at coordinate 30,997 of NZ_JBCNAD010000001.1, read as the reverse complement.
AGTGTGTTTACTAGTTGTTTAGTGCCATTCGCGTCTGCCCAAAGTCCTTGGCTGACAACCACTCCGGGAAGGACGTTATCTCCAACTAATACCTTCAGCTCGCATTCCCCACGGTCGTTCCACACGCGGACTGTTTCGCCGTCAACAATACCTTCATCTAGGGCATCCTTATGGTTCATATGCAAACGTGGTTCTTTTTCCAGCTCGATGTGCCGACTATTGTTAGAAAAAGTAGAGTTTAAGAAATTATGATTTGGCCCTGGAACAAATTGATAAGGATGATTCCCATCATTCACTAGCGGGAGATAGGTTGGTAGCGGCAGGTAACCATCCGCCTTCATCCTCTCAGAATATAATTCTATTTTTCCGCTTGGAGTCGGAAGTGTACCTAGAAACAATGGTTTCACCGCGGCTTTCTGATAATGCTGGTCGGCTAGCACTTCATAGTTTATCTCTTTCAAATATGGATTCCGCGGGTTATCCAGCGCACCTTGAATCATCTCCGCTTCTGTCTCAGTAAAGGCTGGTTCGCTGCCGAATCCCATGGACTTAGCGAGCAGGCGGAAAACATCGACATTCGATTTTGCTTCACCAACTGGTTCGATGACTGGCTTTTGCAGCTGCGCATAATGATGCCAGTAGGATGTATAAAAATCCGTATTTTCGAACGATGACGTTGCCGGTAATACAATGTCCGCATATTTGGCTGTATCTGTTAAAAATAAATCGTGAACGACGGTAAATAAATCTTCACGGGCAAGACCTTTTCTCACTTTATGACTAGAAGGTGCCACAACTACCGGGTTTGAGCCGTACACATAGAGTGATTTTATCGGTGGCTCTAAGGTTAAAAGCGCTTCTCCAAGGAGGTTCATGTTCACCACGCGGGTGTTTCTATTTTTCAAAAGATCAGGTCGCTGCAGGTATTCAGTATTCGGTGCTAGATAGGCAGAATTTCCTTTAATTGCACCGCCGCCTTTGACAAGCCACTGGCCGGTAAGAGCTGGCAGACAAGCGACAGTTCGAACGAACATTCCGCCATTGTCGTGATGCTGCGGACCGTTCCCGATCCGAATAAACGAAGGTGCCGTTTCCCCATACATCCGTGCCAGCTTATAAATGTCCTCAACAGGGACTCCAGTGATTTCAGCAACAGTGACCGGGTCGTATTGAGCGACATGCTCCTGCAGTTCTTCGTGTCCAACCGTATAGTTTTTGAGAAAGTCATCGTCGACCATGTTTTCGGCAAACAAGATTTGCATGAGTCCGAGTGCGAGGGCACTGTCGGTTCCTGGTAGAATCGGAATAAACCAGTCTGCAAGTTTGCCAGTTTGATTTTTATGAACATCGATCACGATGATTTTGGCGCCATTTTGCTTGCGTGCCTTCTGTGCGAGGGCAACCTGATGCATGTTGGTGCTGGCGGCATTGATACCCCAAAAAATAATCAGCTTGGAGTGAATGGTATCCTCCGGGTCGATTCCAAGGCTGCCGCCCATCGTATATTTATAGCCAACGGAGCCGGCGACGGAGCAGATGGTTTGATCCAGTCTGGAAGCGCCGAGGCGATGGAAGAAGCGGCGATCCATTCCTTCGGCGCTGAGTCTGCCCATGTTCCCGTAAAAGCTGTAGGGAAGAATACTTTCCGGGCCGGCCGTTTCAATCAGGTGCGACCAGCGGGAGGTGATGGTCTGGATGGCTTCTTCCCAACTGATGCGAGTGAACGTTCCTTCACCTTTTGGGCCAACACGTTTCATAGGATATTTCAGTCGCTTATCATCATAAATCCGTTCCGCCATATTTCGTACCTTGTTGCAGATATGACCCTTCGTCACCGGATGCCCTGGGTCACCTTCGACCTTAACGATTTTTCCGTCTTCTTTATGTAAAAGCAATCCGCACTGATCTGGGCAGTCAAGCGGGCATACGGAATGAAAAATGCCGTTTTGTTCCATGGGAAATTCCCCTTTCAAAAAAATGCCATTATATTACCATCATTTAAGATATGCAGTGTTGTATAATAGTATAATGGAAGAGGTGCCTCGGTGTCAGACATGAGTTGTTTCATATTTATTTTTACATAAGGAAATAGGAGGCAGGACAATGGAGGATATTATATCCTTATTCGGTTATTTGGCGGCAATTTTAACAACACTTTCATTTCTTCCGCAGGCGATCAAAACGATTAGGGAGAAGAACACAGAAGGTATTTCATTTATCATGTACGGCATGTTCACCGCGGGTGTGTTGTTATGGCTGATATATGGACTATTTATCAATGATATCCCCATTATCATAGCTAACTTTATTACGTTAATTTTGGCGTTAACAATATTAGTGCTAAAGGTGAAATATAGCGCTGGTACAAAAATGAAATAATAATAGAAAGGACCTCTCAGTCTATGGAGAATGCCATGGCAGAGAGGTCTTTTTGGTGAAAAAGAAGGAATTATGACTAGAAATGAAATTTTGTTAGTTTCTTAGAAATTTTATATAAAGACATACTTAGGCAAGTTCTGCAAGCCATGTCGTTTTTTATCGAGAAGAATTTGTTTTCAAAGTGGAATCTATCAACTTAAAATTAACAATGTTGGGACAAATATAGAGGAGGTTTTGCTTTTGAAGAAGAAAAAAAGGGGAATGGCGATTGTCGCCAGCAGTGTTTTAGCAATGTCTTTATTAGGCTTTTCAACTAGTGTTCACACATCTGCGAGTACACAGACTGTAAGTAAAAATTATTTGATTGCTTATAGTCAGTCTTTACCTAAAAACTATCTTGCTGAAATTAAGAGTGCTGGCGGAGAGGTAGTAAGGGCTATGCCTGAGGTTGGCGGAGTGGAAGTTCGATCTTCAAATCCTAATTTCCTTAGTCAGTTGAAGTCGAGCGGAACTATTGTCGCGGCTAATACTGAAAGGGATTACAAATTAGAGGATGGTAATCCTGAAGGGGCAGATGGACAGTCAGTCGATATTAAAAAAGATGCTGACGGTACATACTGGAGTTCGCAATGGGATATCCGTCATTTAACGAGTGAAGGGAAATCGTTCGCATTAGAGTCAGGTGGGACTAAAACAACTGACGGTAAAGTAGCTCATAAGGCAGTTGTTGGAGTAATCGACTCTGGTATTGATGCCGGACATCCTGATTTAGCCGCAAACTTTATCGGTGGTAAAAACTTCGTTCCAAAGGGGGGATATTATGGGGACGTCCCGGGAGAACAAGGAATTACTACTGATGTAACGGATACAAACGGTCACGGCACTCATGTTGCTGGATCTATCGCCGGAAATGGTTCAATTAAAGGTGTAGGTCCGAACTTAGGAATTCGTGCTTACCGTATTTTTGATGCTTCTGGAAGCGCTCCTACTTCACCAATCGTTGCGGCAATCGTTCAAGCTGCCAATGATGGAGTCGATGTTATCAATATGTCTATTGGCGGTTTCGATAATTTGAAGTATTATGTTGACGGCACGCGTTATAGTGATATTGCTGATTTGCTTCTTTGGAAGCGGGCTGTCCGATATGCTGTAAATAAAAACGTTACTGTTGTCGCATCAGCGGGGAATGATTCTTTGAATTATGCTGATAAAAAGTCACTTACTGACTATTTGAATGTCAACTATGGTGGTGATAGTGTTGTTTTCAAAGGCGTAACAGTGGATGTGCCAGGCGCTGTCCCAGGAGTGATTACGGTTGCATCTTCCAATATGTGGTCAACGAATAAGCTAGCATTCTATTCGAACTATGGTAATAGCTTTATAGATGTTGCTGCTCCTGGTGGAGACAACGGTCCAAAATATGATGCTACACGGATTTTAGGTGACCGTGATTTTACTTATCGTGCGCTGTCAACTTGGCCTAGATACTTACCTAAGTATTTTACAATGGTGGACAATAAAGGATACGCCTACCTTCACGGCACTTCCATGGCTTCACCAAAAGTAGCTGGAATTGCAGGTGTCATTAAGGCAGCTCACCCAGACTATACTCCAGCACAAGTCAAGGCACTGATTGAAAAGACAGCACTTGATTACGGTAAAGTTGGCCACGATGAGCTATTCGGCTCTGGCGAAGCCAATGCGTATAGTGCTTTAACTGATAAATAATTTATTTAGCCTTGCCTAAATGAAACATGAGGCAAGGCTTTTTTAATGCACTGCCCATTTTCACACACTTTTCACACATTTGTTCCGAAGTTCTGCCACACTCCTTGTCTATACTGTAAAGGAAAGGAGCGATGGAAATGAAATTAAAACAAGGATTGATTGTCGGGATTGGCGCACTTATGCTGTTAGGCGGAGTTTATCGTATCCAGAGTGTTTCTGCCGCTGAAAATCAACCGGCAAAAGTAGAAGCAAAAGCGGATCATGTTGGAAAACGGCTTCAGGTTCTAAGCCAATTTAAGGAACAAATTCACCAAGTCAATCAACTGCGTGAGGAGCGCCTTGACTTAAAGAAACAAGCCGTTGAAAAAAAGGACCAGCTTCTCGACTTAGTGATTGGCGCGAAACAAAGCGGTAATAAAGAAGATATGAAGCAGGCAAGAGAAGTGAAAAAGCAATTGAAGGCGCTAAACGGTGGTATGAAGACTCTTTTAGAAGAAGGAAAAGATGAACGAAAGGCACTTAAGGAAGCGTTGAAAAAAGGTGAAGGCAGTGTGCAGTTCTCAAAACTGATTGCTACTCAACAAAACATAAATGGAAAAATGAAAGAAAAACTAGCTGAACTGGATAAGATGATTGGGATTTTAAAATAACCATTACGAAGAGATAGTGTTTCAATGCTATCTCTTCTTTATTATATAATGAAGGCGAGGTGAACCGGAGATGAAGCATATTTTTGTCGTGGATGATGAGAAGAATATTCGCGATATTTTGCAGAAATATATCGAAAATGAAGGCTACAAGGTGACACTTTTTTCAGATGGCAGACAAGTTTTTCAAGAGATGCTTCGACTTAGTCCGGATTTGATGATTATTGATATTATGATGCCTCATCTCGACGGACTTGAGCTTTGCAAAGAAATTCGCCGGGTGAACGATATTCCGATTATTTTTGTCTCTGCACGTGACGGGGAATTTGACCGGATTTTAGGCTTGGAGCTTGGCGGGGATGATTACCTGACCAAACCCTTCAGTCCACGTGAATTGATGGTTCGAATCAAAAATATCTTTAAGAGGCTTGAGAAAATGACCGCCATTGGCACGCAAATCTTGAACATACGAGATGTAAAGATTGATATAGAGCGGCGATACATAGAAAAAGACGGACAGGAAATCAAAATGACGACAAAGGAGTACGATTTGTTCAGCTTTTTGTCGCGAAATAGGGGGAAGCCGTTCACACGAGAGGAACTGCTCGAGTTTATTTGGGGCTATGAATTCGCCGGAGACGGGCGGCTTATCGACGATTTGGTGAAGCGGGTCCGAAAAAAATTAGAACAGCACCAATCAATGGTGACGTTGTCGACGATTTGGGGATATGGGTACAGATTGGATGAGTAATATGAAAATAGGCTCAAAGCTCTTATTCACATATTTTTTATTGATTATCAGCATTTTTATTATTACTAGCTTATCGTTTCGCTTTATCTCGCAGCGCTATTTGATACACGAAACTGAACAGCAGCTGGCGAAGGAAGCCAAGGTAATGAGCCAATTGCTTGGCAAGTCGGCGCTCTCAAGTGCGGCGATTGAGGATAAACTGTCGAATCGAAAGGCGCTGGCTGTGACCGAGCGGTTATTGTCATCAAAAATGATCATTTGGTCAGCACGTCAGAAGATTATTTATACCGATTTAAAGAATGATGCATTAGAAGAATTTAGACAAGGGACAAGTCGGAATTTTGTTTCTGAAACGGTAACAATCCAATCGAAAAATGGAAAGACACGTGGGTATGTTACCTTAGTGGCAAGACTTGAACAGGTGCAGGAATTGAACCGGCTGATGCGAAGGTCACAGCTGTTTAGTTTAGTTTTGTCGGCCTTAATCGCCGTGGTTTTAGGTTTATTTTTCAAAAGGGGGATTACCAAGCCAATTCGAACTCTTAGCGAGTATATGAAAAACTATTCGTTGAAAGGGGTGAATAAGGAGATTCACCTTGCGTCGAAGGATGAAATTGGTGAGTTGGCCGAAAGCTTCAATGCTTTGTCGCAGAGGCTGAAGAAGTATGATGAAGACCAAAAAGTATTTTTTCAAAATGCTTCGCATGAATTAAAAACACCGTTAATGGCAATCCAGGGAAATGCAGAGGGCATTTTGGATGGAATCGTCACCGGTGATGATGTCAACAAAAGCTTAAATGTCATTATTGCCGAAAGCCAGCGTTTGAAGCGGATTGTGGAAGGTATTACCTATTTGGCAAAGCTTGAGAGTGTGGAGGAAAGCTTTGTGTTCAAGAACGAATCACTGGAGGTTATCATTTGGGAGGCTGTGGAAAGTGTCGCGGCGTTGGCCGAGCAGCGGGAAATTGATATTATCGTCGAGGGGTCTATCTCCAAACCTGTTATGGTCGACCGGGAAAAAATGAAGCGTGCCCTCATCAATCTGCTGGGGAATGCCATCCGGTATGCGAAATCGGTAGTTATCGTGAAAAGCAGTATCGGTCAACAACAGGCTGTTATGATAGAAGTTACGGACGATGGACCCGGGCTGGCACTTGCATCTGGGGAGGAGGACAAGGTATTCCAACGATTCTATAGCGGTGAAGAAGGAGGATCAGGAATTGGTCTCGCCATCACCAAAGCCATCATTGAAGGACACGGTGGAACGATTAAGGCGTTGAGCAGCGAGCAAGGTGGTGCTGTGTTCCAAATAAGGTTGGGTAAAGTATAAGGCCCCATCACATTTAGGTGTGATGAGGGCCTTTTTTAAATTAGCTTACTGACCAAGCTGTTTAATTTGATTAATGATGCTTGTGATGTCTTGAACAGTTTGAAAGAGTTCAGTGTTAGAAAGCACGGATGGGTCGAGTAGGCCGTTCTTGAAATTATTTAAGTATAGGTTAATTCCATCGATTAGTTTGTTGTTTTGATCCACAATTTGCTGGTGCAAGTCAACGGCCATATCCGGTGCTTGCAGTTGATTAAAGGACTGAATTTCTTGCTTCATTTGCTTCAGCAGCGTTTCAAGTTGTTTGGCTGCCTGCTGATTTCCTACAGCTTGCTGAGCAAGGGACGGGGCATCATTAGCAAAAGCAGTCGCTTTGTCTAAATATTCCGTTGCTTCATTGATATATGTGAGCGTATTTTTAGCATCATTCAACATAGAGCACCCACCAAGCAGGATTAAAAAGCTAGTAAGTAAAACCAATAACGATTTTTTTATGATGAAAACCTCCTCTAGCATTACTAATATCAACAAAATGGCATTATTAAAGTATATGTTACCATTTCTTATTAGTAACTGTTTCACCAAAAAAAGCATTGACTATACGGATTTTGCGCCCGTAATGTCAATGCTTTTTTATTTTTACTGTTTGAAAAACTTCAATAATCCGTTCAGCAGACCATTGCAGAGCTTGTTTTGGTAGATGTCGCTAGTGAGGTTGGCCCTTTCTCCGGTATTGGTGATGAAGACGATTTCCACTAAGACCGCAGGTGCCGCGTTGTCTCGTATCACCCGGAAGCTTTCATCCTTTACTCCTCTTGTGACCGCGCCAGTTGCTTTGATGACTTCGTTCTGAAGGTAAGTGGTAAGTTGTTTGCTTTCCTCAGGCATGACACCATCAACGGAATTATAATAGGTTTCAATCCCTTGAGCAGCATTAGGACTGCTGCCAGCCGAATTCACATGTTTTTTATTATGTGAAGGGAAAATCGACATTCTTTTTTATAAATTGGCAAATGGAGGGAGAACGGGTCGAATATTGAAAGTTTCCCGGGGAATAAGGGAAATCTTGTTGGAATTTAGAGGAGGGGAGACGAAATTTGTTAATCTCTAAAAAGCACCCAAAGGTTAAATGCCCGTAAGATATACAATGAGAATGAAAAGGGGCTGTATTATGTATCCTTACACCAATTACTACGATGCTTTAAACAGGCAACCCAATAAGTTGATAAGTAATCTTGAAAAAGCAATAAATGGTGAGTATAGTGCGATCAATTGCTATGCTAAGTTAGCCAAGTTGGCCTCTAGTGAAAAGCAACGGAAACAAATCCTTGAAATTCGTGAGGATGAGGTGAAGCATTATCAGCAATTTGTTCAGCTTTATAGCCGTCTAACGGGCAGGCAGCCTCAGCCAAAAATAACAGAGGAATGTCCTGATACTTATGTAGCCGGAGTGGAATTTGCCCTGCAGGATGAACAGCATACCGTTGATTTTTATATGGAAATTGCGGATGGTGCGACTGATTCATTTGTTAAAGAGACGTTTCGAAGAGCGGCGGCCGATGAGCAAAATCATGCGGTGTGGTTTCTGTACTTTTTTACGAAAGCCAAATAAAAATGTCCCCAAATTCGGGGACATTTTTCATATTAATCTCTGCCTGAATCTCCACCGCCGTCACTGTCCCCGCCATCATTGTCATTATCATTAGAGTAATCATTATTATCATTATTTTCGTAGAAATCATTGGAATGCGCTCTTTTTTTAACACTTGGGAAAATTAAAAAAGCGCCGATAACTAAAATGGTCCCAAAAAACTCCTGCGTTCCGAAAATCAGATAAATGCCGTATACAAGAAGGAGAATCCCGATCAGCCATTGAATAATTCTTACCGTTTTCAGAGACATACCCCCTAGGTGTAAGATGTTATATTAAATAAATATTAGCATGCAGGACTTTTTATACATTCGACTGCTTGGGCGTTTTCAGCTTTGAACATTTTGTTAAATATTCCGGATATTGCTAATCGAGTGGGGGGAACCGAGTATAATGAATAGTAGTATAAAATAGAAAAGGTGTGATGGACTGTGGTACGCAGGGCTCGAATGTGGTTTGCAGGTGCGAAATATCATGTGACTAGCAGAGGAAATAGGAAAAGTTCGCTTTTTTATGACGATGAAGATTATGAAAAATACCTCGATTTACTAGAAGAAACAAGGCTTTATTACCCATTCATTCTCCACTCCTTTTGCTTAATGACCAATCATATCCATCTCCAGCTTGAAACACTGGAATCTCCTCTTAGTACTATCATGAAAAACCTCAATACGAAATACGCGAAATTTTTCAATAAAAAATACAAGTATTCAGGGCATGTGTTTGAAAAGCGTTTTGGCGCTGAATTGCTTAATTCCCCAGAATATGAGCTCGATGTCAGTAAGTATATTCACATGAATCCTGTGAGTGCCGGAATGGTTAGCCGTCCGGAGGATTATCCGTGGAGCAGCTATCGTGCCTATCTCAACCTTAACGATGTTCCGCTCATTGATCCGCAACCACTTCTTGCCTATTTTCCTCACCCCCAGCCGCAGCATTATAAGCAATATATGAAATCACGATGGAATGATAAATTTTTCTGGGAAAATGGAAAGCTCTATATGGGCGAAAAGGTGATGTTGTAATGTGGGCGCGCGTGACGAGCATTGGCCTTAAGGGAATGGAAGGATACCGGATGAATGTCGAGGTTGGCACCTATGTTGGGACTGATTCGTTTAAAATCGTCGGGCTGCCAGATGCGGCGGTGAAGGAATCAAAGGAACGCATCATTGCGGCCCTTCGTTCTTTAGGTTACACCTTGTCTGGTCAAAAAATAACCATCAATCTATCGCCCGCTGACCAAAAGAAATTTGGGCCGATGTTTGATGTGCCGATGGCAATTAGTCTATTAATGAGCTTACATGAATTAGACATGGTCATTCCTGTTGAAACTGGTTTTCTTGGAGCATTGTCATTGGATGGTTCGATACAGCCAGTTGAAGGAATGCTGCCTGCCGCGCTTGCAGCTAAAAGGCTTGGAATTAAAAGACTATATTTGCCCTATGATAAGGCTCTTCCGGCGCTAGATTTACAAGTGGTAGATATCGTTTATGTTTCATGCCTGCAGGATGTGATTGGGCACCTGTCTGGCGAATGGATTCCTCCTCTATATAAAAATAAAGAAGAGGTTAGTTTCAAGGGCACGGATTTATTTGACTTTCAACAGATTATTGGTCATGGCAGCGCGAAACATGCGTTTGAGATTGCTGCCGCAGGTGAACATCATGTTTTAATGACGGGTCCGCCGGGTTGTGGGAAAAGTCTGTTGGCAGGGAGTTTTCCGACGATTTTGCCTGAATTAAGTAAGGAAGCCCTACTCGAAGTGATCAGCTTATATCAACTAAGCCGGAATGCTTATCCTCGGACCATTGTGCCTCCTTTTCGAAATCCTCATCATTCCGCTTCAGGTGTCTCCATTATTGGCGGCGGTCAATATCCTAAACCAGGTGAAATATCATTGGCCAATCGCGGTGTATTATTCCTCGACGAAATCGGCGAGTTTTCGAAAAAAACATTGGATATGTTAAGGCAGCCATTGGAAAATGGGTCGATTACGATTAACCGCACCCATGCGACGATTACCTATCCCGCTGAATTTATATTTTTGGCTGCCATGAACCCATGCCCTTGTGGATATGAAGGCTCGAATATCCATTACTGCACCTGCACACCGAAGCAGGTTCTTGCTTATAAAAATAAACTTTCAGGTCCGATTCGGGATCGGTTTGATATTAATCTATCATTAAGACCGGTTGATTTTAGTGAAGCAATGATGGAGCAGGTAAGGGAGCCCTCCACGATTGTCCGAAAAAGAGTGGATGAAGCTAGAAAGCGGCAATATGACCGCTATGGGGAACAGGTTTGCAATGGCAGGGTTTCTTATGAGGTGCTTGTAAGGACAAGCCCCTTGACGTGGGAGCAACAGCGAAACCTCCAACAGTTATCTTTTAAGAGGGGATTCAGCAATCGAACACAAATCAAAATCATCCGCCTTGCCCGGACGATTTCCGACCTCCAGGCAAGCGAATGCATCACGGATAAAAGTATTTATGAAGCGGTTGAGTTGAATGGGGAAGTGTAATTGGGAATTATTTTCTCAATCTTTCTTTGATATTTTCAGAGTGTGCTAGAAGTATTAAGGCAAGAATAACGGCTGCCAGTGCGCCAATTGTCAGATTATCATGATTAATAAATAAAAACACTGGAATGAGAAGAAACGCTCCTAATCCTGAAAAGGTGAAGCTTTTGGTAAAAGGATAGGTGATGAGAAAGGCTAGGACGATCATGGGTGCTAGGAGCGGTTCGAAGACTATTATCCCACCAATGAATGTTGAAATTCCCTTGCCTCCTTTAAACTTAAGGGTAATGGGCTTTAAATGACCAATTATCGCAAGGGCCAAGCCGATTAATTGAAATGGTTCTGTAAGGTCGAGGTAACGTCCAACGAAAATAACTAGCCCACCCTTAAAAGCATCGCCAAGAAAAGTGATAACAAAAGCCTTTTTGCCGTAAAGGCGCCCGGCATTCCGCGCCCCGACGTTCCCACTCCCTTGCAGGCGAATATCCTTATGATAGAAAGCTTTTGTGAGTAAAAATCCGAACATGATGCAGCCAATTAAATAAGACAAAAAGAAATAAAGCCAAATCATTTTAATTCTCCTTTCTGACAGTGTCTTTTTTTCTAAGCTACTTTTTATTTTGAAGCGAATATTTACTAACATCAATGAAATTTTATATTCAATTATTTCTTTCTAATGGTCAAATCTGCTAGTGTTAAAGTTAAAGCATAGGAATGTAGGTCATTATTTGAGGTGAGAGAATATGTCTAAGGTTGTTGTAGTGGGTAGTTATGTTGTGGATTTGATGAGCCGAGCACCGCATCTTCCAAAGCCGGGGGAAACGGTTCTTGGAGGGCCGTTTCAGATGGGACCTGGAGGAAAAGGTGGAAATCAGGCAACAGCTGCTGCGAGGTGTGGCTCAGCGGTTACGTTTATCACCAAAGTGGGTGATGATCTTTTTGGCCAAGCTGCATTGAAACACTTTAAAGAAGAAAATGTTAATACACAATATATTAAGGTAGATCCAACCCAATCTACTGGTGCTGCACTGATTGCTGTGGATGCAAAAAGTGAAAACAGCATTGTTGTTGCCCTAGGTGCCTGCGGGACTATTACAGAAGATGAAGTAATCAAAGCAGAGGACAAGTTCAAAACAGCAGAAATCGTATTGGTTCAACTTGAAACAAGCATTGAAGCAGTTGTTACAACAGTGAAACTAGCAAAGAAATATGGTGTGCCTGTTATTTTAAATCCCGCTCCATATCAGGAGTTTCCAAGAGAGATTCTATCAGATGTATCGTATATTACTCCAAACGAAACGGAAGCATTTGACTTAAGCGGGATCGAAGTTAAAGATGAAGAATCGGCCTTGGAGGCTGCGATCAAGATACATAGCATGGGCGTTGAAACGGTTATCATCACCCTTGCCTCAAAAGGGGCGTTCCTTTATACAGGGGGTGAAAAGGGTGAACTGGTTCCAGGATTTAAAGTAGAGGCAGTTGATACGACAGGGGCCGGTGATGCCTTTAATGGTGGACTTGCTCACGCGCTCAGCACCGGGCATTCTGTTCGGGAGGCCATGACTTTCGCCAATGCAGTTGCCGGTCTTTCCGTAACCAAAATTGGTACAGCACCTGCTATGCCTTATAAAAAAGATGTTGAGAAAATTTTGGGCGCCTAGGATAACCAAATAAGGGATGACGGAAAAATGCAGTTTCGTCATCCTTTTCAATGATTTTATGGTGTTTCTAATTCCAACTGTTTTTTTAACTCGGTTTGGATTCTTTGTTTTTCTCCTGGTGATACCAAGCCATAGTAGATTTTATTGATCATTGTGCCAGTTTCTTTTATTTCCATTTGTTCAATGTCTTTTCCGGCGTCACGATAGTTTTTCTGGATATCGACCATTTGGTCAAATGTAAGATTTGTTTTTATATTTTTCCCCAGTGCATCAAAGATGGAGGGGAAATTCGTTAAACTTGATACGCTTGCACCCTCTTTAATCACTGCTTTAATAATTTCACGCTGTCTGGATTGACGCCCGAAGTCTCCACGAGGATCATCGTGTCTCATTCTAGAAAAAATCAGGGCTTGTTCTCCGTCTAGCGTAATTTCCCCTGTTCCGAAATGAAAACCAAACTGGTCAAACTCAAAGTCATTTTGGACTTTTACGCCCCCTACTGAATCAACAAGGTCCTTAAACCCTTCCATATTAATCTTCATATAATAGTCGATTGGGATATCGAGGAAATTTTCAATTGTATCCATGGACATCGGTACACCACCGAACGCATAAGCATGATTTATTTTATCTTCTTTGCCTTTCCCGATGATTTCAGTCCGGGTGTCTCGAGGAATGCTCAGCATTTTAACGGAATTATTATTCGGATTCACGGCCAGCACAATGATGGTGTCGGAGCGACCCTTATCTCCCTTTCGTTCATCAACGCCCAGCATTAAGACGGAGAAGGGATCCTTCTTTTCTAATGCTACTGGTTGTTCCCTTTTTTCCGGCTGTATCCGTTCAACCGGCTGATGCATCGTTACAACTGCAGTTTTTAAAGACTTATAAACCGTGTAACTATAAGCACCGATAGCAACAAAGACCAACAAAAGAATAATTCCTGTTACCTTTAACCACTTTCTACTTCTCTTTTGTGTAGAATTCATTTGCTAAAACCCCCATAAATTTAATGGTGACAGTAATGGTGACAGGCACCGTTTGTGGACATTTTGATGAATCTGTCCACCCAGGGTGGACAATCGTCGGTGGTGGTATGTATAGCTTATTGCCGGTATGCTTCTTGGTGTTGGTGGTGTGTTTAGAACGCTATAAGTAGAGTCTTGAAGGCATTATTTGTTTAAGTCTTTTCATTAACATATCCAGTGGAATCGAGTGAAGGAAGCTTTAAGGAAGGTTTTTTAGTCAGTTATGGAAGTTACCAACTATTTTATCATCTATAGTAAAAAAATCCCATTGTTCTTTGATTAAAATTCAATGAGCTTTAGAGGATAACTAAAATAATGCAGTTTCATTTTTGTAATCGCTTTGACCATCTAATTAAATTTGATATCATGATAGTTGGACTATATCTAGCTGGGAATTTTTAAATATTGATCGTGAATTGTATAATAAATGTACATAACAACTTGGAGAACCCGATATCGTTTTAGTTCATGGTGACACCACGACAACGTTTGTGGCGAGTCTTGCAGCGTTTTACATCAAATTCCAATTGGTCATGTAGAGGCAGGCCTCAGAACGCATAACAAATATTCGCCATATCCTGAAGAAATGAACTGGCAGCTGACCGGGGGATTAGCAGATGAGCTATTATCCAACACGTCCGCTCATGGCCAAATGGCGAAGGCATCCAATCCTTATGGTGATGGTTTTGCCTCCAAACGAATCGTCGAAGCTATTTTTTATCACTTCGGAAAAAACGAACAAAGACCAGCTGACAAGCATCAGGAAAAGTAAAAATATAATTTAGGTTTGATGCGCCCTCTTGTTTTAGCAGGTAGACAAGAGGGCTGTTTATTAATTGAAAATTTATGGGGAGATGTGGTAAACCATGAAGCTTAATAAAATCCATCATATTGCTGTTATTTGTTCGAATTATGAGAGGTCAAAGGATTTTTATGTTCGGATATTAGGGCTGAAGCCCATTAGCGAGATCTATCGAGAGGAAAGAGACTCTTTTAAATTGGATTTAGAAGTAAATGGCCAATACCAAATTGAATTGTTTTCATTCCCAAACCCGCCGGCACGTCCTGGTTATCCTGAAGCCGCAGGTTTACGTCATATCGCCTTTGAAGTGGACGATATGGAAGAAGCGGTTGTCTACTTTGAAGGACACCAAATAAATGTAGAGGCTATCCGAATAGATCCTGTTACTAATAAGAAATTCACTTTCTTCAAAGACCCAGATGGCCTGCCCATTGAACTCTATGAAAAATAAAGTATCAAAAAAGAGCAAAACCGAATAGAATCGGTCTTGCTCTTCTTTTTTGTCCGCGTGGAGTGGACAAAATAACTCAAGTGTCCACGAGCGGTGCCCACGAGCGGTGCCTGTCACCATAATGCCCATTAATGTCTCCATTAATATGTTAATCATTTCACTTAGTATCTCGGAAGGCCATATTCGTGGGGCGACCATGAACCATATCCAACAACATTTGGAGCATATCCAGGGAGACCAACATTTCCAACACCAGGATATCCACCGCTGATTCCAGGGACTCCACCGACTCCACCGACTCCTGGTGCATAGCCGTAATAGCCGGCGCCTGGCACTGGAGCGTATCCGCCATATCCACCCAATCCACCTGTTCCAACTCCTCCAAGCAGTCCTGAGCTATCCTAGGCCTAGACCTAGCAGCCCCGCACCAACTGGTCCAAGACCAAAATGTGAATTTGTATGGTGTCCTTGGTGGTGATGTTGATTAATATGATGATTTCCATGATGATAGCTTCCATGATAATTTTCTATGGGCATTCTATAAGGATGATACATTTTTTTCTCCTTTCACCTCAGTATCCTATTAGCCTATGTATCTTTTGCGATACCTCTTGGGTAACGGCCTATTTTTCAATAAATAGTAAATATTTTAACGGAACAAACAAGGGAAAACTTGTTCAAAAATACGTCTCAAGTCCTAGATTTCTTTCCGTTTGAGGTCCATGGAAGGCAGGAGATTTTTCGTGTATTGTGGAAGTAGTAAATGGAAATCCATTTATTAAGCGGAGTTTTTAATGAATGTGAAACATTTACATGATTATGTTCGTATGAATATAAAGGAATATTAGTCAGGAGTCGATTATTATGAACCCTATCCTTTCTTTAATCGTTCGTTCATTTGTGGCTGTCCCCGTCACCGTTTTAACAGGGCTAGTCAGCTTTTTGGCATTTGAACAAAATTTCCTGCCTTCATTAGGCTATGGCATTGCAGGCGGTATTTTAACCCACATAATATTAGGACTGTTTATGAACAAGAGTTTCTTAAAAAAGCATCAGCTCTCAAGGAAGGAATACCGATACATTAGGAAGAACCTGTCGGAAGCCAAGCGGAAAATTCATCGTCTGAATAAAAACCTGTTCACCATCCGCGATATCTCTTCTGTCAAACAGAGGATTGATATCCTTCGAATCACTAAAAAAATACACAAGATGACGATCAAGGAACCGAAGCGATTCTATCAGGCGGAGCCATTTTATTTTTCACACCTAGATTCTGTTGTGGAACTAACAGAAAAATATAACTTCTTATCGACTCAGCCGAAAAAAAACATGGAACTGGACCAATCCTTGATTGAAACACGTCGGACTTTAAATGAGATGACGCAGATTTTGGAAGAGGATTTATACCATGTAATATCCGATGATATCGATACGTTAAATTTTGAAATTGATGTCGCAAAACATACAATCAAAAAACAAAAGGATTCTAAATTTCCTGAAGAGAATAGGTGGCTAAAATGACCGAAAACAACCCAATCCAACCCAATAAATCTGGCAACTTTTTAGATGAAATCCTCGCTGATCCATTTGGAGATGGCTTGCAGCCTGCTAAAAGCCCTGTCCCACAAACAAGCGAGCCAAGGCCAGTCAAATTGATTGATGTAATACCTGAGGAACACCGGGCAAAGGCGTATCAAATCGCTGAACAAATTGATCCGGCCAATCATCAGGCGATGATTCAATATGGCACCCAGGCACAAGGAAAATTGCTCAACTTCTCGCATACGATGCTCGAGCATGTTCAGAAACAAGATGTTGGCGAAATCGGTGACATTATCAATGATTTAATGAAGCGACTGAACGAAGTGAATCCGGATGAATTAAAGGATGGGAAGCCATCCTTGTTTGCGCGTATGTTTGGAAAAATCTCCGGATCCATCCAAGAGGTGCTCTCCAGATATCAAAAAACGGGCGCGCAAATTGACCGAATTAGTGTGAAACTCGATCGCAGTAAAAACGTACTATTATCGGATATCAAATTGCTAGAGCAATTATATGAAACCAATAAAGAATATTTCCATGCCCTGAATGTCTATATTGCGGCGGGGGAAATCAAGCTTGAAGAAATGAATGAAAAAATTATTCCGGAGTTGAAACAAAAAGCCCAGGCCTCCAATGATCAGATGAAATTCCAAGAGGTCAACGATATGATTCAGTTTGCTGACCGTCTGGATAAACGGCTTCACGATTTAAAATTAAGTCGTGAAATTACCATCCAAAGTGCTCCGCAAATCCGCTTGATTCAAAACACAAACCAAGCGTTAGTGGAAAAAATTCAATCATCGATTATGACGGCGATTCCGCTTTGGAAAAACCAAGTAGCGATTGCGTTAACGTTAATTCGCCAGCGTCATGCGGTGGAGGCACAGAAGCAGGTTTCCAAAACAACCAATGAGCTTCTCTTGAAAAATGCAGAAATGCTAAAAACAAATACAATTGAAACGGCGAAAGAAAACGAGCGCGGATTAGTAGATATCGAAACCCTTAAGAAAACGCAGGAATCCCTCATCACCACATTGGAAGAGACACTGCTAATCCAAGAAGAGGGCCGTCACAAACGCCGTGCTGCCGAACAAGAATTAGCCACGATGGAAAACGATCTTCGTTTAAAGCTATTAGAGATTAAAGGAAAATAACCAAAAAGGGTCTCCAAAATGGAGACCCTTATTACAAGACTTGATTAATTATGGCTATTTTCGCATAGATTGATGTTTTTCGTATAAATTTATCAACTCGTATAACTAAAAGGTTCGTGGCATCTTTTCGTAAGAACCTTTGCGAAAATTGCCTTGAAACTTAATAAATGAACCTTATTAAGCTCCAAAAGCAACAAAGTTTACGAAAAGAGCCTTAATTATTGACTAGAACGGAGTTGTAGTATTCTTCGAGGGTGATGTCACGTTCCGAGATTTTTTTAGCAATAGTTTTACCGACATAGCGGAGGTGCCATGGTTCATAGGTGTAGCCGGTTATGTCGTCTTTTCCTTTCGGATACCGAATGATAAAGCCGTATTCAGCTGCATGCTTATCCAACCATTTCGCCTCTCTTGTTCCTTCGAAGCACGCTTCTGCCGCACATGTCCCATTTTCGCCGGTCACGTCGATGGCAAGGCCTGTTTCATGTTCACTCGTTCCAGGTACAGCACTATAGGTGATTGCTTTTTTATAGCCATCCTGCTTCACATAATTATTAAACAAAGCCGTTTGGGCGGCGTGTGACCTGTAAGCCGATACACCTAAAAGCTCTACACCTTGCTTTTTAGCACCTGCGAATAATTTTTCAATCGCGGTGGCAGCCACCGCACGCATTTTCCGCTTCTCGGATTTTTTTTCAAATATAAAAGGGATATTCGCATCCACCAAATCCACTGGCGTATAATTCTCTGGTAATTTATTTTGTTTGTTGACGAGGACAGGAATACTTTCTGGATGGATAACAACCACAATACTATCACCCGTTTCAGAATGTTTCTTGCCAGGGTGTGATGAAGACTTATTAGCCGAGATTTTTCCTTCTTCTTGGGCAAAATGGAATTTTTCCATGCAGCCAGTTAAACTAATAACAACCAAGAAAAGACATAAAGTAATGGGCCATAATTTTAACATGAATAACTTCCTTTTTTTAAAATTAACTTCTGTTATCATCATGGACACTATCAACTGACTTAAAACATTCCATTGGGATTATCTATGAATTAGAGACAATCGTCCCTGTGAAAAATAGAAAAATGCCCAATTACCTGAGTCCTAAGACTCTTTAAATTTTTAAATTTGTTGGCTATAGTTTTGATAAACACATAAATCGTACGAAACGGCAAAGCCATTGAAAAGTGGTGACGCAAAACTAAAGGGGCTAATGTCTATTGACGATGCTCGCCAGTTACCGAACACGACGTACTCCTGCGATTTATGTAAATCACAATTGGGGAGGTTTTCATGTGTTGAAAATGTTTATTCGAGGCAAATATTTTTATCATTTACTTCAGCACCGCCACAACGAAATCTTGCAGCAGGATTGCCTTGATGAGGAATTAAGGATGAAGCTACGGGTGAAATCAAGCTACCATAATAGCAAGGCTGTAGAGCTAGGGGCGAGAATGTAACCGTTAACAAGTTTGATTATAGTAGTAAGCGAGAAGCCTAGTCGAAACTAGGCTTCTTTTTTTGAAAAACTATTTTTCAAACCGCTGAACAAAATTACAGCAAGAACAGGCTCGTCCAATTAGTCTTTTCGTTACGTGATGTTCATAATAGATTTCTTCAAAACCGCAAATAGGGCATTCAATTATATGGAAAATTTGTCGTTCTCCTAAAATGGCATCTAACAATATTTCAAAGTCCATCGGCTTGCCCCCTATTATTTTTTCTTTAAAGATAGCAAAAGCTAGACGTGAAAAAAGCCGAACTTTGTCATGAGGGTATTAGAATGTTTTCGACACCATTTGTCATAGTTTCGTATTCTTTTGGTCATCCTAAAAATAAAAGAGGAGGATCGATAAGATGAAAAAGGATGAAGATAAAATAAGCGAAGGCTTGAATCAAATCTTTGAAATCATCAATGCCAAAGGTGATACTGGTGAGCTCAAGGAAATTATCGAGCAATACGATTTAAATAATGATAATCTTTCTGACAGATAATTCTGACAGACTAAAGACCTAGATATCTCTCTAGGTCTTTTTTGTTCGCATTGTGGATAATTACTAGTAGGAATGTGGATACTCTGACGTGTTTTGTGGATAAACCTCTGGAAAAAGTGGATAAGTCTATCGTAATTGTGGATAGTAGTGATCAACTGTTTAGGAACATATTAGTTATTCACATTATTTGTGTATAATCGTCCGAAAATTGTGGATATACCCATATTGTGTGTGGATAGGAATAGAAAGACTGTTGATAACCACTGGAAAATCTGTGTATAAGGCTTGTTGTGTATTCAAGACTTTTAGCCTACTTACTCCATGATTTTGTGGCATCGATGAATTAACCATCTTACCTCAAGAAATCTCTTTTGGCAAACCGTCCGTTCACTCGCCGTTCAAGATCCCTCATGAAAAGCACTTATGCCTTTCCTTGTACAAGTACCCATTTTATCGCCCTTTCTAAAGTGGACAACCTTCCTTCAAATAGGTTCAGGAATAAAGTAATACTAGTCTTAAGGAGGGAAGGGCTGTCATGATAAGAAAGGCAATAATTCCTGCAGCAGGGTATGGTACCCGAACCCTGCCGATTACAAAGGTTTTGAATGTAAAACCGGGTGTCGCCGGGGAGATTCAATTGACCGATGCCATTAAAACGATGGCGAAAGATTATACAAGCTATGGATTGGAAATTGACGGCAGGTGCTTTAATATCGCCAAAAGTTCAGAGTATGTTCAATTAATCAGTTTCATTTGTGGTCCGAAAGGGGGGAAAGAGAAGTGAACATTTTAATCGTCGGAACAGGCTATGTCGGGACGACTACAGGAGTTATTTTTTGCGAGATGGGCCACAGGGTTACCGGCCTTGATCTGGATGACAGCAAAATACAAGCATTACAAAATGGGAAACTATATTTCTATGAACCGGGTGTTGAAGTGCTGCTGACAAAGCATATCCAAGCACAAAATATAATTTTTACAAAGAATACAGAAAAAGCCATTCAAGAAAATGATGTTATTTTCATTTGTGTCGGGACACCAAAAGGCACGGATGGAAAGGCAGACCTTACCTTTGTTAGAAATGTTGCCGAATCGATCGGCCAATACATGAATACTTATAAAGTCATCGTCACAAAAAGTACGGTTCCAGTCGGGACTGCGGAATTGGTGACGGGGTGGATTGCGTCAAAGCAGGCAGGCCAAATTCCATTCGATGTGGTTTCCAATCCGGAATTCCTGCGCGAAGGTTCTGCTCTTCAGGATGCACTTCATCCAGATCGAATTATCATCGGCACCGAGAGTGAAACAGCTAAATCGGTCATGAAAGAACTGTATCAAAATTTCCGCTGCCCCATCATTGAAACAAAAGCAAAAGTCTCCGAAATGATCAAGTATGCCGCGAATTCCTTCCTTGCCATGAAAATTTCCTTTATTAACGAGTTAGCTAGGGTTTGTGACCAATTAGAAATTAATGTGAATGATGTATCAAAGGGAATTGGTCTCGACCATCGGATTGGTCCCCAGTTCCTCCGAGCGGGCATGGGGTATGGAGGTTCCTGTTTTCCGAAGGACGTGAATGCCTTAATTCAGACTGCCAAGGAAAACGGACATCCCTTGACCATTCTTGAAAATGTAGTCAAAGTAAACGATGAACAACCGCTATTTTTTATTGAAAAAATCAAGCGCTACTTGGACGGCGAGTTGAAAAATAAGACGATAGCCGTGCTGGGACTATCCTTTAAAGCTGACACGGACGATACACGTGAGTCTCCTAGTCTGAAATTGATTGAAAAACTGGCAAAGGAAAAAGCTGTGATTAAGGCTCATGATCCGGTTGTAAAACTGGATGCAAGTCAATGCCGAACGGTGGAAGAAACAATCGCCGGAGCGGATGCGGTCATTATTTGCACCGACTGGGAGCAATATAAGCAACTTGATTGGAAGAGCCTAAAGCCGCTGATGAAGGCGCCGCTTATTTTTGACGGCCGGAACATGCTAGATCCGGATGAAATGAAGAAGTTAGGTTTTAAATATGGCGGTATCGGGCACTTTTAACACTCATGCCAGTAAAACAAGCATATATTAGGAAAAAATTAGTTCAGAAGATACGTTTAGAAGATTAGTTTAGAAGATAAGTTTAGAAGATGACCTTTTCAATATGAATATTGGAGGATACGTTCATGTCTGTTGTGTTAATTACCGGTTCCTCAGGGCTGATAGGGTCAGAAGCAGCAGAATATTATTTGATGCAGGGCTTCAATGTTATCGGTATTGATAATAATATGAGGCGGACTTTTTTTGGTGAAGAGGGGTCCACCATTTGGAATAGGGAACGTCTTGTTAAAACATATAAAAAATATAAGCATTTTGATTTTGATATCCGGGACAAAGATAAAATCCAGCATCTCTTTTCCGGGCTTAAAGAGAATATATCCCTAATTATTCATACAGCTGCCCAGCCTTCACACGACTGGGCAGCAAAGGATCCATATTTGGATTTCAGCGTAAATGCCAATGGCACTTTGAATTTGCTTGAGGCCATGAGAGACCATTGTCCGGAAGCTGTTTTTATTTTTACATCGACAAATAAAGTTTACGGCGACCGGCCAAACCAGCTTCCGTTCATTGAACGGCAAAATCGATATGAACTCGAGCAGAATCATGCGAATTACAAGGGGATCAGCGAAGAGTTTAACATTGATCAGTGCCTGCATTCCTTGTTTGGGTCCTCTAAATTGGCAGCTGATATCTTGGTACAAGAGTACGGGAAATATTTTAACTTCAAAACCTTTTGTCTTCGCTGCGGCGTTTTAAGCGGATCCAAACAATCAGGCGTGCCCTTGCACGGGTTTGTCAATTTTTTAGTAAAATGCAATGTGCAAAATATCCCGTATACCATCTTAGGCTACAAAGGAAAACAAGTCCGCGATGTCATTCACTCGACGGATGTAATCCAGGCCTTTGACTGTATCTTTCAAAATCCAAGAAGAGGCGGCGAAGTGTATAATCTCGGGGGTGGACGCCAATCAAACATTTCCATTTTGGAAGCGATCGAATTATCCCAAGAAATAACCGGGCAAAGATTTCAGTATTCCTATTCCGATCAAAACCGTATTGGTGACCACATTTGGTATATAAGTGACCTTGATAAGTTTAAAAGCCACTATCCCGGGTGGGATCTTCAATATCGAATTCAAGAAATTTTTGAAGAAATCTTTGATGAGAATAAAGACAGGTGGAAAAAACATTAACTGTCGGAGGTGATAAATTGAGCATTGAAGTTAGCGTCATCCTTATAGCCTTTAATAAATATCCGCAATGTTTATATTCATTGTATGCTTTGGAATGTCAAACGTTTGACCACTCCAAAATGGAAGTGATTCTCGTTGATGATTTCTCGACTGATGAAACTCCTGAACTGCAAAACTATCAACCTCCATTTCGATTTAAATATATTCGCCCCGAAAAAAACGTGGGGAGATCGAAGGCAAAAAACATCGGCATTGAATCGTCAGAAGGGGATATTATCATTTTTCTAGATTCCGAATTTCTTGTAGACCCAAATTTCATTGAAGCACAGTACAACTATCATCAAACTGATCAGCTTTTAGCTGTTTCCACTTGCCTGAATCATTACGGGGTCTACACCGTATTCGATACACATTATCCAAACATCCAAAAATCCCATTTTAGAAGAATCGCAAAAAAGGGGATTAAAAGGCTTCCCGAGCATGCACAAAGGATTGTAAAAAAATCGCTAGAAGGTAGGGCAGACCAAGAAAAGATTGGTTTTTTTCAAAAAAAGGATATTGAAAACCTATCCTATCAAGCACTAGCGTTTCCTACACCATATATCCCTGAAGTTATTGAAGTTTATGGGAGAGAGTTCCATAATTTTCATATGCCGTGGATGTTTGTCATCACCCACCAATTATCTGTAAAAAGGAGCGTCATTAATCAAATCGGGCTATTTTATGAAGGGTTTGACGGCTACGGGGTTGAGGACTGGGAATTCGGCTACCGTCTTTACAAGCATGGTGTGAAAATAATCGATAATGAACACGGAAGCATTTTTCACCAGGAACATCCGAGAAATATTGGAAGCGACACATGGGAATCTGATCATAATTATTTAACTTTTTTCAAACTGTACAGGGACTTTGATATTGGATGTTACTTTCTCTGGAGACTTGGCAAAGATTTATACTTTATTAATGACACTGAGAGCGAATATCGGGCTCTTTGCGCGCAGTACCCTGATCAATTCCAAGAACTTAAAGAGACATTTCTTCGCTTTTTCGAGGTCATCCTCGAAGAAACCGTTTCGAGAAGAAAGGTCACAAATCTTGTTCAGATATCTGGATTGGAACAGGAAATACTGGAGCGTGCATTTGTGCAAAAGAAAAGCTTAGAAGAGCAAAACATGTATCCTCATCTTACAATGGCGATGGATTTCATCTTGAATTTATAAAAAGGAATGAGGTGATAGGATGACTATTCAAGTCACCATCATCATGAACTCTTATAATCGATTTCCGCAATGCCTTTATACCCTATATTCGCTTGAATTCCAAA
The DNA here is from genome assembly GCF_050477905.1 of Neobacillus pocheonensis. Taxonomy (NCBI): domain Bacteria; kingdom Bacillati; phylum Bacillota; class Bacilli; order Caryophanales; family Bacillaceae; genus Neobacillus; species Neobacillus pocheonensis. The sequence goes on along the minus strand of NZ_JBCNAD010000001.1, from coordinate 6,781 downwards.
CTTTCGACCCGGCAAAAATGGAAGTTATTTTTGTAGACGATGCCTCGACAGATGATTCTTGTCAGTTAGCAAACTACCAACCCCCCTATCACTTTCAATATATTCGCCTTCGGTCCAACCATGGCCGGTCAAAAGCTAAAAATATCGGCCTTCAGCATGCTTCAGGAGAGATCATTATTTTTCTGGATGCCGAATTGTTAGTGGAACCTCACTTTATCGAGATGCGGTATCAGCATCACCTGAATGAACAAACACCCACTGTTGCAACCTGTTTCTCCCACTACGCCTCTTATACCGTTTTTGAAAAGGGGTTTAATCATCAGCAAAAACTGGATTTTGTTTCTAAGGTTCGGCCAAATCTAGGGAAATTATCGGCGCATGCACAAAATGCTTGGAAACGGCTCCCTGTCTTAACCATGGAAAAAGTGGGACTTTTCGAAAAGGATGATTTTGAAAAGCAATCCTATAAACATGTGTCCTTTAAGAAAGCGATTTTTCCGGAGCTTATTCATATTTATGGTAATGATTTAACCGGTTTTCATTTCCCGTGGGTTTGTACATTTTCCCCTTTATCAATGAAAAAGACGATTGTTGATGAGGTTGGCGGCTTCTATGAAGGATTTTTAGGATATGGAACAGAGGATTGGGAGTTCGGCTACCGTCTTTACAAACATGGAGTTAAGCTCATTAACAGCCCAAGCGGATTTGTTTATCACCAAGAGCATCCGAGAAATCTGGTCATAAACAATCAAGAAGGCATTCCGAACTTCTTGACATTTTTTAAAAAATATAATGATTTTGAGATTGCTGCCAGTATCTTTATTTTTTGGCTCGGAAAGGATTGGTCCTTCAGCAATGACCTAATAAAGGAATATCACCAAGTGCTCGATGATAATCCAGAACCGTATCAAGAGTTCTTTGAAGTGATGATAAGGCTGCTCGAAGCGGTATTAGAGCAAGTGATTGCCGGAAAAGGGACTCATGGCCTTGTTCAGGCATCCAATATGGATGAACATAAATGGAAGGCAGCTCAGTTTCAAAAAGAGGAACTGCAAAAAAACGGGAATTATCAACAATTATCAAACGCAATGGATTTTCTCCTCAGTTTATGAAAAGGAGATCATAAAAGATGCTAATATCGATTGTTACAGCTGTCTATAACGGGCAGGACTATCTTAAAGATTGCATAGAGAGCATTCTGAATCAAACCTATAAAGATTTTGAATACATCATTGTCAACGACGGCTCGACTGATCATACAAAGGAAATATTAGATTCGATTCAAGATGACCGGGTTATCGTCATCCATTCACCTCAAAATAACGGTGCAGCGGCCTCCTTAAATATTGGCATAGAAAGGGCAAGCGGGAAGTGGATTTCAATACAGGATGCCGACGATATCAGCCGGCCGGCCAAAATAGAAGAGCTGTTAGGGCATCTTGAAGACAGAAACGATTTAATTGGCATTTCGTCCATGATTAAATGCATTCCAGGCAAAGATGGTCTCGTAACGAATTATATGTGTGATTTAGAAGCGGGCTATAATGAACCAATTAGCAAGGAAATCATGTATCAAAGACGGTTTTATACCTGCTACATTTGTCATGGAACGGTCGTTTTTTTAAAAGATGCCTTTCAAAAGGCTGGCGGTTACAACCCGACTTATAAGATTTCGTATGATTATGATTTATGGCTGCGTTTATTCGACATCATGCCATTTGAAAAGGTGGAAAAGGTTTTATATGAGTATCGAGTGACAGCTAATTCTTTAACCAATAATAACTTAAACTTGAATCGGCAGGAACTGCTGACGATTGCGTCCAAAAAAATCCGGGAGCTGGTGCAATCGCGCGTGGGTAGAGAGCCAAAATTCCTGCTCATTGCTTCCATGAAAGGAGCCAGGTTTTATGCCGAGCATGTCATCCCCCAATCTGCCATCCAAGTGAAGAAATTTATCCAAATAGGTAGTCAGAATAAAGAAAAACAAATTTTAAGCCTGTTAAAACATCATGAAATTGATGCGGTCCTTATCATGAACAACAGTAGGGCGCTGAGATGGCTGCAAGGCTTATCCTTGAGAGGATTAGAAATCAATAAGGACCTTTTCATGATTTGGAATGTGAATTAAGTTAAAAGGTGGTAAATAACGAGATGATACTTGTCACGGGCGGAGCAGGATATATAGGAAGTCATGTTGTAAAGGAACTGATTGAGCAAGGGTTTGAGGTCGTAGTCGTAGATAACCTTTTTACCGGCCGACAGGGGTCAGTCGCTCCTGATCTGCCTTTTTTTGAGGGTGATATTGGAAATGAAACAGTTTTAGATAAAGTGTTTACTAGTTTTCCAATCAAAGCGGTCATGCATTTGGCAGCAAGTTGTTTAGTAGCTGAATCAGTAGAGAAACCCTTGGAATACTATCAAAACAATGTCAGCAACTCTGCTGTTCTATTAAAAATGATGATGAAGCATAGAGTGGATAAACTCATATTTTCGTCAACCTGTGCAACATACGGAATACCCCATTCGCGTTATTTAAGCGAAAATTCACCATTAAATCCTGTAAATCCGTACGGGCAATCGAAGCTAATGTTTGAAAAAATGATCGAGGATTGTTCCAACAAGTCCGGTTTATCGTATATTATCCTCCGCTACTTTAATGTAGGCGGAGCAGATTTATCAGGGGAGATTGGCGAGGACCATGACCCTGAAACCCATCTCATCCCCAATATCCTTCGCCATTTGATGGGGAAAACAGACAGCATAAAGGTGTTTGGCCATGACTTTCAAACACCGGACGGGACTTGCGTAAGGGATTATATTCATGTCCTTGATGTTGCCAACGCCCATATAGTTTCCCTTAAAGCATTGCTGAATAGCAATGGGTGTAAAAATATATACAATTTGGGCAGTAAAAAAGGATATTCGGTCATGGAAATTATTCGGAAGTGCGAAACGGTTACAGGTAAAAAAGCAGCCATTGCCTTTTGCGACCGGCGGCCGGGCGACCCGCCCTATTTAGTAGCATCAGCGAAAAAAATAGAAGAGGAACTGAATTGGAAGCCAGTCTACTCGTTAGAGGATATTATTTCGACAGCATGGAAATGGCATAACAATCATCCTGATGGGTATCAAGATTATGGATTGAGACAGGGAGGAAAAGATGTTTAAGTTTAAAATCATCACCACTCACTTTCAAGCGGAAGAAAAATATGGTCCGATTGTTGAAGTGAATAATGTCGCAAAATGGCTGTCCGAATTATGTCCGGATGATTTGCAAATTGCCTTTGCACCATATAAAGGACAAACTTCATGGCACAGAGATTCGCAAATAAGGATTATCAGACGGGATGATCCGGGGTGGTGGAATCATTACCACAATAATTATGACAATGCTTACCAAAAGGAAAAAGGCAGGAAATGGAGTCTTGGGCCCATTGTGGATACGGGAAAGCCATTAACAAAGCAGGTTCCGATCATCGCAATCTCTGAATTTCATAAACAAATAACCATGGAAGATATGGGATATAACGAAGAGTTAATCTCACTTATTCCAACCATTGTCGATACGCACCTTTTTTCTCCAGGCCAGAAAAACAAGGAAATCACTGTTGGTTGGATCGGTTATGACAATGGGTTTGATAAAGCAAGGGAGAAAAAGGGAGTAGAAGTGATTCCTTTTTTGGCCAAAAAATTTCCTCATATTCAGTTTGAAATGGTTCATGCACTGAAACCGGCATTTACCCATGAATGGCTGAAAGAGGATCTGCCGAATTTAAAAATCATAACTGGGATCGCTCACGACAAGATGCCTGAAATTATTCGCAGGTGGCACGTCATGGTGTGCGGCAGTAAATGGGAAACAGGCGCGACAAGTGTGGTTGAGGCGATGTCTTGCGGTGTCCCAATCATTGCAGCCAATATGCAGGTATTACCTGAAATTGCTTCAAGTCAAATTTTACTTGACGTTACGTATTCACACCCTCCAGAAACAGAGTATCCGTTTGACTGGACGAAGGAATCATTGCAAAAATTTGCCGACGCGCTTGAACATATGTTATCTGACCCGATTCGCTACCAAACCTACGTTTCCGATGCGATAAAAGCAAGCCAGCGGCAATCACCGGAAAACGTCGCCAAAAAGTGGTTTGAGTTTATCTATAAATGCAGGGATTACTATAATAAAAAATAACCCTCAACGGGTTATTTTTTATGGGATCGATAAATTTACCCTATATTGCTGAATGGTTTCCCTCAGTCCTTCTTCTAAGCTAACGGATGGATGCCAGCCTAAAAGCTGGTTTGCCTTATCGATAACAGGTCTCCGTACCTTCGGGTCATCTTTAGGGAGCGGATGAAAGGTGATGGGGCTGTTTGAGTTCGTCAATAACTTAATCAGATTGGCGACTTCTAAAATGGTGAATTCCACAGGATTTCCGATATTTACAATTTCACCGTTCGCTTCGTCCTTCTCCATCAACAGCTTTAATCCGTTAATAGTATCCGTCACATAGCAAAACGATCGCGTTTGGGTGCCGTCCCCGTAAACCGTAATGTCCCTGCCTGTTAGGGCCTGTGTAACGAAATTGGAAATGACTCTGCCGTCGTCATTCGCTAAGCCTGGCGAATAAGTATTAAATAAACGTGCTACTTTTACTTTTGCCTGATAGCGGTGGAAATACTCGTAGCAAATCACTTCACCCAACCGCTTGGCTTCATCGTAACATGCCCGCGGTCCCCACGTGTTAACATTTCCCCTGTAGCTTTCAGGCTGTGGATGGACCTCCGGATCGCCGTAGGCTTCGCTTGTACTGGTAAACACCAATTTGGCTTGATTTCTTCTTGCTAAATCTAGCATATTTTTTGTACCTATCGTATTCACATCAATCGTTTCAAATGGAGCAGCTTGATAATATTTTGGAGATGCTGCCGACGCTAAATGATAGATTTCCTGAACCTTCCGCAAATCGGGATCTATTAATAGATTCCTTGAACAGATATCAACCTCTTTAAAAATGAAGCGGTCCTCGGGGAGGTTTGTTATGTTTGTTATTTTTCCGGAGGATAAATTATCAATGCCTACCACATCATGTCCATGTTCAATTAAATCCCTTGCAAGGTGGGATCCCAGAAATCCTGCTACTCCTGTAATTAACACTTTCTTTTTCATAATTCACCTCTCGATTTTTCACTTTCCTACATAATATGAAAAGAATACCTGTTGGTTTAGGTTTATATAGAAGAGCAGCGGTTTGAAATAAGGGGTGGAAATTGATGATTTCTGTGCTGGCCTGTACAAACAGAAGGAATTTTGTGAAAAATATCATTCACAATTTTCAAAAACAAACTCTAGAGGAAAAAGAACTGCTTCTCATTCTTAATTCCTCTGAAATGAAGGAGGAAGAAATAAAGGAACTATTAGAAAAGTTAAAAATACGCTATCGTTTGCTGCAGTATCCTGAAGGGATGAGCCTGGGAGAATGCTTAAATAAAAGCGCTGCATTAGCCAGCTATGATTATATTGCAAAAATGGATGATGATGATTATTACGGGACTGATTTCCTGGATGAAGCTTTTCAAGGACTCATTCAAACGAAGGCAGATGTGGTTGGAAAAAGCACATTTTATATTTACTTTCATCCAAACAAGGAATTACGATTATATAATCCAAATCATGAGAATAGGCAAATTCTAAAAAACGGTCAAAGCCCATATAAAAGCTCGTACTTTTTAAGTGGAGCATCTTTAGTTTTTCGAAAAGAAATTTTAAAAAAAGTTGCCTTTCCTCATCTAAACCTGGGAGAGGATAGCGGTTTTCAGAGACAGTGTTATGAGAGCGGGATGAAGTTGTATTCTTTATCAAAGGAATATTATGCGTACCAAAGATACAGCGAACCCAGCCATCATAACTCTGACGCGTCAGAGTTTGTTTTGAGAAGAAATAGCCAATTCATCACCAGTACTCCCGATTTAGAAAAATTCATGGAAAGATAAAGGAAGTGATTTGGCGTCACTTCCTTCATCCTGTGGGTGCTTAGTTATCCAAATAAAAACGGGACTGAGAAACGTTCGATGTCTTTACAACGGATGACAACTAATGTTGCAGATGTAGGAGGACTTGTAGTTCCTGGAACAAGGATTTTAACGCAACAATCCTTTGTGACCTTTTCTAATTCACCAGTAATGGTATCACCAGATCTTGTAAGGATTGTTACATCCTCATGAATGAATTCACTAAGCAGACTACATAAACAATCTTTATCGCAGCTGCAGTTGCCGTGACTACCGTGACTACCGTGACTGCTGTGACTACCGCTGCTGCCACTACTGCCGCTGCTGCCTTTCTTTGAGCGACTTCCCATCTTTTCACATCCTTTCGTTAATCGATACAAAATCAATATATTCATATCAAAAAGTTTGGACAGGGCACCTTTCGCAAAAAATGTAAAATTTTTCATTAGACAATTGAAGCAAATGGTGTTAGGATATAAAAGTTGTCTGCAAGAATATTAATCTTTTAAAAAAACATTAATTAGTTGTTGACACGTTCGACGAGAGTTGATAAAATGTAAAAGTTGTCACCGAGAGCTTATAAGTAGTAAAAAAAAGTTGTTGACAACCACATGCGAGAGATGATATGATATAAAAGTTGTCTCGTAAAATTGTTCTTTGAAAACTAAACAAACAAAAACGTCAACAAACAATAATATTCGTTTCTATATGAAATGAAGCCAACGTAACAAAATGAGCTAATCAACTTTCTTGGAGAGTTTGATCCTGGCTC